>DASYCK010000116.1:0-5438 GCA_036500205.1 Polyangia bacterium | reverse complement strand
TTGGGATCGCTGTCGTGCATCGAGTGGCACGACACGCAGGCGAGCGCGCCGCCAGAGAAGCAGCGCGACTCGACGAGGCCGTTGTACTCGCGCCCCGACACCCGCACCATGCCGTCCTTCCAATAGCGGCTCGGCGCGAACGAGGCGTCGGCGGCGATCTGCGCGCGGCAGTCGCTCGCGCCGAGGCTGGCGAGGCGCAGGATCGGCTTGCCGTCGGCGAGCGCGTCGCCGGGGCGGAAGCCGAGGCCGTGCTGGAGCCAGCCGTCGGGCGGGCAGGCGATGCCGTGGCACTGGCCGCAGACCTCGGCGCTCCGCGGCGGCGGAAGGCGCGCCGGGTTCACGATGGTCGCGTCGGCGGCGCCGCTATTGTGCAGCGACCAGCGGCGGAACGGATCGCGGTTGGCGGCGACGTGCGCGGCCGCCGGCCCGTGGCACGCCTCGCAGGCGATGCCGAGCTCGGCGACGCGACTCTGAGGCACGGTGAGCTTGGCGTCGAAGCCGGGGACGCCGCCGGTGACGTGGCACTCGACGCAGATGCGGTTCCACGTCGACGGCTGCTTCGAGTATTCGGTGCCGACGAGGAAGACGTCGCGGCGTGGCACCCAGCGCGCGTCGTCGAAGAGCCAGGTGAAGGGGAACTCGACGAGCTGGTTGCCGCGCGCGCCGGCGAGCCAGAAGGCCTCCATGTGGTGCGAGCCGGTCATCATCGGCACGCGGCGCGCGCCGACGCCGGAGATGTCGGCCCACAGCGTGTCGCCGTCGCGGCGCAGGCGATAGGTGCGGCCGTCGTCGTCGGAGCGCAGCGTCTCGCCGGCGAAGGGCGCGCGCACCGCCGCGCCGCGCGCCGGCTGCGTCATGGTGCGGTGGAAGCTGCGATGCCACGACGCGTACTCGCTCGGGTGGCAGGCGCGGCACGAGTCGGAGCTGACGTAGCCGCGATCGGCGACGGGCGCGGGCAAGGGAGCGCGCGCGGCGGCGTCGGCGGCGCGGCGGGCGTCGTCACGCGCGCGCCAGGCGACGGCGGCGGCGGCGCTGCCGGCGACGAGCGCGGCTGCGAGCGCGATGGCCACCGCCGCGCGCGCGCCGCGCACCAGCAGCACGGTGGCGCCGCCGACGAGCACGCAGAAGAGGACGAGCTCCATCGCTGCCCGTCATCTTACGCGAACGCGGCCGGCAGCCAGGCGGTGAAGAACCGCCAGACTCGCCGCAGTTCTCTTCGCGGGCGTAGACTGCGGCCATGCGCGGGCTCTTGGCGGTGGCGCTCGGAGCAGGCGCCCTCGCGCTTGCCGTCGCGGCAGAGGTGGCGCTGTCAGCTGGGAGAAGCGAGGACACCCGGGCGGCATATTACACACGTGGCCCCGGGGGTCTCGAAACCGGAGCCGGGCGAGTCTCGGCGAGTCTCAATGAAGGCTTGCCTCCTTACCCAGTCTTGGCGCACGCTAAGGGTGATGGGTCTCCCGCTGAAGAAGCCCGCCGTCTACGAGGATCTCCTCGCGGTGCCGGACCACTTGGTCGGCGAGATCGTGGACGGCGAACTGCACACCTCGCCGCGACCATCCTCTTCCCACGCCCGCGCCACCACCAACTTGACCGGTGAGCTGATAGGGCCGTTTGGATTTGGGCGGGGAGGGGGACCGGGGGGATGGATCATCTTGGTTGAACCGGAGCTGCATCTGCTCGGGCAGATCATGGTGCCGGACATGGCGGGCTGGCGGCGTGAACGGATGCCCATCATGCCCGAGTCTCCGTTCTTCGAGCTTGCTCCAGATTGGATCTGCGAGGTGATTTCGCCATCGACTGGAGCTCTCGACCGAAGCAAGAAGATGCCCCACTACGGACGCTCCGGTGTTCGCCACCTCTGGCTCGTCGATCCCACCATCAAGACGTTGGAGATGTTTCGGTCCGACGAGGAGGGATGGCGGCTTCTCGCGCCGCACAGCGGAGACGCCAAGGTACGTGCCGAACCGTTCGAGGCGATCGAGATCGAGCTTGCGCTGCTCTGGTCGCGGTAGCGCGACGGCGCCATCGATTCGTCCCTCACCCTCGCACATGCGCCGGCCCAGGCAGCTCGGGCAGAAGCCGCGCGCCTTGCACGCGAACGCCATCAGGCGCGAGGCCCCGCGGTCACCGCAGCGACTCGATGCGGCCGCGGGCGGTCAGGGCGCCTGACCCGCGTCGTCGATGGTCCAGGCCGAGTTGGCGATCAGATTGGCCCGGGCCGTGGCCGCCGCGCCGGCGCTGTAGTGGGCGTTGGCGGACAGGTGAAGGTTCCGGTGGACGAGCTGGCGAGCGAACCCGATGAGCAGGGCGCTGTAGTTCGCGGTGGAGAGGCCCGTGTACTCGGAGAACATCCCGGTCAGCGCCTGGACGCTGGCGATGTTCCACGAACCCAGGTTCTGATTGAAAGCCGGCGTGAACTCGAACATGAGTTCCATGGTGGTCACGTTCGAGGTGTCCCACTTGCTGATGTCCTGATTGAAGACCATCGCGTTGGCGAACTGTCCCGACATGTCGTTGACGTTCAAGGTGTCCCACTTGCCGAGGTCGTGATTGAAGACGAAGGCGGCCCTGAACATCGAGCGCATGGTGGTGACATTCGACGTGTTCCAGGTCCCGATGTCCTGGTCGAAGCTCTCCGCGTCGGCGAACGTCGAGGCCATCACCGTGACGTGGCCCGTGTCCCACTTGCCGATGTCCCGGTTGAAGCTGGTGGCCGTCTCGAACATGCCCCCGATGTTCGTCACTCGCGACACGTCCCAGGCGCCGATGGCCCCGTCGAACTTCCTTGCTTCCTGGAACATGGACACCATGTTGGTCACGCTGCCGGTGTTCCATCGGTCGAGGTCCTGGTTGAACGCGCTCGCGCCGAAGAACATCTGCGACATGTCGGCGACCTTCCCCGTATCCCAGGCGCCGATGTCCTGATTGAACACCCGCGCGCCGTCGAACATGCGGCTCATGGTGACGACCTTCCCGGTGTTCCAGGCGCCGATGGGCCGGTTGAACACGGGGGTGTTCATGAACATCTGCGACATGTCGGTGACCTTCCCGGTGTCCCAGGCGCCGAGGTCGCCGTTGAACATGGGCGCGTCCATGAACATCGCGCTCATGTTGGCGACGTTTCCCGTGTTCCAGGCGCCGATGTCCCCGTTGAAGGACTTGGCGCCGTTGAACATGCCGTTCATGTCGGTGACCGCCCCGGTGTTCCACGAGGCGAGGCTCTGAGTGAAGGCGCTGGTGCCGGAGAACATCAGGCTCATGTTGGTCACGCTCGAGGTGTCCCAGGAGGCGATGTTCCGATTGAACGCGACCGCACCCTGGAACATCTTGGTCATGTTCTTCACAGCGTGGGTGTCCCATCTTCCGACGTCACGGTCGAACGCCACCGACTGCCCGAACATCTCTTGCATGTCGGTCACGTGCCCGGTGTTCCAGCCACCGATGTCGCCGTTGAAGGCGGTGGTGCCCTTGAACATCAGGGCCATGGTGGTCACGCTCGACGTGTCCCAGCGGCTGAGGTCGGTGGACGAGAGCCCTGCGTAAGCGAACATGTTGGACATATCGGTCACGGCGGACGTGTTCCAGGTCGACACGTCGCCATTGAAGGACGTGTGGGCGAACATGGCGCCCATCTTGGTCACGTGTGACGTGTCCCAGGATCGTAGGTCCTGATTGAACGTCGCCGCTCCGTTGAACATCCCTGCCATATCGACGATCGTGGAGATGTTCCAGGCCCCGATCGCTGGAACGCTCGACAGTGAGGAGCATTGACTAAACGTGCCGGCGAGGCTGGCCGTGTGCGTGAGAACGGGGCCGTCCGTCGCATCGATGACGGTCAGGTTCCGGCAGTCGCTGAACTGACCGGTGGTGGCGCCGAAGCTCAGTGGGCCGAAGGCGTGGATCGCCTTCAGCTTCGCGGCGTTGTCAAAAGCGCAGTAGCTCTGGGCGCTCGTGCGGTTGGAACACCAGTAGGGGCCCTGGAAGCTCCACCCCTCGATGGTCCCCGAGATGGAGACCGTGTACACGCCGTCGGCGTCGTAGGTGTGCCCGGCGGCGGGGGCGTCCCAGGCCGTCACGTGCCCCTGAGTGCCGTCGCCCCAGTCCACGCTGAAGTCGAAAGTGCCGCTCTGCACGAGCGGCAGCTGGATCTGGTGGGTCTGGAGGATTCCCGCCGTCGTGTCCCAGGTGCTGATGAAGGTTGGACCGGTGACCGGATGGCCGCCACTGCCGCCCGTTCCACCGGTTGCCCCAGCCGCGCCACCGGCGCCACCCGCCTTGCCGGCGCCGCCCGGGCCGCTGGTCCCGCCCGAGCCGCCGCCCGAGCCGCCGGCGGGGCCCGAACCCCCCGAACCGCCGGCCAGGCCTGCCGTGCCTCCGCTCCCCGAGCCGGCGCCGCCGGTCCCTCCGACGCTTCCATTACCGCCGGGCCCGGAGGCGCCGCCGGTGGCGCCGTTACCAGAGCCGCTGCCACCGCAGCCCGCACCCCATACCCCCAAGGCGAGAAGCCCGGTCCAAACGAGAGCAAGCGGGGAGCAAAGCTTACCGGGCATGGATGAAATCTCTTTTCGCACTGGGTTCAGAAACAATAGCGGTTCATTCTCCAGCTCGCCCAGACCTGGTGACCCGAGCGGGGAGAAGGGGTCAAAGCTCTGCCGCTTTGACTCGTTTCTCGCGCCCAAGTCACGGGAGAAGACATGACAAGGTCCTGTCGCCATGTCGCCGCCCGCCTGGTGATCGCCGGGGTCCACGTCGGAGGCGTCTCCTCTTGCGGGGCTCCGGTGTGCCGGATCAGGGGCAAGACACCGCGAATCCGAGGATTGCCGCCAGTCCGCTCAGCGTCGCGGGCATCGTCATGGCTTCGCGCTGTGTAGAGTAGGGCGCCAGGACCACGTATCGAGTCGATCAGGGATCGCCGGAGAGGGAGTGGCCATGA
Source organism: Polyangia bacterium (assembly GCA_036500205.1). GTDB lineage: Bacteria > Myxococcota_A > Polyangia > Fen-1088 > Fen-1088 > DASYCK01. The sequence goes on along the minus strand of DASYCK010000116.1, from coordinate 505 downwards.
GAAGAGGACCCGCGACGATCATCGGTGGTGCCCCTGCCGTTCTCTTCCTCAGCGTGCTCTTGCTGCCCTCCTGCAGCGGGGCTCCTGGGACAGGCGGCGGGCCAGGACCCGGCGGCGCAGGCGGCGGCCGCGGGGGGGCGGCAGGCGTGGGCGCGGAAGGCGGCAGCGCCGGAATCGGGGCGGCGGGAGCGACTGGCCGCGCTGGAGGAGGAGGGTCGCCGCCCGGCGGAGGCGGCGGGGACGGTGCGGCGCACGGGGGCCGTGGCGGACAGAGCAGCGGTCTCGGCGGACGGGCCGGCGGGGCGGGCGGCGTCGGTGGCGGGGCCGCGGGGAGCGGGGCCGCCGGGAGCGGCGTGGGTCGAGGTGGCGCGGCAGGGTCCGCCGTGCCCCCTTCGGTCGCCTGTCCTCCCCAGCTCGTCAAGGCAAACCCTCCCGTCACGCTGGCGGCCACCCTCGGCTGCGAAGGCTATTACGGCCTCTCGATCGCGCCGACCTCGGTGACCGA
>DASYCK010000115.1:0-39490 GCA_036500205.1 Polyangia bacterium | reverse complement strand
CTAACTCGCTATGCATTTCCACGGTACGAAGAGCCTGCTCAAGAGTCGCCGGAATTGACTGCGATGATGGCGATGCTGCAATCGCCGGACATGATGGATGTTCTTACTCGACATGCCGCTGGCGAGTCTGTTGATCAAAAGGAATTGATTACCGCCCTCGGCCGAGACCCGGAAACAGCGGGATTGATCATGAAAGCGCTCGCAAGCTCGGGACAGATCTCCTTTGGGCAGAGTAATTCCAGACCCTCTAACCCAAGTGGTCGCGTGCACAACCATGTTTCGGCCCCTAAGAATAGAAAGAAAAGACGATAACCGCCTGGTCGTGAGAGCGATCGGCGATGGGCACAGTTAACTTCACAGGGGGTTTCGGCGTCGCGAGCCATCGAGCCCAACCCTACGGATCCGTGGGCTGGCGCCGGCGTACCCTCCGCGCTTACTACGATGCAGCTGTGGATCTCCTGGACCGTTCCCGACGGCGTCGTCCCCCAAGCAGGCTCGCGGCCTTGGCTAACAACATCGGCGGCGTCAGACCCCGGACGCCCCGGACCGTCTTGCCGATGAGATGCCCGAAGTCCGTCACGTCGCCGGTGAGAAGCACCCCGCAACGGCCGGCGACGGCAGCCGCGAGAATCGGAACATCTTTCGTCGGCAGTCCGCTGTCCTTGATGGGCGCGAGCGAGCCCACGATCTCGATCGGTTCAAGGAGCGTGGACAACCTTGCCAGCGCCTCGGGACGCTTGCGGGAGAGATTGCGCTCCGCCTCGGTGATGGCGTAGGGCGAGCTGACGAGCGCGAGAGGCAGCTTCCAAAGCCGTAACAGGCCGCTCTCGGCGCGCCATGCGGCAGAGAAGAGGATGTTCGCGTCGAGGAAGACGCGGGTCACGTGGGCTTGCGGTGCGGAACCGCGTCAGGGTCAAGGCCCAGCGACCGCACGTCCTCGCGCGCGCGCGCGTAGTCCTCGGCGTCGACAGCGTTCGACAGCAGGAACTCCGCCGTGCGCTCGTCGCTGTACATCTCCAGCGCCGAGGCCACCGCCGGCCTGAGCAGGATCCCCTCCTCCCGCTCTTCGGCGATCACGAGCGCTCCGTCCTGGAGGCCGAAGCGCTTGCGCATGGCAGAGGGGATCGTGAAGACACCCTTCTTGCCAATGGTGCCGGTTTCCGTGTGGGGTACGCGCGCCATGGGAATCCCTGCGTCGGATATTCTGACGAATCGACATTCGGATATCAAAGAGCGAAACCGACGCACCCCGGGCGAGCGTCCGAAGCACCCTTCCCATTGTGCCCGCCGATACCGGGCAAGTGACCAACCGAACATCAACTCCCCGTTTCAACCTTCGCGCCTTCGCGACTCGTCAAACAAATTCCGCTACTTGCACGATTCGCGATTCGCGAATAGACTATCCCGGTGCTGAAAGGCCAAGACGTCCTGGTGGCCATCTACCTCGCCACGCCGGGCGAGCACGACCGGACCTACCCTGGACTCGCCGGCGCGCTTCGCATGAGCGCGTCCGAGGCACACGCGGCAGTCAAACGTGCGGCGAAGAGCGGTCTCGTCGATGAGACGTCTCGGACAGCCCGTCGGTCCGCCCTTTTGGAGTTCCTGGTCCATGGACTGCGCTACATGATCCCCCCCGTATGGACCGGCGTCAGCCGCGGGGTTCCGACCTCCTACGCTGCCGCCCCCCTCAACTCATCCATCGTTGGCAGCGACCTGCCGCCAGTTTGGCCGTATGCGGAAGGCGACACGCGAGGTCAGGGTCTGACGCCCATTTACGCCTCGGTTCCCCAGGCCGCCTTGGGTGATGCGACGGTCTACGAGTGGTTGACCCTCGCGGACGCGATCCGATCAGGACGAGCCAGGGAGCGTGAAACGGCGATTCGGCTGCTGGAGAAGAGGCTGGCTTGAAGATTCCGGCCCCCCTTCTCACGGTGGTAAGACGCCTTGGCCCTCTGAGAGAGCGGGCAGTTTTTGTCGGGGGAATGATCCGCGGTCTTCTCGTAACCGACTCCGGGGCCAGCGGGCCACGGCCCACGGACGATGTCGACCTGATCTTCGATGTCCCGACGCGGGTCGCCTACTACCAACTCGGTGAAGAGCTACGCGAGCTCGGTTTCCAAGAGGCAGTCGCCGACGAAGATGCCCCCATCTGCCGCTGGATCGTCGACGGCGTCCGCACCGACATCATGCCGGTCGACCCGAGCATTCTCGGATTCACCAACGTCTGGTACGACGGTGCAGAGAAATGGGCGTCCGTTACCACGGGTCCCGACGGCGACTTCCGCCACTTGGACGGCCCTCACTTCTGCGCGACCAAGCTCGAGGCCTTCGCGAGCCGAGGAGCGGGCGATCTGTACCACCACGATCTCGAGGACTTTCTCGCGGTCGTTGACGGGCGCGTAACGCTGGCCAACGAAATCGAACGGGCGCCGGCGGAGCTACGCAACTTCATCGTGGCCGTGGTCGGTGATCTTTTCGCGTCGGAAAGATTCCTCGAAGCCTTGCCTGGACATCTCGAAGGTGACGACGCCAGCCAAGCGCGGCTCCCACTCCTGATTCACCGTCTGAGGCAGATCGCCGGACTCGGAGCCAGCACCAGGAAGGCATCTCTATCCGGCATACTGCCGACCAGCGAGGTGGGCACGCCCCGAACGGTGCGACCATCGTTCAACTACGCTCCGCCTGCCCTGCCGAGCGCTCCACGGGAAGAGGCGCGGGGCCGTGTCCCTCTGCGCTCGAGCAACATCGCCACCGTCGAATACGATCCTGCCTCGAGCTCTCTCACGATCGAGTTTCACAGTGGAGGCAGGTACCGGTACGCGGGGGTGGCCCCGCCGGTTTACGACGGGCTCCTTCGGTCCTACTCACATGGTCGCTACTTTCACCAATGGATTCGGAATCGCTATCCGTCATCGCGCCTGCGCTAGCTGTCTCTGCCCGGCCCCCGGCCGATATCGACCACGTCGACCTGACCGACATCCCTTCCGCGATCGGCTTGCATCTCGCCGCCCGCCTCCGTACGTGACCCTTGATGCGAACGAGCAATGGACCTAACGTTCGCGTGTGGCGGCGATCGGCGAACTGAGGACGCTCGGGCGTGGCATGCGGGGCGAGGATGTCCTAGGTTGGCAGCGCTTCCTGATGAATATCCGGATGCGCCCCGAGCTCGGGGCGTCAATACCGGCCATTCGCGTTGATGGCATCTACGGCATTGAATCCGCGCGTGCGACCCGCGCTTTTCAGTTTCGATTCGGTCTGACCGGTGACGGTATCGTGGGTCCGCGGACCTGGGCGGCGGCCGCGCCACTTGGCTTGGCGGCCGTCCCGCCGACGAACGGTCAGCCAGCGGCCGCTGGACCTCCGGGGTCTCAAACCAAGGTTCCGGTCGTACCGATCGGCCCCTCTCCGCCGCCTCCACCTCCCCCTCCGTCGGCGAGCGGCAGTACGCGCCAACAAAGTTGGAGCCGCCTGCGTGCCGAGGGCTGGACGGGCAGCAAAGGGATGCTCACCGGTCTCGGGGACTCACACGCGGTATTGCAATCGGCGACTGGTGGCTCCGGTGAGTACGTCTACGACGAATACAAGGTCGAGGTCACGTCGATGCCAACGGGCCTGGCGCCCGAGGCGTTTCTGTTGGAGATGGCCAAGGACCTGAATGGCACCGTGAAGGATTCGGACTTCGACACGATCAACGTCTTTCACCGACGGGCCAGCGGCGATCCTCATGTGGGCGAGATCATCGACATAGACATCATGGGCCCCGACAATGGGTCTGTTATTCTTGCGGAATTGGGCGTGACCTACTTTGTTTTTCAGACCATCGACTGTCTCGAAACGGGCTCTCATCCGGAGAACGGCTCACGCGAGTTCGGATTCGAAAGGCACGGGACCTCGATCACGTTCTACACGAGAGGCGTGAGTCGTCCGAGCAATGCCGTGGTGGGCTTCTTCGGAGCCCGACCCCAAGCTCTGGGTTGGACCAGTCTCATGCATGGGATTTCAACTCAGATCGGTGCACGTGGCGGAGCCTCGCGGTTCGATAGTTTTTCGTCGACCAAAGACAAGCGTCCCGACTAGCGACCATGGTCGTTCCTTTCGATTCGCCCGGGGCGAGCCCCGAACCGGACAGGAAGGTGTCGAGCACCCATCAGACGGTGAGCTGGCGGGACCAGGCGATCGTGATGGCCTCACTCGGACTCGGACTGCTTTGGTCCTTCCTCTCGGAGGCGTATGACCTACATTCTCAGGGGCTGCGGGTCGCCTTCACCGCGTTGAGCATCGTGTGCTCGTTCCTGTTGCTCTGGGGCGGGCTGGCGTTGTCAAAGGTTCCGATTGGCGGTCGTACGTTGCCGGCCCTCTGGGCACTCCTACCTTGGAACGGATTCCTGTTGGCGCAGCTTGCATACGTAGGCTACGCGTTCATTCCCCTCGAGATAGGCGTGTCGGCCTTCCTGTTGCGCAGGCGGACCGACTTGTCGCGCCCGCGCGCGTTCCTTCTCGCAACCGCAGTGCGGATGATCGTCTTCGTGGTCATGGCCTTCGCCGCATCGGCCGTTCGGAGGGTCCTGGCACGATGCTGTTCATGACGAGAGGCCGGGCACGACGAGAGGACCTGGCTGCCCGCCAAACCGAGTGGGAGCGACGGCCGCCCACCGCCAGCCCCCATGAACGTTCCGGTATCCATGATTGCTATTCGATTCCGCTACCCCTACCTCAGGACGGCGATGGGGAGCGCCTGGCGCGGAGGGCGTTCGATGCGCTGATGACCTACGACATCTTCCCCCCTGATCGAATGCATGCCCGCGTCTGCTCGGCCGACGGGCGCGTACGGACGGGCGTCACAATCGTGCAGCGCATCGTGGCTGGGGTGGTGGCAATCGAAGCGGCTGTTCGCGTGGTGGACGTGTTCGAAACCAGCGCCGCCAATACTGCGCGTGGTTTCTCCTACGTCACGCTCGCGGGGCACGCTGAACGCGGGCTGGCGACCTTCACGTTAGATGTGGATCACGACGGCGCCTTGTCGTTCAAGATCGAAACGTGGTCCCGTCCTGCCGGTGTGGCGGGCGCCGTCATGGCCCCACTTTCGCGCCAACTGCAGAAGAGATTCACGCGCGAAGCTCTTCTGCATTTCCGCGACATCGTGACCGCCCCTGGGTGAGCCCAAGCCTTCACCTGTCGCCTTGATTGATCTCGGCCGCGAACTGGGCGTGACGTTTCCGTCGGGGACTCGTCTGATCGGGGTGTTGCCGTCGGACGGGCCGCGGAGCGAGGTCGTGCTCCACGTCGATCACGACGTCCTGGCGAACGACCATGGGCTCGGCGCCACGCTGGATGACGGACCTGCGTTTCCGCGGAAACGCTTCGCCGGGTCGCTTGTGATGGCGACCGATCTTGTAGTCGCCGAGGTATGCTCCGCAAGAGTGCCCTCCGCTCCGCGACTCTCGCCGGCATGTTTCCTTTTTGCGATCAGCCTGAGCGCTTGCAACAAGCCTTCACCGGCCGCGGACTTGAATGATCTTGGGCGCGAACTGGGCATGATATTTCCGTCAGGGACTCGTCTGATCGGTGTGTCAAGGGAGCGCGGCATCGACGATCTGATTGAGGTGGAGGTCGAGATGGCCGCCTCGGACTTCTCGGGCTTCCTGGCGCGGACCCCCGTCCGAGAGCAGGATTTCCGCCCTGGAGAGAGGGGGCTTCTCGGTCCCGATCACGATTGGTGGGATCCCAATAAGGCGACAGGACTGAGGTCGGGACAAGCTCAGTTGCCAAAGGGCAGGGCGCTCAACATTGGTGTCGGTGACAGCAAGTCGGAAAGCCTTCGCGTCTACATCGTGAATCACGGAACGTAGCGATTGACGTACAGCGTTCCGCGCCGAAAGCAGTTGAGGCGTCGCGGGAGGCCGAAATCCCTCGTCTCATCTCAATTGACGTTGGCATATATACTGAACATTAGTATAGTCAACTGTCGCAATGACGAACTTCGCCGACGACGACAATACATTGGGCGACGAGATCGCGCGGTTGGCTGGCCGGGCAAACCTGGCCGCGCATCGGTTGTTGACGTGCATTCGTCGCTTCGATGTTGCCGAGGGATGGCATCGCCAAGGGGCGCAGAGCTGCGCGCATTGGCTGACGTGGCGTATCGGGCTCGATCCTGGTGCCGCGCGCGAGAAGGTGCGGGTCGCTCGCGCGCTGGGCGTGTTGCCGGCGATCGATCGGGCCTTCGGCGAAGGGCGGCTCTCCTTTGCTCAGGTCCGCGCGGTGACTCGCATCGCCACGCCCGAGAATGAAGAGCGGGTGCTGGAGATCGCGCTCGCCGCAACGGGGGCTCAGCTCGAGCGGATCTGTCGCGGTTTTCGGCGAGCCACCGATGGCGATGTCGTTCAGGCTGCCGATCGGCGGGTCCGGGCGCGCGTGCTGGGCGGCGGACTGGTGCGGCTCGAGGTCGTGCTGGCGGCCGACGAGGCGGAGCTGGTCATCGAGGCGATCGGCGAGGGGCGAAGGTCGCTTTCACCCGAGATGGCGGAGACCAAAGATGTGGGAGCTGACCCGCGCGCTACGGCCGCCGACGGGCTCGTTCACCTGGCGTCCGCTTTTCTCGCTCGCGCGGGCGACGACGGCGCTGCCCAGCCGTCGGACGGACCGCGGAGCGAGGTCGTGATCCACGTCGATCACGACGTCCTCGCGGACGACCATGGGCTCGGCGCCACGCTGGAGGACGGGACCCGCGTTTCCGCGGAAACGCTTCGCCGGGTAGCTTGTGATGGCGGTCTGGTTGTCGTGGCGGGGGATGCGCGGGGCCAGGTGCTGGATGTCGGGCGCCGCACCCGGACCATTCCCACCGCCCTACGACGGGCCTTGCTGGCGCGGGAACGTCACTGTCGCTTCCCTGGCTGCGCCAACCGCGCGTTTCTCCACGGCCACCACGTGCACCACTGGATGCACGGCGGACGAACCTCGCTCGATAACCTGTTGACCCTGTGCACCTTTCACCATCGTCAGGTTCATGAAGGCGGCTTCGAAGTGCGTTTCACGACGGAGGGCGCGCTCGATGCTTGGACGCCCTGCGGCCAGCGACTGCCGGCGGTCCCGACGGTGAAACCGGAGCCCGGTGTCGTCGAATGGGTAGAGGGCAGCTGGGATGTTCGCGACGGAGAACGACCGGACGCTGACGGCGCGTTTTTGCCGCCGCTCTGGGACGGGGAGCCGGTCGACTACACCGCGTGCGTCGATGCGTTGATCGCGGCTTGACCCAGCGCTGCCTCCTCGTCGAGTGGGGCGCTCCTCCACCGAGGTTGATTCTTTATTCGTAGTCGGTATCGACACCGGCCGCTATCGACCGCGTCGACCTGACCGACATCTTCTCGCGATCTCCTTGGCGGCGTCCGGGCTGGGCGGTGAGCTGCCACCGAGCTGCCCGAAGCGATCGTCGCCCAGGCAGAACCAGCGATGGAATCGCGTCGTCTGCAGGCAGGCGACGGTGGGCCCCATGACGACGGCCTCCAGGCGATCGCTGCGGTCATAGACGTTGTCCCAACCCGTGTGGTTGGGATTCAGCCATTGCCACTGGGGCGGCATCTCCCGCAGCGCCAGCTCTCCTCGGCGTGGTCGCTGCCAGCAACGAAACGTCAGGTTGAGCTGGTCGTGCGCGCAGATCCTGTCGCAGCCGGTGTAAATGGCATCGGGGAACGTGGGCACCTTCCAGGCGCGGGGATGAGGACCGGCGTCCCAGCACTGCTTCACGGTGACCGTCTCGGACGCGAAGGACGCGCAGGCCCAACCCTCGCCGAGGAAGAGCGACGGTCGACGCTGTTGCCAGCCGTTGTCGGCAGGGCGAGGGATGCGTGTGGCGACGGCAAACGCAGGCGCGGCGGGTGATGCGGCAGCGGCGGGGCCGCGCGGCTTCGCCTGACCCTGCGACCCCACCCCGGTCAGCCCGAGCACCACCCCGCCCAAAGAAGCCGCATCACCCTCGTCAGTTTTGGCCGATGCCGCCCTTTACGGTGATCTTCTACGAATTCCGTCCCGTCAGCCGCCCGAACTGGCTGATCGAGCGCAACGCCCCCGGGCCGCGCGAGGGTCTCATCGTGCTACGGTGGTGGGATCGTGGGCATTCTGAGGCGGGGGCGCTCCGTGCCGGGGACGTTGGGCTTGTTGTTGGCCCTCGCGTACGGAGCCTGCGTGTCTCCGCGCGGTGTCGGCGGCACTGCACCCCCAAAGACGCCGCGGCCGGCCATGGCGCCCGCGGCGCCACCGAGCCCGGTCGCGCCGCCCGTTACGATCCGCATGGACGTGACCGACTCCGATGCTCACCTGTTCGGGCCGAGCCCGGGACAAGCGGAGGATGTCCTGGGCGGCCTGGTGGCCCCCTGCGACTCTGCGACCCTACCCAGCGGCGCGACTCCGGCGTCGGGGTGGTGTTCGCGGAAGAGCGATCAACCGCCGGGAAACTTGGACAAGGAGATCATCCGCCGCATCATCCGCCGACACATCCAAGAAGTGAAGTATTGCTACGAACGGGAATTGACGAAGAAGCCCGGCCTCCGCGGCACGATCGTGGTCGACTTCACCATCGGGCAGACGGGCCAGATCATAGCCTCGACTTTGCGGGGCTCGTCGCTGGGCAGCCCCTTGGTTGAGACCTGTGTGGTTCGAGCCGTCCTCGGATGGCAATTCCCGGTGCCCCTGCACGGCGCCATCGTCTTTGTGAGCTATCCGTTCGGCCTCAGGCCGGCCGGCGACGGCGCGAGCGGCAACGGCGGCGGCGCGGGCGGCGCGGGCGGCGGCGGATGACACGCTCAGCCCCCAGTCTTGCGACGGCGATCTTGCTGATCGGCGTGCTCGGATGCTCTTCCGGGGCCGGCGGCGCGGGCAACGAGAGCTGCCTCGCCACCTCGCGAAACGGAGGAAGCACGGGCACGGGCGAAGTCCCCGTTCCCGGTGACGTCGCGGTGGACTGCTCCACGGCCACGGGAGTCATCACCTATCCGAGCGTGCCCGGCGCCACGCAGAGTCCGCTCTACACGGTGACGGCCAACGGGGTGCCGCAGTTCGTGGAGAAGCTGACCAGGTTCAACAACGAGATGCAGGTGCACTACGCCTACTTCGGGCTGTCGACGGGATGCACGGCGACCATCACGGTCACCCTCGGCGAGGACTTCTCCTCCTTCACCGTCAGCCCCAAGAGCCGACACCTGGCCGTCACGAAGGACGGCAACAGCATCTCCTTCACCAGTGGCCCCAACTATCTGATCCTCCAGTTCGACTCCAAGGAGTTGCTGTTCATCCTCATCGACGACCAGGAGTCGCTCCCGCCCCGGCCGGGCGACGCCAACGTGGACAACATCGCTGACTGCGCCCTGGACAACACCGGGGCGACGCTGGTGACGGCGAGGGTTCAATCCGCGATCAACGCCGCCTCCGGCGCCGCCAGAAACATCCTCTACTTCCCTCCCGGCAAGTACAAGGTCGGCGAGCTCGCGCTGAGGAGCAACATGACCCTCTATCTCGCGGCCGGCGCCGTGCTCGACGGCTCGACCAGCACCTCGGACTATGCCGTCAGCGGCGGCCCGGCCGTCGAATACACCACCCACGGCCTGATCCATCTCGACAACGTCAGCAACGTCAAGATCCTGGGCCGGGGCGTGCTCGACGGCGAAGGGACGACGATCAATGGCGGCAGCAACGACACCCCCACCTTCAAGATCAATGCGGTGAGGATCGACAATAGCTCCCAGGTCGTGGTCGATGGCGTGCTGGTGCGAGACCCGGTCTTCTGGAACACCCTCGTCTACCGGAGCGATCAGGTCACGTTTCAGAACTACAAGGTGATCAACCGCCGGCCCACGACGACGACCTACAATCAGACGGACGGCGTCGACTTCGACGCGTCGACGAACGGGTCACTCTTGAACGCGTTCCTTTACACCGGGGACGACAGCATGTCGCCCAAGACCGAACAAGAGGGCGGGATCGCCACCAAGAACATCCTCTTCCAGCATGTGGTGGCCTACGGAAACTCGGGCGGCTGCAAGATCGGAACGAAGACCTTCGGAGCGACGATGGACGGCCTGACGTTCAATGACATCGACATCGTCAAGGCCGGGCGCGCGATGGCCATCGATGCCAATGACACGGCGGTGATTCAAAACACGGTGTTCCAGGACATCCGCATCGAAGGGGCCGATACCAACTTGATCGATATCGAAGAGGACATGGCGCCGACGTGGCGCCCGGCCCCGAACACCTCGACGGTGAAGAACGTCTCCTTCACGAACGTCTCGGCCGACGTGAACCAGGTGATCAACATCCACGGGCTGTCGTCGACCATCGACGTCGACGGCGTTCACTTCGACAACTTCACGGTCCAGGGGAATGTCTTGACCAGTCAGACCGACGCCAACGCCGTCTGGAACCTGAATCAGTACGTTTCCAACATCACGTTCCAGTGATGGGAAGCCAGCGCGGGAGCCGCGCCTCACAACGGGAAGGGTGGATTTCCGCCGCAGGTGGAATCGTAGGCGAGCCCGAGATCGTCGCACTTGCCGTCGATGCCGCATTCCAGCGAGCTCCCGCACTCGAAGCCCGACGACGAGCAGTCCTGGCCCAGGGTGCCCGCGGTCTTGCACCTGGGCATCGCGCCGCTGGAGTCGCAGTAGCCGCTGCTGGGGCATGACGACGAATCGTCCGCGCAGCTCCCGCCCGCCGCCACGATGGCGACGCAGACCGACGGGGTGACGCTGCTCTTGCAATAGAGTCCGTCTGCTTCGAAGCAGACGCCGGTGGGATAGCCCGGCGACGTCAGCAGATCGAAGACGCAGTCGTCGTTGCTTGCACAGGTCGACGCGCACGGGTCGCCCGCCTGGCCGTGCGGAGGCGTATGACAGACGCCCATGGTGGTCGAGACGTTCGCGTCTCCGGTCCACACGCACTCCGTGGCGGTCCCGGTGACCTTGCATTCGCTCACGCCGCCCGTGAACGGCGTTCCCCCGACGCCGCACGCGGCACCTTCCGCCTTGGTCCCCCGGAACACCCCCTGGCATGCGATGGCCAGCGGATTGAAGGCGCAGGTGGTGGCGCTCTGCTTGTAGCCGGCCACACAAGCCGCCAGCGCCGTGTCGTCGATCGTCTCGAGCCCCTTGCCGACGTTGGCGAGCCCGAAGAGACGGGACTGAAACTTGGTCTCGCAGTCGTCGAGCGTCGTCGGATAGGTGCTCTTCGCGCAGCAATTCCGCGCGGCCGCGCAGAAGGCACCGCCGAGGTCGGCGATCGTGGCCGCGGCCGCGCCGCCCGACCCGACCGCGCTGCCCCCGGCGGCGGTCCCACCAGCGCCCCCGGTCGCACCTCCGCCCGAGCCATTGCCTCCCGTGCCAACGCCACCGGAGCCGACGTGGCCACCCGAGCCGCCTCCGGTTCCGCCGCTGCCAGCGCCACCGCTGGCGCCGCCTGTCTGACCCGCGCCGCCCGTGCCGCTACCGCTCCCGCTGCCGCCCGCGCCGCCGCTCCCGTTCGCACCACCGGTGGCAACCGGGACCGTGCCGCCGGTGCCGATCATGCCGGCCGCGCCACTGGCTCCGCCCGTCGGGCTCACGCCGCCGCCGCCGCTCTTGCCGCCCGTGCTCGCGCCGCCGGTGCCGGGCCCCCCTGCCCCGCCGCTGCCCGGTACCGGCGTCGGCGTCGAACCGTTGCAGGCACCAAGAAACAGGACCACCGACAGAGCCGTCAGGACAGAACCAAAAGTCGGCCACCCGTTTGCGACGGCCGGCACCTCATCCCTCGACACCCCGACGACCCTGTTTGCCATGGCGGGGGAATGGTACCAGGACTGGTCAGGGACAGGCTGTTCCGCCGCAGCTGGTCCCGTGAGCGCAGCAAACCCAGCCGAGGCTCTGGCTCGTGGTGACGGTCGTGCAACAGCCGTTGCACAGGGGCGCGCACGAGACGGTCACGCCGCAGTTGTTCACCCGTTCGTTCTTGCCCAGGAGGGTGCAGTAACCGTTGCTGGTGGTGATGTCCTGGCAGGTCGTCGCCAGGGGCTCTGGCGTGCAGCAACCGTTCGCCCCGGCGGTGCCTCCTCCGCAGACCTGCGTCGAGCTGCAGTTGTTGGGGCAGGTCGCCGCCGCCCCGCAGCTGTCCGTAACGGGACCGCACGACTTCCCCGCGCAGGTCGTGGTGAGCGGCGCCGGGATGCAGCCGCACACGCCAGCGGTGGAGCCGCCCCCACAGGTCTGAGGCGACGGGCACGGCGCGTCTGTCGGCGCGTAGCTGCAGATTCCGCTGGTGCACGTGCCGGTCGCCGCGAACGTTCGCTTCAGCGTGCCGGCGCAGGTCGAGGCCGGCGGCGTGTCGCAGGTGACGGTGGCGCAGGGATCGGTCAGGCAAGCCCCGCCGGCGCAACCAAATGCGCAGGGGCTGTCCGAGGAGGCGTACGTGCACGAGCCCCCCCCGCACGACCCGGTCGCGGCGAAGGTGCGGCGGGTGGTCCCGTTCACGCAGGAGGCCGCAGGGGGCGTGCTGCAGGTGACCGTGCTGCACGGATCCGCCGTGCACGCATTTCCCACGCAGCTGCAGGTGATCATCTGTGACGAATAGACACAGCTTCCAGCGGCGCAGCTTCCCACCGTGTCGTAGGCCTTGAGATGGGTCGGATCGAAGCAGACGCTCGCGGGCGGGGTGCCGCAGGTCTTTCCGACACAGGGATCTCCGCCGCCGCCGGCACCGGCCGTGCCCCCGCCGCCGACTCCCCCCGCTCCCGGGGCGCCGCCACCGGCGCCGCCCGCGCCCGCGGTTCCCGATTCACCGCCGATACCGCCTGCCGCGCTTCCGCCCGCGGCGCCCGCGCCGCCGCCCACGCCGGTTCCGCCGCCGAACGAGACCGCGAGCGCCAGACAGCTCGGCGACAGGGGCGTCACCGGGCTGACCACGCGCGCGACCTCCGCTTGCGTGCTGTCGCGAGCGATGACGGTGACGGTGATGTTGGTGTGCGTCGCATACTGCGGGATTCCGATCTCCAGGGACTCGGTGGCCTTGAAGGGGCGTCCGGCCTGGGACGGGAAGCTGAGGAGAGAGGCCCCGAGGCCGTCGAGGGATACCTCCACGTCCAGCTGGCGCGCCGACGCCGCGACTTCGCCCAGCGTGACGCTGAGGAGGGCCGTGCCCGCGCGGCACGCGCGTGACGACGAACAGGCGGACGTGGTGAACGCGAACGCCACGGACAGCGCCAGCGCGATGCGCGTCGCCCAGGTCCCCGCGTTACCCGTCATCGTCGTCATGGCGCCCCCGGAAGATTCATGTGACCGAGCGAGGGAGTGGGATCGCTGGTCGAATGGCCCGCCGTCAACAACAGGGTCACGGTCACCGCGGCGACGACACCGCCGCCGGCCGCCCAGAACCACGGCCGACGATAGAGCGGGCGCTCACTCGCGGCCGGCTCGGAGGCTCCGCGCGTATCCACCAGGGTCGTGGGGGCGGAGGGCGGCGCTGTCGCGATCACCGGCAACGGTGCCGGAGGCGAGGTTGCTGCCGATGCGGCGATCGGGACGGAGACGGTGATCCGCGCCCCCCCGGTCACGGTGAACGTCGTCGTGATGGGCGATGCGCCTTCGCTCGCCCGCGCGACGAGCCCGTGCGATCCGGGAGCCAGGTACACCGGCGCCCCGAGGGGGGAACGGCCGACCGAGCGGTTGTCGACGAGGATCTCCAGACCGGCCGTCCGACAGACGATGTCGACGATGGCAACCAGCGGCAGCAGCGCCTGGATCTGCGCCTTCGCGCGCGCCGTCGTCTCGGGGGAGGCGTCGGGGGTCTCGACCAGGAAGCGCTGGAACGCCCGCAGCGCATCGGGATTGCGATTCAGGCCCACGTTCGCGAGACCGATGTCGAAGAAGATTTTCGGGCTCGGGAAGAGACGGTACGCGTCCTCGAACTCGGTGAGCGCACCGGTGTACGCGTGGCTGACCAGCAGATCGGCCCCTTTCTCGAGCCGCGCCTTGGCCGCCACCTTCGACGAGCCATCTTCCGCCCGGGCCATTCGCGACAGAGGGGCCGCGCAGATCGTCGCCGTGATCGCGAGCACGGTTCGGAAGCTGGCTCTGGAGATCCATGGCGACGTGCGAGCGCTCGGCATGCGGAGCACGCTTCTACTACGAATCACCGGTGATCGGAGGCGTGGACGTCGACGCGCGTGCCGGATCCCCTCGGCCCTACTCGTGCGCCGCCAACGCCGCGTCGACCTCGTCGGTCGTCCCCGCCTCGGCCAGCACCTCTGCCACGGACATCCCGCCGGCATACTGCCCATGGTTCCGCCCCGACGTGAACGTGCGCGACTTCATACGGTCGATGCACAGCACCCCGCGCAGGTGATCGATCTCGTGCTGGAGGATGCGCGCCGGCCACCCCTCCGCCGACAGCGTGACCTTCTCGCCCCGGTGGTCCAGCGCCTCGACCTTCACCCCCTTGACCCGCGGCACCACCATCATCATGTCGGCCACGCTCAGGCACCCCTCGAAGAATTCGACGAGCGTTCGATCGACGACGGTCAGGCGCGGGTTCGCCAGCACCTGAAACGGCACTGGCGTGCGCCCCTTCTCGCGCGCCGCCTCCGGATCGCCGCGCTCGATGTACGCCGGCTTGTCCTCGAGGACCAGCAGCTGCAGCCCGAGCCCAACCTGCGGCGCCGCCAGCCCCACCCCGGGCGCGTCGTACATCGTCTCGCGCATCTCCTCGATCAACCGCTGGATCTCGGGCCCGCGAAGCTGCTCCGGCGTGAGCGGGCGCGCCATCCGCCGCAACACCGGGTGCCCCGCTTGAACGATCTTCAGGATGTTGGCCATGCCCGGATGTTGGCATCGGGACTGCTCGGTGGAAAGCCTTCGCCGTGATCGCCACCTCAAGTTCCGCCCCTACCTGTCGACGGATTCCTTGATGTCTACCGTAGGCTCTCTTGGTTCCGGGGGTGATGGCGGCTTTTCCACGCAGACGACCTCGGTCACGGCGGCCACCGCCTTGACGATGTTGCGGCGCAATCCGACGAGCGCCGTCACCATCTCCGACACCGCCCAGAACATCCTCAAGAACCTGGACGCCTTGCAGAAGGTGGCCTCCAAGATCACGTCGCTGTCCGCCAGTGACTCGAACAAGAACATGACGGTGAGCGCGACGCAGTTCTCGGGCGACCGCGCGGTCATGAACCTGTGGGGCGCCGGCAGCGGACAGACCGTGGCCGTCACGGGCGTCAAGGCGGCCAACGTCTCCACGTTCCCCAGCTACGTCACCTCGATGACCGTCTCGGATTCGAGCGCCAACATCCAGAACAACCTGGATCGGTTGCAGACCGCCGCCACCGCCGGCACGGTGACTGAGATCGCCCAGGTGGGGCCGGCGGCGAACCTGTCGATCACGACCTCCCAGCTGACGGCCGACTCGACCGCCCTGGGCCTGATCAAGAACCACGCGTACACCCTCGCCATCACCAACGCCACCGTGAGCGACGTGCTCGGTCAGGGCAGCGCCCCTGCCCTGGCGGCGAACGCCAAGATCAAATCGATCGCCATCACCGACACGACGGACAACATTCACAGCAACCTGGACGCCCTGCAGAAGGTCGGCCTGCGCATCAAGAGCATCGCCCAGACCGACGCGGCCACCCCGATGACGATCACCGGGAACCAGTACAACAACGACAAGCTGGTCCTGGGCAAGTTCATCACCGCCGATCACCTGGCCGTGCTCGACGCCTCCGCCTCGCAGACGAGACTGTTGCACGCGGATGCCAAGGTCGTCAGCGTCGCCGTCAACGACACCGCCGCCAACCTGTCGAAGAACTGGGCCCTGCTGCAGAGCCTGACCAGCAGCCTCACCTCGGTGAACGTGTCCAACTCGTCGGCCGCCATCGGCGTCACCGCCGCTCAGCTGGCCGACAGCACCACCTTGCTCGGCAAGTTCACCGACGATTCGTCCCACACGTACCACCTGGCGGTCTCCGGGGTCACCGCGGCCAACGCCGCCACGATGGCCACCACCGACCACGTCGACAACGTCGCCATCTCGGACAGCGCCGCCAACGTCGTCGCCAACATGGCGGACCTGCAGTCCGTCAACGCGGCTGGCAAGCTGAAGAGCATCACGGTCGGCACCACGCTGGCGACGATGTCGATGACGATGGACGTCTCGGCCTTGCAGGGGAGCCAGCAGGCCGCCACCCAGGGCGTGCTCGACAAGATCACCCACGCCGCCTATCACCTGGCCATCACCGGCGCTGCCGCGTCCGATCTCACCGATCTGGCAGCCAACAGGCGCGTCGCCGCCATCACCGTCAGCGACACCAGCGCCAACATCTCCTCGTCGCTCAACACGCTGTATCACCTCGGGGGGCGGTTGACGTCGATCGAGCAGACCGACGCCGGGACGGCCTTCGCGCTGACCCAGGGGCAGTTCGATTCGCGCTCCGGCGTGCTGGCCAAGATCTCGGGCGGATACACCGCGAACCTCACCGGCGTGACCGCCGCCAAGGCCACCGCCGACGCCAAGAACGTCCATGTCGGCGCGATGGACGTCTCGGACACCGGTCGCAACATCATCGCCCACTGGACCGATCTGCGCGCGCTGGGCACCAACCTGAGCTCCATCAGCAAGAGCGACGACGGCGCCCTCTCGCTTACCGCCACCAACTATCAACTGGGCGTTCACGACGACCTGGTCTCCAAGTTCGATTCTTCCACCAACTTCGCCGTGAACGGCGCCACCGTGGCCCAGGCGCAGTCGATCGCCGGAGACAGCCAGGTCACCCAGATCGACGTCGTCGACGCCGGCAGCACCGTCGTCGCCAACATGTCGGGACTCTCCGACTTGCTGACCGCCGGCAAGCTGAACAGCATCACCAATTCGACGCCCGGCGAGAGCCTGGCCATGGACGCCGGCGCGCTCTCGGACGCCCAGCCCGTGCTCGATCTGATCAAGGGCGGCAACTACACCCTGGCGCTGAGCGGGGTCGACGCGGGAGACGCCCACGATCTGGCCACGTCCAACCACAAGATCGTCAGCTTGGCGGTGACCGGAGACAGCACCAGCATCGCCGCCAATCTGGCAGCCCTCAACGGCCTGGGGCGGAAGCTGGTCGACCTCACGCAGACGGACGCCGGAACGGATCTCGCGCTGACGGGCGCCGCCTTCGGGGCGAACATGGACGCGCTGGGAAAGATCGCCGGCGGCTTCACGGCCGTGCTGAGCGACGTCAGCGCGGCCCAGGCGGGCGCCTTCGCCGACAACGCCTCGGTGACCAGCCTGGCCGTCTCCGACACGGCGGCGCATCTGGCGAGCGCCTGGCAGTCGATGAGCAGCATCGGCGACAAGCTGAACGGGGTCACCCAGAGCGACACGGGCAATTTGCAGCTCAACGTCGACGACTGGAACGACGGACAGGACCTGCGCGCGAAGTTCGACAGCGATCCGACCGTCTCCCTGTCCGGCGTCTCGGTGTCCCAGGTCGACGATCTCGCGTCGGACAGCGCCGTGCAAGCGATCCAGCTCTCGGACAGCTCGGCCGCCATCTCCGATGCGCTCTCCGATCTGGCGGGACAGTCGAAGATCAACCAGATCGTCCTCGACGATCCCACCGCCGCGCTGACGCTGTCCGCCCACGACTATCAAGCCTCGTCGGCCCTGCTCGGCACCATCAAGAACCATCAGTACACAGTGGCGCTGGACACGGTCACCGCGGCCGACGCCGCCACCCTGGCCAGCGATGCTCACGTCGCTTCGATGGACGTCACCGACACCGGCGCGAACATCTCGTCGCACTTCGACGCGCTGGCGGCCGCCACCAACGTCAGCTCGATCACCCTGAGCGATCAGGACGGAACGCTGACGTTGACCTCGTCGCAGATCCTCGACAACGCCAGCACGCTCGGCGAGATCAGCAACTCGTACAATCTGGCGGCGACGGGCGTCGCGGTGGCGGACCTGTCCAGCTTCCAGAACATCCCGCAGATCTCCACCATCAGCCTGGGCGACACCGCCGACAACATCTCCAGCAACTTCAGCGACGTCGTCGCGATGGGAGACACCCTGGGGAGCATTCATCTGACCGACAGCTCGCCGGTGCTGGCGCTGTCCGCGCAGGACTACGCGGCGGGCGCCGATGCGCTGGCCAAGATCGATGCCCCGTATCAGGTCGACGTGTCCGATGCCCGGTCCGCCGACGCGCAGACCATCGGCGCGGACAGCAGCGTTCGTCAGATGACGGTCACCGACAGCGCCAGCAACGTCTCGAGCCAGTGGGACAACCTGGTGAGCTTGTACAGCGGCGGGGCCGGCAAGCTGACGGCGCTGTCGCTCACCGACGGAGGCTCGTTGACCCTGACGGCCGATCAGCAGACGGCGGGCGCGGCGTTGCTCGCCGACCTGCTCCCCGACGCGAACGTCGTGACGGCGTAGCTCGCCAAGCACGCTTGGATGACCACTGCGCTCACGCCGAAATCGCGAGGAGCCAGTGTAGTCAACAGAGCGCGGCAGTCTCACAGGTCACACCTGTCAGGACATTTCGCGCGTAGCGCTTTGCCTTGGCGGTGACCATTTGCGTCGGAGAATGTCGACGCGAAAAAAGATCACTGAAGTGTTCCTCGTCGAAAGAACATTTGGTGAGAGCGAATTGCGACCTGCGACTGCTTCGCATGGTCCGCGTCAGAAAACGCGCGCAACCAAGGTTTTCTCCGCGAGCAGTGATCAGTCGCGGCACGTGGTGGCATCTATTGCGGAACCTTTTGCGACCTGCTGGTCGCGCTCGATTTCGCAAGGAGGCCCCTCTCATGACCCGCACCTCGTCGTACCTCGCGGTGTTCTCCGCCATCGGCCTGCTCTCCACGGCCTGCGTTTCCGGCGCATCGGACAGCGGCACGGGAGGGACTCCAGGCAGCGGTGGCGACTCCGGGAGCGGCGGCTCCAGCTCGGGCGGCAAGACAGGCTCGGGCGGCGCATCGAGCTCGGGTGGCACGACTGGTTCGGGCGGCGCGAGCAGCGCCAGCGGCGGCAGCAGCACCGGCGGCGCGTCGTCGGGTGGCGCGACGGGCTCGGGTGGCAAGGCGAGCTCGGGCGGCGCATCGGCCAGCGGCGGTACCGTCGGTGGCGGCGGCGCGACCGCTCACGGCGGCAGCACGGGCACGACCTCGGGTGGCGCGACCGGCACCGCCGGGGCCAAGGGCTCAGGCGGAGTGACGGCCGGCGGCGGCAGCATCGGCTCGGGTGGTGGCGCGAGCGGAACTCCCACCGGCGAGAACATGGGGTCGGCGTGCGGCGCCACGGCCGCTCCCAACACCAAGACGGACATGAAGCTGCCCAACCCGTTCACGATGCACGACGGGACGACGATCACCACCAAGGCGCAGTGGGAGTGCCGGAGGGCAGAGATCAAGGCCGATCTCGAGAAGTACGAGATCGGTCCCAAGCAGGATCCGTCGACGTCGACGGTCAAGGCGACGCTCTCTGGCAAGAGCCTGAGCGTCGCGATCACGACCACCGCGGGCACCATGACGCTGACCTCGACCGTGTCGGGCAGCGGGAGCTGCATCCTCATCGGCCTCGACAACCCCACCGGCCTCGTGACGGGATGCACGTCGATTCCCTTCACGTCGAGCCAGGTGGTGAAGTCCGAGCAGGACAGCACCCAGTACCAGACGGATCCCTTCTACAAGGTCTATCCGTCGCTGTGGAAGATGATCGGAAACTACAGCGCCTGGTCGTGGGGCGTGAGCCGGCTGATCGACGGCATCGAGCAGGTGAAGTCTCAGCTGAACGTCGACACCACCAAGATCGCCGTGCACGGCTGCTCGTACGCCGGGAAGATGGCCCTGTTCAGCGGCGCGCTCGACGAGCGCGTGGCGTTGACCGTCGTCGAGGAGTCGGGCGGCGGCGGCATCAACTCGTGGAGGACGTCGGACGAGTTCGTGAAGAACGGCGGCCCCAGCATCGAAAAGATCGACAACACCAACTACGGCTGGTTCCTGCCCAGCATGCAGAAGCTGAGCCCGTACACCCTGCCCCACGATCACCACGAGCTGATCTCCCTCATCGCCCCCCGCGCCACCATCATCCTGGGGAATGACAATTACGACTGGCTGGGGGATGAATCGGGCTACAAGTCGACCATGGCCGCCATCCAGGTGTTCACGGCGATGGGTGTCGCGGACCACATCGGCTACGACTTCACCAGCAACTCGGGCCAGGCGCACTGCGGGCCGCCCGCCACGCAGAAGGCCAGCGTCGCCACGTTCGTCCAGAAGTTCC
This sequence comes from Polyangia bacterium, assembly GCA_036500205.1. Taxonomy (GTDB): domain Bacteria; phylum Myxococcota_A; class Polyangia; order Fen-1088; family Fen-1088; genus DASYCK01. The sequence goes on along the minus strand of DASYCK010000115.1, from coordinate 19,213 downwards.
TCCAGGGCGGCACCGGGGCCTCGAACGTGGCCATCAAGCCCCCCAAGAGCAGCTTCGACCTGAACTGGCAGGCCGTCGTCGACTGGACGCCTCCCCTGCCGACGCTGAACTAGGCCGGACCCGCGCAGCTGTCGTTGCTCGCGACCATGAGGCGTGGGTCGCTCTGCGTGGCCGCCACCGGTCTGGCCGCCGCCTACGGCTGCCAGGCGGCCGGCGGGGCGGCTGACGGAGCGACCGCGCCGGGCTCCTGTCAGTTCACCGTCAGCACGAACGCGCTGAGCCCCGCGATCGGGACGGTGGGCGTGGTGGAGTGGTCGTTGGCGGATGGACCACCGACGAGCGCGAAGATTGTCTACCAGCTGCAGAACGCGGCGAGCTCGCTCCTGAACCTGGGTGGAGAGGCGCCGGTCGATCTCGGCAAGGCCAACCATCGGACGCTTCTCCTTGGCCTCAAGCAGTCCCGGGACTACACGTTCCACATCGTGGCGGTGCGGGAGGGGAAGACCTGCGTCAGTCCTGACTACTCCCTCCCCACCACCGGCACGCTCGCGAATTCCCGATCCATAGCCGTCGCGGTCGCCCAGAGCGCCAAGCGAGAGCCCGGCTTCATCGTCACCAGCTCGGGAATCTATCCGCCGAGCAGCGCCTTCATCATCGACGCCGACGGAGAGATCGTCTGGTCGTTCGCTGGTCCCGAGAGCGCGACCCGAGCGCTGATGGACTACGAAGGGCGGAACATGTGGATGATCGCGCTGAACGTCCTCAACGAGGGCGGAGAGATGCGATACGTCTCGATGGATGGCACGCAGAAACAGGACCAGGTCCCCGGCCTGGCCTTCGCGCATCACGACTTCACGGTGATGCCGGGAGGGAAGGTGGCGGCGCTCTCCTGGGCGAGCCCCGGCAACGATCCCCCGAGCGAGGTGTTGATTCACGCGCCGGACGGAACGACGACCAGCGCCTTCACGATCGGCGACGACATCTTCGGGGCGGGCCCCACCTATCACGCGAATGCCCTCCACTACATCGAGTCGGACGACAGCTTCACCATCGCCGATCGGAACGAGAACGCGGTCGTGAAGGTGAGCGCCACGGGCGTGCCCGCGTGGCAGGTGGGCGGTTCCTGTGACGGCGCCCCCACCGGCAACGGCTGTTTACTTCCGGACCAGCAGCTCAAGCACGGCCACCACCTGCTCGACGACGGCACGCTCCTGGTGTTCAACAACGGCGACACCAATCATGTCCTCGAATTCAAGCTGAGCGGCACCGCGGGCGCATTCTCCGCCACGGTCGTCGAGGATTACACGGGCGATGGCTCGAGCGACACGCTGGGCGACGTGCAGCGACTGCCGGGAGGGAACACGCTCGTCACGTACTCGAACAACGGACAGATCGTCGAGCTCGATGCGAGCTGGAACGAAGTTCAGACGTTCACCGTTCGCGTCGGCTACTCGAGCTGGCGGCCGACCCTGTACGGTCCGCCGGCACGGCTTTGACGGCACCGGCGGCGGATCAGAACGAGTCGTTCGCGGCGTTCAGATAGACCTGGTCGACCAGCACGGTCCCCGCTTCGAACTGCGCACAAAGAACCTTGGCGTAGGTGGCGTTCGAAGGCGCGGTCGTCGGGGTGCCGTTCAAGGGGGCCCATCCACTCGCCGATCCTTCGAACGAGGAAAAGCCGACGGCCGTGTCGGTGCAGGTGGAGTTGGCGTGAAACTCCACGGAACAGCCCACCGGGCTGGTCGCGCCGCCTTGCAGGAAGTACATCACCCCAAAGTGGTACGACTGTCCCCCGGTGATGCGCGCGCACTGAGTGATACCCCCGAAGCCGGTCGCGGAGGCAGAGCCGGAGCCACCGCAGAAGTAACCGTCGCTGAAGGCAAACGAGATCGAGGAACTGGTGTCCCCCGCCTGCCAGCCGGTGAGGTTGGTATCGAAGCCGGGGTTCGTGAGAACGTTGCCGGCGTCCTTCGTGGCACAGGTGCAGAGGTGCGTGGAGACGTTGCACACGGCGCTGGTCCCGAATCCCAGTGACGTGTGGGCCGCGTCCCGGCACTCCGTGTTGTTGAAACATTGGACGCACTTGCCCTGGTAGCACTCGGGCGTGCTGTTCTTGCACTGCGTGCAGGTCGGGCCGCAGTGCGCGATGGTGGAATAGGTGTCGACGCAGGTCGAGCCGCCACACAACGACTGGTTCGTGGGGCACGAGTCCGCGCACAACGGCATGCCGTCGGTCCGGCAGCCGAACATGCAGGACATCGTCGTCGAGGCCACGCAAGCTCCGGCGCCGTCGCAGAGCGCGGCCGTTGTCGCTCCGGACGTGCTGTCGCAACTCGCGGCGGCTCCGCACGAGGTGGAGGTGCTCGGAAAGACGCACGCGGCCCGGTGGGCTTGCATGCCGTCGCACGTGCCGCCGCAGGTCCCGGTGCCCTTGCACGCCGTCCGCGCCGTCGTCGACGGAGAGCATGTTCCAATCTTGGTGGCGACATTGCACGCCTCGCACTGTCCCGTGCAGGCCATGTCACAGCACACGCCGTCCGCGCAGTTGGAGCTGGAGCACTCGGCCTTGGCCGCGCAGGTCGCGCCGTTGGCCTTTCCGACGCAGGTGCCGTTGTTGCACACGGGCGTGTTCCCACTGCACCCGCCACAGCAATCCGTCATGGCGATGCAGGTTCCACTGCAGAGCTTCTGGGTGGACGTACATCCCGTCGCGCCGCCCCCGCCGCCGCCCAGCATGCCCCCGGTGCCGGGACTGGCGCCACCCGTCGCGGTCGTTCCGCCCCCCTTGCCCCCCGTGTTGGTTGCCCCGCCGGTGGCCCCCCCGCTCCCCGCCACTCCCCCGCCTCCGGCACTGACGGACCCGCCGGTCCCGGCGAGCATTCCTCCCGCCCCGGAAGCCCGTCCACCGGCACCGCCGCCCGCGTCACCGCCCGAGCCCGCTGGGACGTCGTTTCCGCCGTCCTTCGGGACGAATTGCGGCGGCGACCCACACCCAGTTGCCAGGACGAAACTCGACAGAACGAGGGCGACTTCGAGGGCAAAAGTATGGCGTCGGCGCTGCATCGGCGTCGAGAATACATGAGTCCGGGCGAGATGAAACGTATTTTACCAGGATAACCTTTGATTTACTCGGGACTCGTCCCCTGCCCGAAACGCCGCAGCCTGGCAGGGCGGCGGCGAGGAGACATTCAGAGCCGTTTGGCGCGCCACGCCAGAGACCGCGCCGCGACCGCCGCCGTCACGGCGAGCACGAGCACGTGCATCGCCTGCAACCGCAGATCGGTGCGCGGCGCACGCGGCGGTGGGCGTGATCCGAGCGGGAACACGACGAGCGCGGGGACAACCTCCGGCGTTGCTGGGCGGGTAGAACCACCGCGTCGGGTGACCGCCAACAGCGACGAACAGCGCCGTCGCGATGGTGTGCACGGCCCAGGGCGCGGCGAGCGCGAACAACACCCAGGATTCGTGCGCCAGCGGTTCCCGGAAAAATGCCGAGGCCGTCGAGTGGACCGGCGCCGCCAGCCGTGGGACCATCGCCAGCGGAGGCTCAGGATGCGACGACGGTTGGTCACGTTCTCCTTGATGATGATGGCGGCGGCGAGCGGCGCGTGCGCCGGCACGCCGGCCACCTCTTCGAACGACGCCCCGCCGAACGAGCCTGTCGACGCCATGCCGGCCGAGGTCTCGCCGCCCGAGGTCCCGCAGGCCGAAGTCTCGCCGCCCCGGTTCTGCGACGGCGCCCCCAGCGTCGCGGACAGCGGGCCTCTCACGGCGCCGTTCGTCACCTTCGATGACGGCACGGGAGCCTGCGTGTTCACGACAGGAGATCAATTCGCCGACGCTCGAGCCTGTGGCGGCGGTCCCGGGGCGAGCGCCATGATCGAACCGGGCTGTCCCTCCACCAGCTTGCTCATCGACGTCTGGACGAGCCCCTTCGTTTCGCCGCAGTTCTTCATTCAGGGCGGCTACGCCTTCACGCAGCGAAATGGCGAGCTGCTGCGCAACGGACGGGTGGTGGAGATGACCATCGATTCGACGATGGAAAACGTCATCAGCGGACACTTTCAGATCGCGCTCGACCCGACCAGCACCGCGCCGGCCATGAACGCGACGGGGACCTTCGCGCTCTGCGCGACGACGGGCCTGACGGTCGAGCCCTGCCGCGACATGTGAGCGCGCGCTACGACGTGACGAAGATCAGGCCGATACCGGCGCAGAGCAGGGTCGTCCCTGGACCGCCGTCCGCGGTCGGAAAGCCGGCGGCGCACGAGAACGTGCCCGCGGCTCCGCCGTCGCCGCCGCAGCCCCCGGCTCCGAGCACGCAAGCTCATCGCCATCGCTTTCAATGAGATGATCGGTCCGGGAAAAGACGTTAAAGAAGCGGAGTGACCACCGCGCGCGGCCGACGGGGAGCTCCGCTCGCCAGCTTTGCGAGCGCCCTGCTCGTCGCCGCGAGCGCCGGCGCAGCCGAGCGGCCGTTCAGCAACGTCTGCACGTTCGACGCCGAGGACGTGTCGTTCCAGGACGCGCACGTCAGCGTCGGGGGCGCGGTGACCGAAGCGGAACAGGCCCACGCCGAGCGCGCAACGGTCTTCATCGAGCAGAACGGCACCCGCGCGCGTGTCCGTGTTCATGTGATCGCGCCCTTCGACGCCGAGCTTACGACCGAGAATTTCTCCGGGGCGTCGCTGTCCCTGCGAGCGGGGGCGAACGTCGGGGGCGTGGTGACGGCCGAGCAGGCGGGCGCCGTTCGCCTCAGCGCCGTGGCACGCGACGGCCGAACGATGGATCTGACAGCGGGCGCGGTGACCGTGCGCGGATTACCCCTTCGTTGCGACGATCTGATCGCCACCAAGTCCAGCCGGTCTTACGGGCTTCACGGCACGAACATTCTGGCGGGCGGCTTGTATCGGCTCCATGCCAGGCCCGGCGACACCGGCTTCGTGTTGAACGCGCCATCGGACACGCTCGTGTCGGTGGACTCGACGCAAAACAAAGAATGGACGACGCTCGGTCACTCGGGTTCCATCAATGAAAGATCTGGCTTCAGGATCATGGGGTGGGTACGCGGACCACGCCTGCGTGGCCCCGGCCTCCTCGGAGGGGGCTCGGTCTCCGAGCCCGGGTTTCGGTCGTGCGCGCCGGGCGTCCCGGAGCGGATGGGGTTCGCCACCTTGGACGCGGGCACGTCCATATATGTCGAGGCGCGCGAGGACACGCTCTGGACGAAATTGACCGCTCCGGCACGCGCCCTGGTGGCAACGTACCCGGCCGGTCGCGTCGCGCTCGCCGCGCTCCCTGGTTGGTCGTGGCCCCGCTCGAGATGCGCGCTCGGCTGGCTCGATCCCGCGGGCATTCGCATCGACGAACCCGAACGCAAGCAACCGGATGCACCGCCGCCCGCGAACCGCCCTTGAACTTGATCGGTCTCCAGATCGATCGCAATGATTTTGCGATCCATTCTCAGAACACCGCCCATTTGCGATTGCGCGTGTCGCCGCCATCTGCGACTCGTTAACGTTCTGTAAAATCGGCGATCGGCGCGACGAGCCGGACGATCTTGCTGGACTTGCCGGTGCCCGATCGGGCATTGGATGGGCCCATGACGATTAACGTGGGACGGATTGGTGGGACGAAATTGTTTGCCGCGATGCTCGCGGCCGGGCTGATGGTCGGCGGCTGCGACAGCGGCGTCACCAAGCACGGGGGCGCGGGCGGCGGAGCCGGCGGAGCCGGAGCGGGCGGAGCCGGTGCAGGCGGCGTCGGTGCGGGCGGCGCGGGCGGCGGCCTGGCGGACATGCAGGCCCGCGGCAAGTACCTGGTCGATCACGTGGACGCCTGCGGAGACTGCCACACGCCCAAGCTCCAGACGGGCGCTCCCGACCCGGCAATGTACCTGGCCGGGAACCCTGCCCTGATCGTGCTGCCGAACGGCGACATGCTGGGCTCGCGCAACCTGACCAACGACGCCACGGGTCTCAAGAACCGCACCGACGCCGAGATCAAGAACATGTTCCAGAACGGCATGCGCCCTGCGGCGACGGGAACGACGGCCGTCGAGCCGCTGAACCCGTTCATGCCTTACTACATCTTCCACAACATGACCGACGCCGACGCCGACGCCGTCGTCGCCTACCTGCGGACGGTCCCGGCCGTCGCGAACGAGATCCCCCGCCGCGGCGCCTCGTTCGACGTGCCCGCGCCGGCGCCGGCCCAGGACACGACCGTCATTCCGATGCCCGCGGACACGTTCGCCGACAAGGAGAGCGCCATGCGCGGCCGTTACCTCGCCGGCATGGCGGGCATCTGCATCGAGTGCCACACCAAGCACCTGCCCGCCGGAGGGGCGACCGTGCTGGACCAGGCCAAGCTGTTCGCCGGAGGCGAGGACTTCTCGGCCCTGTTCGTCGGCACGCTGAACATCATGCCCGTTTCGAAGAACCTGACCTCGCACCCGGTCAGCGGCCTCGGTGACTGGTCGGCGGCCGACATCGTCAAGGTGCTGCAGATGGGCGTCGCCAAGGACGGCACCGGGATCTGCCCCCCGATGCCGGTGGGACCGATGGGAGCGTTCGGCGGGTTGACCGATGCCGACGCGCTCGATATCGCGAACTACATCAAGTCGCTGCCGGCGATCGACAACACCGTCGTCGATATGTGCGTGTTCCCGCCCGCCCCCCCGACGGGCGCGGGTGGCGCGGGTGGCGGCGCCGGTGGGGCCAGCGGCGCGGGCGGCATGGGCGGGGGCGCCGGTGGGGTGGGCGGCACCAGCGGCGGCGGCGGCGCCGGCGGCACGAAGGGCGGCGGCGGCGTGGGCGGCTCCAGCTCTGCCGGGGGCGCCGGCGGCGCCAAGTAGTTCCCCTCGTGGTGGCCAAGGCCCATTTCGCGATCGGCGCACTGGCGATCGCCGCTGTGGGGTGCGGTTCGGGCGGAAGCGTCAGCGCGGTGACGCCGCCTCCGCCCGGACCTTACCCGCAGCCGGCGTACACCCTTCTGTCCGAGACGGGGCTGTTCGGCGGCGGCGGCCCGGCCGCGCAGACAATCAGCGCGGAGGCGACGGCGTTCGAGCCGACGTACCGCCTCTGGTCCGACGGGGCCACCAAGCGACGCTGGTTCCGGCTCCCGCCGGGGACGCGCATCGACAGCACCGACATGGACCACTGGATCTTCCCTGTGGGCACGAAACTGTGGAAGGAGTTCTCGCTCGGCGGCACGTTGCTGGAGACGCGCCTGGTCGAGCGGTACGGCGACGGCCCCGATGACTACTGGTGGGGGGCCTTCGTCTGGAACGCCGACCAGACGGACGCCACGCTGGTGCCGGACGGTCAGCTCGACGTCAACGGGACGACGCACGACGCGCCCTCGCAGGAACAGTGCGGCGCCTGCCATCGCGGCGACATCGGTCGGGTGCTGGGGCTCTCGGCGCTGCAGATGTCGAGACCGGTGGGGGGAACGCAGGTCGGACCGACGCTCACCGACCTGGTGGCGCAAGACCTGTTGACCAGCCCTCCCCTCGCGACCGAGCCGGCGTACACGGTTCCGGGCGACGATCCGACGCTCGTGACCGCGCTCGGCTATCTGCACGCCAACTGCGGTCATTGCCACAACGAGAACGGCACCTCCTGGCCCGACACGCAGATGGTGATGCGGCTGGGGACGGGCGAGCACGACGCGACGACGACCGAGCTCTACCAGTCGTTGATCAATCAACCGCTGCAGTACTGGCGCGGGGGCGCCATCAAGGTGCGCGTGGCGCCGGGCGCACCGGACGCCAGCGCCATCGTCGCGCGCATGTCGACCCGCGGCAACGACGATCAGATGCCGCCGCTGGCGACCGAGGTGATCGATCCCGACGGCATCGCCGCCGTGCGGGCCTGGGTCCAGGCGCTCGCGCCAATAGCGCCGCTCGCCGATTGACCCGGGCGCCCATCGCCATCGAGGAGATCTGGCGCCGCTATGACGAGGTCGAATCGCGGCTGACGGCGCCGCTCAGCGAGCGCATGCTGGACCTCGCCGAGCTGCGACCGGACATGCGGGTGCTGGATCTGGCCACGGGACGCGGGGAGCCCGCCCTGCGCGCCGCCCGGCGCGTGGGCCCGCGCGGCGCCGTGGTGGGCGTCGACCGGTCCGCCGCGCTGTTGCGCATGGCGCGAGAGAAGGCGGATCGTGAAGGGCTCGCCAATCTCGAGCTGCGCGCCGCGGATGCCGAAGCGCAGGGGGAGTGGCCGCCCCGCCATTTCCACGCCGTCACCTGCCGCTGGGGGTTGATGTACATGACGGCGCCCGTCACCGTGCTCGCCCACGCCCGACGCGCGTTGCTGCCTTCCGGGGCGCTGGTCGGCGGGCGTATGCGTCCTCGTTCGGGTCGTTCGTCATGGTGCGCGGCCTGGCAAAGCACTCTGCCGTCACCCGCGACCGCTGTCCTGACCGAACTTGCTATTTCGTACGGGGCGAACGATCTTGTCGCGCGATGGAAGCTCCCGAGGCCGTCACCCTCGACGCGGCCACCGCCGACGACGCCGCGCTGCTGTTCAATCTCCTCGAGCTGTACATCCACGATCTGAGCGGCGTGTTCCCCGAGGTCGAGCTGGGGGCGGACGGGCGCTTCGGGTACGAGAAGCTCCCGCTCTACTGGTCGGAGCCGGAGCGGCGCTTCCCATTTCTGGTGAAGCGCGGCGGGCAGGTGGCCGGGTTCGCGCTGGCCACGAGCGGCTCGCCGGTCAGCCCCGACCCCGACACGTTCGACGTCGCCGAGTTCTTCGTTCTTCGGCGTCACCGCCGTTCCGGCGTGGGCCGTGTGGCGGCGGCGCTGCTGTGGAGACGTCTCGCGGGCCCCTGGACGGTACGCGTCTCCGAACGAAACGTGGGCGCGCTGCCGTTCTGGGCGAGCGCCATCTCGACGTTCACGCGCGGGCGTGCCCGCGAAGCCCGGCGCGCGGACTGGCGCGTCTATTCCTTCGACAGCCGCGATTCATTTTGACTGAGCCCTGGCGACAGCTACGTTAACGGAATGCGAGGCACCCCATGAACCGCGACGAGCTGCGAGCGACCCAGGCCCCGTTGAAGGAGAAGTACCGTGGCGATCCCGCCTCCGCGGTAGTGACCTTGCGCGCCACCGGCGCGCTGGGCGAAGGCGTGTCGTGCAGCGTCGAGACGGGCCGCGCGCTGGTGAAGGCGGGCCTTCACCCGGCCACGGGGGGAAGCGGGCTGGCGGCCTGTTCGGGCGACATGCTGTTGCAGGCGCTGGTGGCGTGCGCCGGGGTTACCCTGAACGCCGTGGCGACTTCGCTGGGGATCGTCGTGCGCGGCGGGAACCTCACGGCCGAGGGCGATCTCGACTTTCGGGGGACGCTGGGCGTGTCGAAGGAGGCGGCCGTGGGGTTCACCGACATCCGTTTGAACATCACCCTCGATACCGACGCGGCCCCCGCCGAGAAGCAGAAGCTGCTCGAGCTGACCGAGCGCTACTGCGTCGTGTACCAGACACTCGTTCGCTCCCCGGCTTTGCGCGCCTCGTACGTGGACGCCGTGGGGATCTGACGGACCCGGCGAATCCCCGAGACGACCATCAGAAATTCGATTGCGGCGGTCGGCCGAGCGATCGAAAGTGGCTTGCGCGCGGCCCCTTCGTGCCCTGCGCGTTGGCACGAGTTCTGCTGAAACCGAGCGACCTAACCCGAACTTCCCGTCGAGAGGTCTTCATGTCGCTGAAGAAATCATTGCTGGCCGTCACCGCCCTCGCCTGCCTCGGATACGCCGCACCCGCCCTGGCGCAAACCTGCGCGACGAACGCCGACTGTTCGCCGGGGTTCACCTGCCAGGTCTCCGGCGTCGTGACGTCGCCGGCTTGCCCCCCCGACGCCGACTGCCTGAAAGGCGGAGCCGGAGGGGACAGTGGAACCGTCACCGTTTCGACCTGCCAGCCGGGGCCCTGCGCGACCGACAGCGATTGCGGCGCGGGCATGCTCTGCGATTCGCACGACGTGACCAGCTGCTCGGGTGGGACGACGACCGCCCCCTGCGCCGCCAACACGAAGTGCGACGCGTCGCAGAGCCAGTCCGAGCCCACGTGCACGACGCAGACGGTTTCGATGTGCGCGTACCGGTGGCAGCTCCCCTGCAACGCGGACGTCGACTGCGGCGACGGCTTCATCTGCCAGCCATCGGTGTCGGGCGCCTGTTCGGGTGGCTCGCCCGTCTCGGGCGGAGCCGCCGGTGGGGCTACGGGCAGCCCGGCGATCCTCCCCGGGCCGCCCGACGACTGCACCACCACGACCTCCTATCCCGGCTCGTGCCAGGTGGCGGTCCCCTCTTGCCTGGTCGACACTGACTGTCCGGCGGGCTGGCGCTGCGTGTCCTACGTCGACCCGGGCGCTACAGGCGTCGGGGAGGCCCCGGCGTCGGGGGCCGGCGGCTCCGCCGTATCCAAGAGCGCCGCCTTGATTTCGTCCCCCACGCCAGGGATGTGCTCCTCCCCTTTCTCCGCACCGGTCGCCGTCAAGAATGACGGCGCAACGGGAGCTGGTGGCGCTTCAGGGGCAGGCGCGGGTGGCTCGTCCGCACCATCGGCGTCCGGCAGCGGCGGGACGCTCGGCACGACGGCGGGGGGCGCCACCGATGGCCGATCGACGGCGGAAGGCTCCGCGAAGACGGTCACCAACGATGGCGGCTGTTCGATCGGTGCCCATGTCACGGGCTCCCCCTCGAGCCTCGCCGTCGTCGCGCTCCTGGGACTCGGTTTGATCGCGCGCCGTCGCCGACGGTAAAGCGGCTCTGCATACGCGCTGGAACAGGGCGACGCCTTCGCCTTCGATTCAATTGTTGAGCGCGCCGGCGTTGATCCAGTCTCTCACCATGATCAGGCTGTCCACCGACAGGGCGGGCTGATCCTTGGGCATGATCCCGAAGTTCAGCGTCTGGAACATCGGCGAGTCATCCCCATCGCCCGGGGTCACGTTGTCGTACCACTGCTGGTATGCGGACGATTTGGTCGAGAAGTTCAGCCCGTCGGCGTAAGGCGCTTTCAAGTGACACTGCGTGCCGCCGCAGTGGGGCATGATTATCGTGCTGTAGATCATCGTGAAGGTCGGTCCCCCGCCGGCGCCACCTCCGCCGGTGGCACCGCCTGTTCCGAGGCCGCCGCCGCTTCCCTTGCCTCCGCTTCCGCCGCTGGCGCCCGGGCTTCCCCCGCTGGCAGTGCCGCCCGAGCCAGTGCCTCCAGAACCGCCACTGCCTGGTCTGCTCATTCCCCCTGTCCCCCCACTGCCCGCCGTCCCCGCTTTTCCGCCGCTGCCCGCACCGCCCGTCCCGGGTGCGTTGATGCCACCGGAGCTCGTGGACGCGCCCCCGCTGCCGAAGCCACCCGAGCCGCTCATCCCCCCGGACCCCGATCCCATGGCTCCGCCGCTACCGTCGCCATGGTCGCCCCCCGTCCCACCTCGCCCGGGAACGTCCGTGTCGAGAGCGCCGACGCAGCCGATCCAGGAGACCGACATGACCAGAAAGACCGCGCATGCGTTCTTGAGCATCATTCCTCGCTTGATGACCTGGGTTCAGAACCTGGGATTCGGGCACGCGAGGCAGAAAGAGTGGCGACGGGAGTGACGCAAACGACCCTAAAACTGCGACGCGTCGGAGCGATTCCGGGGGCGTGAATATATCAGAGCATCGGCATGAAAAGAGGGCGCCTGCGCGGCCGAGAGCTCAACCAAGAGCGGTGAGCACGTAGCCGCGCGCGTCGCGGTGGGTGCCGCGGAAGGTGGCGAGGTAGGGCGTTACGACGCGGGAACGGCGCGAATCACAAGCAGTCGCAACGACGCCGGGCGACGGGAGTATGCTGGTGCGATGCTTGGTGGCCTCTTCAAGAAGAAGGAGCATCCCCCCGCCCACTTCTTGGTCGCCCAGCTGAACGCGCGGCTGCAGCCGATGCACCGGGCCGAGCGCTTCGAGGAGGGGCTCGACGACAAGCTCCTCAAGACCAAGCTCGGCGAGATCAGCGGCGGTGGCACGATGCAGTCGCAGACGGGCGAGGTCGAATACTGCGACATCGAGATCAAGCTGAACCTCTCGTCCCCCGAGACCGAGCGCCTCGTCATCGACACCCTCGAGGCGCTCGGCGCGCCGAAGGGCTCGAAGCTGCGGATCGCCGCCGACGAGCGCGTCATCCCCTTCGGCGTGAACGAAGGGTTGGCGGTCTACCTGAACGGCACCGACCTGCCCCCCGAGACGTACAAGAAGTACACGCTGGAGATGCTCGAGGGGGAGCTCGATCGCGTGCTGGAGGATCACGGGCACGTCTTCAGCGTGTGGCGTGGTCCGACCGAGACCGCGCTCTATCTGTACGGTCCCTCCTTCGCCGAGATGACGAAGCTGCTGGAGCCGTTCCTCGGCGGCCATCCGCTGTGCGAGCGATACCGGCTGGAACAGATCGCCTGAGCCTGTCTCACCCTTGCCGCTGCCCGACCTTCGCGCGGTGCGAGCGCCAGGCATGGCGCGCCAGGAACAGCACGATCACGACGTTCAGGAGAAACAGCGCCGCCCGCCCTGCCCGGGGGTGATGAAGCCACTCCGCGATCTCGAACGGCAGCAGCCCTCCGCTCGCCGCCACCACCAGCCACGGCCCCCACCAGAAGCCGCGCTTCAGCGACCACCCTTCGACCGCGGTCAACGTCCCGTCGAGGAACAGGGCCGCGATGGTGAGCTCGATGCGGTGGCGGCTGACGTTCTTCACCAGCCAGTCGGCGAGGTGGATCGACCAGGCCTGCACGAAGTGGTGGCGCAACCGCGCCCCCAGCACCGCGATCCAATCGGGGAGCCCGAACGGCAGCAGCGCCAGCAGCAACAGCGCCAGACCGATCGCCACCGCCGCCTTGACGGTCTTGTACAGAACGATCGAGCGCAGCGCGAGCGCCTCCCGCGCCGCCGCGCGCTCTCCGCGCAGCGTCGGGGTGGCAACGGCGGAGACGCCCATGCCGCCATTCTAGGCGCGTTCGCCAGGAAGGCACCGTCCCCCGTCGCGCGTCGACTAAGATGAACCGCAAGGGGACGATGAAGGTCGCGGAGCTGTGGAGATATCCCGTCAAGACGATGGCGGGGGAGCGCTTGGAGCGCGCGGCGGTGGGCCCCCTCGGCATCGAGGGTGATCGGCTCGTCCACGTCGAGGACGAGGACGGGCACGTGATCACCTCGCGCTCGCACCCGCGCTTCCTCGGCCACAAGGGATCGCTGGGGCCGCGCGGCGCCGTGCTGGTCGATCGCCGCCCCTGGAACAGCGCCCCGGTCGCCGCCGAGGTGGTCGACATCGCGGGCAAGGGGGCGAGGCTGGTGGCCTACGACGGCCCCGAGCGCTTCGACGTGCTGCCGCTGCTGGTCGCCACCGACGGCGCCATCGCGGCGTTCGGCCACGACGGGCGCCGCCTGCGCCCCAACCTCGTGATCGGGGGCGTCGAAGGGCTGGCCGAGACGAAGTGGCCGGGGGCGGCGCTGCGCATCGGGGACGTGCTGATCGGCGTCCAGCAACTGCGCCAGCGCTGCATCATGACGTCGTTCGATCCCGACACCCAGGTGCAGGACCGCAAGATCACGCTCGACATCTTCCGCCGCTTCGACGGCAAGCTGGCCCTCGACTGCTCCGTGCTCGAAGGGGGCGTCATCGCGGTGGGCGACGAGGTCCGCTTGCTGCCCGGCGGCGCCGGCGCCTAGCGTCGCGCGTACTTACAGCGAATTAGCCTGGGGGAAAGACGCCGGAAACATCGCTGCGCGATGCTGGCGGGACCCGATGCCCGGCCCGACCATCGAGCAGCTCACGGCCCAGATCGCCGACCTTTCGAAGCAGGTGGCCGCCGCGCAGGTGAATTCCAACATCGTCTGGACCCTGGTCACCGGGTTCCTGGTCATGTTCATGCAGTGCGGGTTCGCGCTGGTCGAGACCGGTCTCACCCGCTCGAAGAACGTCGCCCACACCATGGGGATGAACTTCTTCGTCTACGCCGTCGGCATCCTGGGATTCTGGGCCATCGGCTTCGGGCTGCAGATGGGGGGCGTCGGTCCGCTCGGCACCTTCGGCAACGACCCCACCTTGACGAAGGAATTCGTCGTGCACCTGGGGAGCCACGAGTTCGGCCTGTTCGGGCTGACCGGGTTTTTTCTGAGCCCCGGCGTCTACACGTCGGGGGTGGCGACGCTGTTCCTGTTCCAGATGGTGTTCATGGACACGGCGGCGACGATTCCCACCGGCGCGATGGCCGAGCGCTGGAAGTTCAGCGCCTTCGTGGCGTTCTCGTTCGCCATCTCGACGTTCATCTATCCGATCTATGCGAACTGGGTCTGGGGGGGCGGCTGGCTGTCGGCGCTGGGGAAGAACTTCGGCCTCGGCCACGGTCACGTCGACTTCGCCGGCAGCTCGGTGGTGCACATGGTGGGCGGCGTGTCGGCGTTCGTGGGGGCCAAGATCCTGGGGCCCCGCCTGGGCAAGTACGCGCCTGACGGAACCGCGCGCCCCATCCCCGGCCACAGCATGGTGCTGGTGGTGATGGGGACGTTCATCCTGGCGTTCGGTTGGTTCGGCTTCAACCCGGGCTCGACGTTGTCGGGGACCGACCCCCGCATCGCCATCATCGCGGTCAACACCTTGCTGGCGTCGGCGTCCGGCGCCTTCGGCGCTTACCTGTACACGAAGCTGGTGTTCGGACGCCCCGACATCAGCATGCTGTGCAACGGCATGCTGGCCGGCCTGGTCGCCATCACGGCCCCCTGCGCGTTCGTGGGGTCGTTCACCGCCATCTTCATCGGCGCCGTCGCCGGCGTGCTCGTCATCATCTCGGCCGTGTTCATCGAGACCAAGCTGCGCATCGACGACCCCGTCGGCGCGTCGTCGGTGCACGGCGTTTGCGGCGCCTGGGGCGTGCTGTCGCTCGGCCTGTTCGCGAACGGCTCGTACGGAGAGGGCACGAACGGGGTGGCGGGGCCGGTGCGCGGTCTGTTCTTCGGCGATCCCGGACAGTTCGGCGCCGAGTGCATCGGCGTGCTGGTGAACATCGCCTGGGTGGGCATCACCGCCGCCATCGCCATGAAGGTCATCAACGCGATCTTGGGCAACCGGCCGGGACGCGAGGACGAGGTGCTGGGGCTCGACATCCCGGAGATGGGGATGCCGGGCTATTCGGACGAGCACGGGGACAACACCGGCGCGCGACCACAGGTCTCGCGCTCGCCGTTGACGCCCATCGCGCGGTAGGTGCCGCGAGCCGACGCGCGGTCAGCTCATCGGCCGGCCGCGGTACATGCGTGCCGTGGGCACGGCCCCGGTCGTCCCGGCGGACGGCGGCGCGGGCGGCGGCGGAGGCGGCTGCACGGCGAAGCCAGGCGACGAGGCGCGTGCGCCGAGCGTGGGCAGCGGCGTGGCGGTCGACGACGCGAGACGCGACATCTCGGGCGCGACCTTGCGCGCCACCAGGTTCGCGGCCATGCGCAGCGCAGGCAGGCTGATGCCGCTGCCGGTGACGATGCACAGCACGCCGACCGGCAACGTCTTCACGTAGAGCTTGTGCTCGGTGAAGCGCATGACGCAGAGATCGGGGCTGACGCCGACGGTCTGAAACGTGTCGCCCAGACGGATGATGCGACCGCCCACCTCGGACAGCGTGGCGTCGTCGACGATCTCGGGAATGGCGCGCGCGGCGACGTTCCCCGCGGGTGTCACCAGAAAACTTCCGTAGACCTCGGGCAGATCGAACAGGCTGCCCAGGCCCGCCCCCAGCGCGCTCGTCACCTGACCGGTCACAGGCCCAGCCGATCGCGCAGGATGCTGACGTCTGCGGCCGCCGGAACGCGCCCCGCCACCAGGCCCCCTTCTTCCTCGACGTAGATGACGAGGCGCTCTTCCTTCGAGGCGCACTCGAGCGCCCGGAACCCCTCCAGGCCCAGCAGCTCGCCGATCAGGCCCGCCAGGCGGCCGGCGTAGGCGACGGCGTCGGCCAGATCGTCGTCGTTCGTCTCGATGACGGTCCCGTTGGCGGCCAGGCGGGCGGCGATGGGCAAGTCGATGACGGCGGCGCCCGAATCGCGGCGATTCGCGTCGAACCCCAACCCGATGCTCGGTCCGGCAGGTCTTGTCACTTCACTCTCCCAGTCTTTGTCGTCGGCGAGCAGGGGAGGCTCGAAGTTGGGCGCCCGCGCGCCCGTGCGTCCGGGGAACGCGACCAGATTGGACTGCGGTCCTTCGTCTCGGCCCTGAGCCGCCTTCAACAAGAGTCCCTCTGTGGATGTTGTGATGGTGGGCAAGCGCGGCCAGGCGGAGTCACAAGGATCGAACGAGCCGCTCACCCACGACAGAATTTCCATCGCCGCCGCCTCGCCGAGCGCGTGGGCGGTCTCGGCGTGGATCACGCGCCCACCGTCGAAGAACAGCAGGCCGGCCTGAGGTCCGCTGGTGATGCGCACCGCGCGATGGGTGCGCCCCAGGCACTCCATCTGCACGAGATCCCAGAGGCTGGCCCCCTGTAGCCGTGCCGAGAAGCCGCCCGTCCCCAAGTCGGCCGCCAGAGCGAGATCCTTGGATGCGCTGCTTGCCATACCTGGCTGATTGTGGCCGATCGCCGGTTTCAGTCGCATTTCGTGTTGGCGAAAACTGCGTTACTCGGGAAATGAGAGGTTGCATCTTCGAGCCTGCGATCTAGGGACTTTTCGGCCCGGCGCGGCACAAAAACGCCCTCCTCCGATGCGCGCTTCGTTTGGGCTTGACCTGAACTTATGTTCAGTCACAGACTGAGCCTCATGGGACTTGCTCTGGGACGCCTCGACGGCGCGCTGGCCGCGCATCTGATCCCCGCGTCCCGCCTCGAGCACGAGCCCCGGCGCGCCCGCCTGTCCACCGGCCTCCCGTCGCTCGACGCGCGGCTGGCGGGGGGGTGGCCGGCGGCGGCGCTGGTCGAGCTGTGCGGACGCCGCTCGGCGGGGCGAACGTCCGTGCTTCACGCGACCCTGGCGGCCGCGATCGCGCGCGAGCAGACCGTGGCGCTGGTCGACACCGCGGGCGCCTTCGACCCGCGGTCCGCCGAGGCGGCCGGCGTGGTGCTGTCGCGGCTGCTGTGGATCCGCGCCGGCCGGCTGGGACTGCAGGCGGCCGATCTGTTGATCGCCGCGGGGGGCTTCGGCGTGGTGGCCATCGACTTCGGCGAGCAAGCGCCGCGCGCCCCCACCGCCGCCTGGCTGCGCCTGCGCCACGCGGCCGAGCGCCAGGGGACGATGGCGCTGGTGGTGGCGCTGGCGCGCAGCGCGGGGGCGGCGGCCACCACCGCCGTGGTCCTGCACGGCGCCCGTCCCCACTTCGTGGTGGTGGGGGGGCCGCTGTTGACGTCGCTCGACACGCGCATCTCCGTCGAACGAGAGCGCGGCAGCGCGCCCGCCCCCGCGAACGATCAAGGTCTGTCCTTCACGGTGCGGCCATCGGGGCCGCAGGCGCAATGACCGGGGCGACGCGTGCGGCTCGCCTGTGTTCATGTTCCCCAGCTCGCGTTGCAAGCGGCGTTGCGACGCTCGCCCGAGCTGCGCGGGACGCCGGTGGCGCTGTGCGAAGCGCCGCTCGGCCGCGACGGACGGCCCGGCCGCGCGCGCGTGACGATGGTCAGCGCCGAGGCCCGCCGGGCCGGCGTGCGGGTCGGCTTGACGTCGGCGCAGGCGGCGGCGGTCTGCCCCGGCCTGACCCTGTGTCCCCGCACGGCCGCCGACGCGGAGGCGGCCGAGGCGGCGCTCGCCGATCTGGGCTTCGCGTTCGCGTCCCACGTCGAGCGTGAGCCGGGGCGCGTGTTCTTCGAGATCGGCGATCTGGGGCAGCTGTATCCGTCGGAGGCGGCCATCGCCCAGGTGATCCAGCAGCGCGCGGTGCGCGTGGGGCTGGGGGTGCGGGTGGCCATCGCGGAGCGCAAGGGCACGGCGCGCGTCGCCACCCGCGCCCGCGAGCGGGTCATCGTCCCCCCGGGGGGTGACTCCGGCTTTCTGGCCCCGCTGGCGCTCGGCGTGCTGGGCGAGCCGCTCCCCGCCGAGACGACGGCGACGTTCGGGCGCTGGGGGATCGCGCTCGTGGGCGCGTTCGCGGCGCTGCCCGCCGCCGACGTGGGGCTGCGGCTCGGTGCCGCGGGGGCGCGCCTGCACCGGGTGGCGCGCGGCGAGGACGACGAGCCGTTTCTGCCCACGTTGCCGCCGGACGCCGTCGAGGAAGGGCTGGCGCTCGATGACGCCATCGCCGAGCTGGAGCCGCTGGCGTTCGTGCTGCGCGGGCTGTGCGATCGCTTGCTGTCGCGGCTGGCCTGCCGCGGCCTGGCCTGCGTCGGGATCACGCTGCGCCTGCAGCTGGAGACGCGCACGTTCGACGTGCGCGAGGTGAACCTGGCGGCGCCCACGCGCGACGTGGGGCCGCTGTTGCAGCTCGCGCGGCTCGAGCTGACGCGCAAGCCGCCCGATGCCCCCATCATCGGCCTGTTGATCGTGGCCCGCCCGGCGCGCGCGCGCGGCGCGCAGCTCGACTTCCTCCGTCCCGCCGGACCGGCGCCCGATCGACTGGCGGCGACGATCGCCCGCCTGGCCGCGCTGGTCGGCCCCGAGAACGTGGGCGCCCCCCGCAGCGAGGACACCTGGCGCGAAGAGGCCGTCGGCGTGGCCCCCTATGCGCTGATCGGCGGCGCGCGGCGGGACCCTTCACCGACGATGGCAGACGCCCCCACCATCGCCATGCGCCGCTTCCGCCCCCCCGAGGAGATCGAGGTGATGCTGGGGCCGGAAGGGCCGGCGGCGTTGCGCGGGAGAGCGACCACCGCGCGGGTCACCGTCGCCGCCGGCCCCTACCGGCTGAGCGGCGAGTGGTGGCGCCGCGACGAACAGGGGGAAAGCGGCTTCTCTCGCGACTACTGGGACGTGCACGCCTCGGACGGCGCGCTCTATCGCCTGCACCACGATCGATTGTGCGACCGCTGGTTTCTGGATGGGTATTACGACTGAGCGCGGGGGATGCGGCATCCCCCACGGATCTTGGCTGTTCAGTTTGGTGACGGCGACCCAGCTTTGCCGCGCGGCCCGCGTTACGATCATCATGGCCATCATGAGCGAGAACCCGGCAGCCTCCGAATGGGCCTCCCTGCGCGGCGAGAAATGGCGCGTCCATCTCGTCGGCATGGAAGCGACGTTGCGGCCCGTCGATGAGCCGCTCGTTCGCGCGCTG
>DASYCK010000114.1:0-35906 GCA_036500205.1 Polyangia bacterium | reverse complement strand
GGCGTTGCGCGGAGGTTGGGGCCGCTGACCGATCCCTGGGGCATCGAGGACGAATTTCACGATGCGTTCGGCCGCGCGCGGCTGACCAGCGACGAGACGCGCGCCGAGGTCATGGGAGCCATGGGCGTCGACCCCGACGTCGATGCCGACCCGTCCGGCACGCACATCCAGGTGGTCCGCCCCGGCCAGCGGCTGGAGAGCATCCGCGACCGGGGCGGCGAGCTGCAACTGGAAGACGGGACCCGCTTCGCCCTCGGCCCGACCGATGCGCTGCCGCTCGATCTCCCCTTCGGCTATCACACGTTGTTGCCGTCGGCTGGTAACGCCAAGACGGCGGCGGGGGCATCGCAGGCCCCCATCCATCTGCTGGCCACGCCCGGGCAGTGCTTCCTGCCCGACGATCTGAAGGTCTGGGGCTGGGCGGCGCAGCTGTACGCGGCGCGCTCGCGCGAGAGCTGGGGGATCGGCGATCTGGCCGACCTGCGCGCGCTCGGCGCCTGGACGAAGCGGCTGGGCGGCGGGGCGCTGATGGTGAACCCGCTGTGCGCGCCGGCGCCCGTGCACCCCATCGAGGCGTCGCCCTACTACCCGTCGAGCCGCCGCTTCCGGAACCCGCTCTACCTGCGCATCGAGGAGATCCCCGGCGCCGAGGCGGCGGGCGCCACGGGCGCCGAGCTCAGACGCCTGGGGAGCGAAGCGCGCGCGCTGAACGCCGCTCGAAAAATCGAGCGCGATCGCATCTTCGATCTGAAGATGCGTGCCCTGGAGCTGCTGTGGGCTGGCTTTCCGGGGCACCCCGAATTCGAACGCTACCGCAAGGAAGAAGGGGCAGCGCTGGACGAGTTCGCCGCCTACTGCACCTTGGCCGAGCGCCACGGCAAGGACTGGCGAAGCTGGCCCACCCAGTACGGCCGGCCGTCGACCGAGGCGGTGCATCAGCTTTGCGTCGGGGACAAGCGGGTACATTTTCACGCCTGGGTGCAGTGGCAGCTCGACACGCAGCTCGAGCGGGCGTCGCGTGACGTGCGTGTGTTTCACGATCTGCCGGTCGGCTTCGACATCGCGGGCGCCGACGGCTGGTGCTGGCAGGATTTTCTGGCGGGCGACATCTCGATCGGCTGCCCGCCCGACGGCTTCAACCTCGACGGCCAGGACTGGGGGCTGTCGCCCTTCATCCCCACCAAGATGCGGGCGGCCATGTACAAGCCGTTCATCGAGACCATCCGGGCGATGCTGCGCCACGCGGGCGGCCTGCGCATCGACCACGTGATGGGGCTGTTCCGCCTGTTCTGGATCCCGCGCCGCCTCGGCAACAAGGGGGGCACGTACGTGCGCTACCCCGTCGACGAGCTGCTGGCCATCGTGGCCATCGAGAGCCAGCGCGCCCGCGCCGTCATCGTCGGCGAGGATCTGGGCACGGTCCTGCCCGGCACGCGCGAGCTGCTGGCCGCGCAGAAGCTGCTGTCGTACCGCCTGCTGTTCTTCGAGGACCAGCCGCCCGAGGAGTTCCTGGAGCTGGCGCTGTCGGGCGTGACCACCCACGATCTGGCGACCACCGCCGGCATCTGGACGGGGAAGGCCGCCGATCACGCGCGCTCGGCGGGCGTGACGCCGAACGAGGAAGGCCTGACGTATCTGAGGAACAAGCTGGCCAGGCTGACCGGCCTGCCCGACGACGCGCCGGTGGACGAGGTCGTCGTCGAGGTGCATCGCGTGCTGGGGCGCGCCCCCTCGCGCGTGCTCCTGGCGACATTGGACGACGCGCTGGGCGTGCTGGAACAGCCGAACATGCCCGGCACGACGACGAGCTGGCCCAACTGGTCGCTGGCGCTGCCGAAGACGATCGAGGAGATCGAAGCGGCGGAGCTGCCGAAGCAGATCGCGGCCGCCCTCGAGCGATGACGCGCTGACCGGACCCGCCCCGTAAGAAAATCTTACGCGCTCGCGGCTGGGCGGCGCGAAAACGAACGTCGCGGGCCCGCCAGAGACGGAGATCGCGCGGTCCGCGCCTGGAACGGGACGTGCTTGGGACGTCGTCCGACCGATCAACCCAGGAGGACCTTCCCGATGAAGATTTCGAACCTGTTCCTCGGAGCCACTCTCGCCATGGGGCTGGCGGCCGGCGCCTGTGACAACTCGAAGGCGGATCTGGACAAGACCAAGGCCGACCTGGCCACCGTCACGGCAGAGCGGGACGGCCTGAAGTCCCAGCTCGACGCGAGCAAGGCCAACGAGGCGACGCTCGCCAAGCAGGTGAGCGACCTCAACGCCAAGGTGGCTGCGTTGCCACCGACCAAGGACGCCGCCACGGCGAAGGCGCCGGAGCACGCCATGGCGACGCCGCAAAAGAAAGATCAGAAGCCCTCGAAGAAGTCCTCTTCGAAGGGCTAGCTGACCACCTGAACGAGCCTGGGGGTGGGGAGAGCCGTGACGGGAGGGTGACCCGTCACGGCTCGTTTTTTCATGGGTTCGCGCAGGTGCCCGACTCGTTCATCCCGAAGCCGGTACAGGAGCTGACCGGGACCGACCCGCTGGGACAGGTCCAGGACCCGCCGGCACAGACCGCCGCCACCGCGACGTCGCCGCAGCACCGGGATGCCCCGGATACGCACGGCGGACCGCTGGTTGCCGGACACACATCCGTCTCGAAGGCGACCATCAAGGTCGGCGACCTTTCG
The DNA here is from genome assembly GCA_036500205.1 of Polyangia bacterium. GTDB lineage: Bacteria > Myxococcota_A > Polyangia > Fen-1088 > Fen-1088 > DASYCK01. Next base: position 33,228 of record DASYCK010000114.1, on the reverse strand, counting down.
TCGCAGACGCCGTCGGGGATGACCCGATCGAACTGCGCCGAGACGAAGGACAGTGTTCCCACCAGCGCGGTTTGCCCCGTCACAATCGTCGCGTTCGATTGTCCATTCACCACATGCACCGCGTGGTGCTCCCGTGAGCACGTGAAGCGTGTCTCGAAACACGAAACGCCAGCGTCCGTGAGGTGATCCCCCCGGCGAAGCTGGACGGCAGCGGAGGTCCGCTGAATGAAGCCCTATTCAGGCCCAACACCATCAGCCGTCCGTTTTGCGAAAGGGTGAGGTCCTGATTTACTTTGACATAGAAGATCGAGTCGAAACTGACGAAGAGCGCCAGAGCGTATTCGGCACCGACGACGAAGTAGCCGGCGGGCATGGCGGGGATGTGCAGGAAGAGAGTCACCGCGGGATTGGGCGCCGGCCGCTCCAGGACGATGGCCAGGTCTTCAAGGTGGCGTCGGTGTCGACGCTGCGCACGATCACGTGATCGGAAATGGAGGTCGTCACGGCGCTGCCGTCGGCCGCCTGAACCTCGCCGCTGCTGCCCCCGATGGGCCCGACCTTCGAGGTCTTGGCCACTCCGCATCCACACAGGACGCCGAGCGCCAGAAGCGCGACCCGTTCGAAAGAACCTGAACGACCGGGTCCGAACATGGCGCGCCAGTGGTGCACGATCAAGCCGTGCCGGATCACGCTCGATCGATCTCCCCGCGAGACGGCTTCGCGACAACGTTGTCGCGGCCACCCCGACTCGGTAACTCGCGGACGCGAAATGGCCCGCCACGTTCGGTCCCGATACGGCATCATTCGCGGGGGGAGGTCCCATGTCAGCGAAAGAAGTTCCCATCGCCATCGTCGCCGCCGAAGTACCGGCCCGGGCCAAGCGGTCGAACTATCCCGAGCCGTTCGCGACGCGCGTGATGGGCCGCGAGAAGCGCCCGCTCGGCGATCTGTTCGGGCTGACCAACTTCGGCGTCAACCTCACCCGCATCGCGCCTCACTCGATCTCGGCGCTCCGGCATTCGCACAGCAAGCAGGACGAGCTCGTCTACATCCTGGAAGGGCGCCCGACGCTGCACACCGATGAAGGGCGCACCCAGCTCGCCCCCGGCATGTGCGCCGGCTTCAAGGCCGGCACGGGGAACGCTCACTGTCTGCTCAACGAGACCGAGGAAGAGGTCGTCTACCTCGAGATGGGGGACAGGACGCCGGGGGACGAAGGAAGCTTCCCCGACGACGACCTCAAGGCCGTGCTGATCGACGGAAAGTGGACCTTCGTCCATCGCGACGGCACGCCGTATCCGTGACGTAGGCGCGGGAGACCGCTTCGACGCGAGGCCGCTGCCTCGCCCAAGTCAGACGCAAGTTGGTCGCCCCGGTGGGCCGGTCGGCGCCTACGCCGGTGTCGCACATTTTGCGCAGTGCATTTTTTATGCGCGTGCTCATTCGAGAAGGTGACACTTTGCTCGTGCGCTGAGCAATTAACAGGCACCACTTCTTCGTGCGCGGCTCATGCCTCCGCTGAGCGGCAACGAACGATCGGCGAAAGGCCCCCCCATGCTCCGACATTGCGGCTATGCGTCCGTTTTTATTATGCTATTGTCATCCTGCGCGACTCCGGGTGACGGCTCCACCGGCAGCGGCGGCTCCACCGGCAGCGGCGGCACGGTCTCCAGCACCGGTGGGTCCCCCGCCAGCACGGGTGGCACCACCGGCAGCGGGGGAACGACGAACAGCGGAGGGAGCAACGGCTCGGGCGGCGCCGTGGTCGCCGGAAGCGGCGGCGGCGTCGCGAGTGGCAGCGGGGGGCGCCCCGGCACGGGCGGCGCCATCATCGGCGGCGGTGGCGCCGGCGGTCGCGTTACCGGCGGCGCGTCCGGAGGCGGTGGCCGGGCGCCGACCGGCTCGGGCGGCTCCACCCCGACCGGAGGCGCGACCTCGTCCGGAGGCACGACAGGCGCTGGCGGCGCCCCGGCCCCGGGAGCTCCTTGCGGTCTCGAGGACTGCTCGGCGGTGGCCTGCTCGAAGACGTTCACGGCTCCCACCTTCGCCAGCTTGAAGACGAACGCGAAGATGCCCGACCCCTTCACGTTCCTCGACGGAACGAAGGTGACGACCCGGGCGGATTGGGTCTGCCGGCAGAAGGAGATCAAGGTGCTGGCGCAGGCGTTCATCTACGGTCCCAAGCCCGGCAAGCCCGAGACGATGACCGCCACTTACAGCGGCGGCATGTTGACCCTGAACATGGGCGGCGGCGGCCGCACCTGGACGCTGGCGGTCCCCATCAAGGTCCCGAGCGGCACCGGTCCTTTCCCGGCGATGTTCGACGTCGACGCGGGCGCGCCCACCGGCGTGGCGTCGATCGGCGTCGGTCTGACCTGGTTGACCACCAACGTCGCCGCCGCCGGCTCGAGCCGGGGCACGTCGGGAAAGTTCTACGACTTCTTCCCCACCTCGAAGGACACCGGCAGCCTGATGGCCTGGGCCTGGGTGGCGAGCCGGATCATCGACGGCCTGGAGATGACCCAGGGGCACAACATCGACACCAAGAAGATGTTCGGCCTCGGCTGCTCGCGGAACGGCAAGACGGCCGCCACCATGGGGCTGTTCGACGATCGCATCGCCATGGTGGGCATGCAGTCCCCCGGCTCCGGGACGACCAGCGGCTGGCGCATCGCCCAGGCCCAGACGACCTCGGTGCAGACCGCCAGCGAGATCTTCGGCGAGACGTCCTGGATGGGACAGCAGTTCGGGCAGTTCGGCAGCAACGTGAACAAGCTGCCCATCGATCAGCACGAGGTGCTGGCCCTGGCGTGGCCGAGACCCATCCTGGTGCGCGAGGGGAACGCCGACAGCTGGAACTGCCCCATCTGCGTCTGGACGACGCTCAAGTACACGCAGATGATCTACGACGCCCTGGGCAGCAAGGATGCCGTCGGGTTCACGCAATACAGCGGCGGCCACTGCGAGGCCGGCGGATCCGAGTGGACCAACACCTACAACGCGTTCTTGAAGAAATACATCCTCCCCGCGGACAGCTCCGTCTCGACGACCGGCCTGTTCACCGAAGGGAAGTTCACGTTCGATGCCACCAAGTGGCAGGACGGCGCCCTCGCACCCATCCCGTAGCCGATTCCGACCAGCCCCCGACGGTCGGCTTTCGTGAGATGCTATCGGCATGCGTGACAAGCCGATGACCTCGTCCACTCCCCTCCTGGCGATGACCATCCTGGGCGGCGCTCTGTTGCTGCCGCTGCCCGCCTGGGCCGGGGTGACCATCGCCATGCAGCGGGGTGGTCACCCCACGACGACGTTGTACGCCGACGGCGATCGCCTGCGCGTCGACGATCCGGGGCGCGATCCGGCGATGGGCCCCACGGAGATGCTCCTCGACGCGGTGGGGAAACGCATGGTGATCATTCGCGAGCGCGACAAGACGTACACGGAGATCACCGAAGCCGATCGCCAGCGCCTGAAGGCGCAGATGGACGGCATGCGGGCGCAGATGGAGGAGCGCATGAAGAACATGCCCCCCGAACAGCGCCAGAAGATGGAAGGAATGATGGGCAAGCTGAACGGCGCCGCCGCCGTGGCCGCCCGCGAATGGAAGTTCGAGCCGCTCGGGCAGAAGAAGTCGGTCAACGGCTTCGCGTGCGAGATGTACCGGGTGATGGTCGACGGCAAGCCGCAGGAAGAGGACTGCGTCTCGCCCTGGAGCGCGGGGCTCGTCAAGAAGGAAGACTTCTCTGGCCTGCAGAAGTTCAGCGAGGAGATGAGCCGTGACTTCACCGGTGGACCCGGCGCGCCCAGCCGCGGACCCTTCATGTCGTTCGACAAGGCGCCCGGCATTCCCGTGTCGCGGGTGCCCATCGAGGCGGACGGCAAGCGGGGCGAGGAGGAGCAGGTGAAGAGCGTCAAGCGAGGTCCGCTGGCGGCGACGCTGTTCGCCATTCCGGCCGGATTCACCAAGAAGGAGCTGCCCATGGGGCACGGCCCCGCGCGACACGCCCCCGCCGCGCACTGAGGCGGTCGAATTCTCCGCCCCGCACCGGGGAAGGTGCGATAAGGGGCCATGGCGACCAACGGCGCGAACTTCGATCCGGAGGACTTTCTCCGCGTCGTCCGGGAAACGGGCGCGCGGCTGCGTGGCTCGCGTCGGTTCATCGGCGGGCTCATCGTCGCCATCGTGGTGCTGGCGACGCTGGGCAGCTCGTACTACCAGGTCGAGCCTGACGAGGTGGCGCTGGTCACCCGCTTCGGCCGGTTCGTGCGCACCAGCGAGCCGGGCCCGCACACGAAGTTCCCCTTCGGCATCGAGCAGGTGCAGAAGGTGCCGGTGCAGCGCCAGCTCAAGCAGGAGTTCGGGTTCCGCACCGTCCGCGCCGACATCCAGAGCTCGTTCCAGAAGGACGAGAAGACCGCCTCGGAGTCGTCGATGCTGACCGGCGATCTGAACGTGGCCACCGTCGAGTGGATCGTTCAGTACAAGATCTCCGACCCTTACAAGTACCTGTTCAAGCTGCGCGACGTCGAGCAGACGTTCGGCCTGATGGCGGAGGCCTCGATGCGCACGGTGGTGGGCGACCACAGCGTGACCGAGCTGCTGACGGTGGGGCGCGAATCGATCGCCGCCAAGGCGAAGGAGCTGCTGTCGAACCTGTGCAAGCTGTACGACAACGGCATCTCCGTGCAGCAGCTGGTGCTGCAGGACGTCGATCCGCCCGAGTCGGTCAAGCCGTCGTTCAACGAGGTCAACCAGGCCATCCAGGAGCGCGAGCGGTCCATAAACGAGGCGTGGGCCGAGTACAACCAGGAGATTCCGCGCGCCCGCGGCCTGGCCGAGCAGAAGATCGAGGCGGCGGAGGGCTACGCCGTCGATCGCGTGAACCGCGCCAAGGGTGACGCCGAGCGGTTCGTCGCGCTGGAAGAGCAATATCGCAAGGCCCCGGACGTCACCCGCACCCGCCTCTATCTGGAGACGATGTCGGCCATGCTGCCGGCCGCCGGAAAGAAGCTGATCTTCGACGAGAAGGCGAAGGGGATCCTCCCCATGTTTCCCCTCGGCGCGACGCAGGAGGTGAAGCCATGACCTTGCGGACGCTGTTGATCGGCGGGGCGCTGGCCATCCTGGGCCTCGCCACCTTGTCCTCGGCGCTGTACACGGTGTCCGAGACCGAGCAGGTCGTCATCACCCAGTTCGGCGAGCCGATCGGGCAGGCCATCACCCACCCAGGCCTGCACGTGAAGGTGCCCTTCGCGCAGGAAGCGAACGTGTTCGACAAGCGCTGGCTGGAGTGGAACGGCAACGCCAACCAGCTGCCCACGCGCGACAAGAAGTACATCTGGGTCGAGACGTACGCCCGCTGGCGCATCGCCAACCCGCTGCTGTTCTTCCAGCGGCTGCGCGACGAGCGGGGCGCGCAGTCGCGCCTCGACGACATCATCGACGGCGACACCCGCAACGTCATCGCCAATCACAACCTGATCGAGGTGGTGCGCACCAGCAACCGCGCCTTCGAGCGGGCCGAGGAGGTCGAGGACGTGATGGAGGCCGAGGCGATGCGCCAGGTCGAGCTGGGCCGCGACAAGATCACCCGCCTCATCCTGGAACGCGCCTCGCACGTCGTCCCCGACTACGGCATCGAGCTGGTCGATCTGCAGATCCAGCGCGTCAACTACATCGAGACGGTGCAGGCGAAGGTTTTCGACCGCATGATCTCCGAGCGCAAGCGCATCGCCGATCGCCACCGCTCGGAGGGGCAGGGGAAGAGCGCCGAGATCCGCGGCAAGAAGGAGCGCGAGCTGAAGGTCATCGAGTCCGAGGCCTACCGCAAGACGCAGGAGATCATGGGGCGAGGCGACGCAGAGGCGACCGGCATCTACGCCGCCGCCTATAACCGCAACCCCGAGCTGTACAAGTTCCTGCGCACCATGGACACGTACAAGGCCACCATCGACAAGGACAGCTGGCTGGTGCTGTCGACGGACGCCGATCTGTTCCGGTATCTGCAGTCGCCGAGCGGGGCGGCGGCGACCCACAAGACGGGACGGTGATGGCGGCGGCCGAGCCACAAGATCCCTACCTGGTGCTGGGCGTCGCGCGCACCGCGACGGACGCCGAGATCCGCGCCGCCTACCGTGCCCTGGGGGCGAAGTATCACCCCGATCGCCACCAGGGAAATCCGCTGGAGGAGCTGGCCAGCGCGAAGATGAGCGAGATCAACCGGGCCTACGAGATTCTTTCCGATCCGGCGCGGCGGCGCGCCTTCGATGGCGGGCGCGGCGCCAGCCAGGCGACCCACGCCGCTGGCGTCCCCGACTTCGTCGCCGCCGGTCGCACCCGCGGGCGCGGCCTCAAGCTCCTCGCGCTGCTGTCGCTCTTTCCGTTCGTGCTGCGGTTCGGCGGCCTGGTGGTGCGAGGTCTGGTGGCCCTGTTCCGCGAGCTGGTCGAAGGGTTGACCTTGCTGCGGGGGACGCCGTTCGTCGCGGGCGGCGTGCTGCTGACGGTGGTGGTGCTGGTGGTGGCGCTGCTGCGCCGACGCCGGGCCAAATCACGGCGGTCCCCCACCTGAACGGCCCCCGCTGCTCACAGGAGATGGAGCAGGCCGAACAGCCCCACGCCCAGCGCGAACAGGGACTCGCCGGCGATCAAGCCACCGCCCACCAGCGACGCCGTGCTCATGTCCTCGGGCAACGCCTCTGCCTCCGCGCCCGCGACGACGACGGCCTTCGCCACTGGCCCCTTCGTCAGATTGATTCCGTCCGAGATCAGACCGCCTGCCCCGAACCACAGCGACGTCGGCAGGTCGACGAAGCCGCCGAACGACGACGCATACGGGCTGGGGAGGAGCAGCGCCTCGACGAACCAGCCGAGCAGCGCGCCGCCCCGACCACGCGCCACGGCCGCGCGATACCCCGCGGAACGGAACAGCAGCTTGCGCGCGATCTCGATGCCGAACCCCAGCGCGAACCCGATGGCGAGCGCGACCGCCTTGTACGCCGGCAGATGCCCCAGATCGCGGATCGAGCCGACCAGCTTGAACGTCATGGCCGACTGCCACTCACCGGTGCGCGCCTCGGGGTGGGTGAAGCTGTCCACGGCCAGCACCGGGTAGGCCCGCATGAACAGCCGCGCGAACACCACGCACAGGATCGCGCCCATGCCCACCCCCAGCACCTGATAGCGAAACTGGTTCAGCCGGTTCGTCCCCAGCCGCCACCCCGTCGAGCGATCCTGCTGCATGTCGACGCCGATCGCGCACGACAGCAGCAGCACGCTCGACGAGATCAGGCCGGCGACGGGATTTTTCAGACCGAGGGCCGACATCAGCAAGACCGAGATGACGAACGCGCTGGAGATGGGGTTCGAATCGGTGATGCCGTTCGAGATGCCGTTGATGCACACGAACACCACCGACAGCGCGATGGCCAGCACCACCCAGCCCACCGGCTGGCCGAGCAACAGGTGCGTCACCATCACCAGCGCCACCGCCCAGACCGCGCACCAGACCAGCAACGAGCGCGTGCTCAACGACTTGCCGCGGGTGTCCACCTGCAGGACCGCCACGCCCCCCCGGGCGCGGATCCTCCGGGTGGCGTCGACGCCGACCAAGGTCAGGTCGACGACGGCCGCGCCCAGGATCATCGCCAGGGCGCCGAGAAAGCCGATCTTCCGGAACGGATCGTGCGGGCCCAGCCACCCGTGCGCCCGCAAGGTCGGCACCAGCGCCACGCCCACCGCGCCGTACAGCGCCGCCGACACGGTGTTGCGCGAGCCGATCACCATGCCGGCCCCGATCGTCGATCCCGAGATGCGGGTCGCGCCGACGAAGGCGACATGGTCGGCGAGCGCCGCCAGCCCCCCACCCGCCAGGGTGCCGCCGCCCAGCTTGCCGATCGAGCGGCGTAGCAGCCGCGGATCGGTGAGCGCGCGCAGGATGTTCGCCACCGCGTGGCCCGACGGGTATTCGAGCTGCAGGCGATCGACCAGCAGCGGCGTGTACAGCATGCCCACGCCGACGCCGAACATCCCCACGCAGATGAAGAACGCCACCAGCTTCCAGGCGGACGGCTGCGGCATGCCCAGCCAGACCATCGCCTGCACGACCACGCACATGCCCGACAGCGTCGCCACCGACGCCGCCAAGGTCTGCATGTAGTTCGCGCCCTGCTTCCCCTCGACCCCGTAGCCGTAGGTGACGGCGCTGCCCAGGATCCCAGCCAGCACCTGCCCGCCCACGAAGAAGCCCAGGCTGAAGTTCATGTAGGCCGCCGTCACGCCGCCGAGCGGCCCCAGCACCAGCAGCGCCACCGCCACCAGCAGGATGTGATATCCGGGCGAGCCGACCGGGGGCAACCAGGTCTTGCGCGCGCGCTCGGGAGGCATCCGCTCCGAGGCTAGCCGCGGCTGACGACGACCGCAATTTCGGGCGAACCGACGCTAGGCGCGCCGCTGGGCCTGGTTGTACGCTTCGGTCATCATGCCGGACAACTTTCACTGCCTTCACGTTCAGATCCACGTCAAACCCGACGCGGCCGCCCTCGAGGCGTTCCGCGCCGCGACGGAGGCGAACGCCAGCGCCAGCGTGGGCGAGCCAGGCGTCGTTCGCTTCGACGTCTTCCAGGACCAGGACGACCCGACCCGCTTCGTGCTGGTCGAGGTCTACCGCTCCGCCGACGCCCACGCGTCCCATCGCACCACCGCGCACTATCAGGCCTGGCGTGCCGCCGTCGACGGTCTGATGGCGGAGCCGCGCACGGCGCGAAAGTTCTTCTCGGTGTCTCCGCCCCCCACGGACGACGCTTGGTAGGGTTCGAGTTCGCCACCGCCGGGCGCATCCTGTTCGGCCCCGGCGTGACCGAGCAGGTGGCGCCTACGTTGGCCGACTGGGGGATCACCTCGGCGCTGCTGGTGACGGGGCGGGATGGCCGACGCGCCGACGCGCTCGTCGCCCAGCTGGCGGCACGGGGCGTGACCACCGCGTCATTCACGGTCACGGAGGAGCCGACCGTCGAGCTGGCGCGCGCGGGCGTGCGCGCGGTCGCCGACGCGGGCGCCGGCGCCGTCATCGCCTTCGGCGGCGGCAGCGCGCTCGACGCCGGCAAGGCGATCGCGGCGCTCGCCACCAACGGGGGAGAGCCGCTCGACTTCCTCGAGGTGGTGGGCGCGGGGCGCCCGCTGAAGCAGCCGCCGTTGCCGTTCGTCGCCATTCCCACGACCGCGGGGACGGGCGCCGAGGTCACGCGCAACGCCGTGCTCGCCGTCCCCGAGGCGCGGGTCAAGGCCAGCCTGCGCAGCCCGCTGATGTTGCCGAGGCTGGCGGTGATCGATCCCGAGCTGCTGGCGTCGCTGCCGCGTCCGGTGATCGCCAGCAGCGGGCTCGATGCCCTGTCGCAGGTGATCGAGCCGTTCCTCTCGCTGCGCGCGAACCCGCTGTCGGACGCGCTGGCGCGCGAGGGGATCGGCCGCTCGGCGGGCGCGCTGGGCCGGGCCTACGTGAACGGTCTCGCTGACGATGCCGCCGCGCGCGCCGATCTGGCGATCGCCAGCGTGTGCGGCGGCCTGTGCCTGGCGAACGCCGGCCTGGGCGCCGTCCACGGCTTCGCGGCCCCGGCGGGTGGAATGTTCGGCGCACCCCACGGCGCGATCTGCGCGGCCCTGCTGCCCCACGTGATGACCGTGAACTTGCGGGCCTTGCGGGCGCGCGCCCCGGAGCATCCGGCCTTGGCGCGCTTTCGAGAGCTCGCCGTGCTGCTCACGGCGGCGTCGCCCGACGACGTTGCCGCCGAGGATGGCATCACGTTCATCGGGGCGCTCTGCCGCACCCTCGACGTTCCGGGACTGGGCCGTCACGGCATGACGCGCGCCGAGATTCCCGCGCTCGTCGAGCGGGCAAAGAGCTCCAGCAGCATGCGCGGCAATCCGCTCGTCTTGACCGACGCCGAGCTGACCGAGATCGCCGAACGAGCGCTCTGAGCCGCGATCGCGTCCGGTGTGTCGCCGGCGGCCGATGCGGGAGCGCTGGACGTCGCGCTTTGGTCGACTCGAACGCACGAAAGCCCCCTTTCGGGGGCTTCCGGCCAGGTGACCGTAGCTGTCGCCTGGCCTTACGGCGGCTGGCGCTAGCCCGTCGCCGTGAGCTTCGAGACCTCGCCTGGGTTGCTGATACCAGCCGTCGCGCCGGTGCCGTCCATCACGCCGAAGGTCGTCACCTTGCCGCCGCTCGCGGTACCATCGGCCGTACAGCCGACGGCGTTCATCAGGGTCACGTACAGCTTGTTGATGGGTACGTTGCCGCCATTCGATCCCGTGTAACCGATGGCGCCGGTGCTGCCATCGGCGCAGGTGGACGTGCTCTTGCCAGCGTCGGGCGTGCCCGTGTCCACGTTCACGACGTTGCCGCCCATCTTCAGGTACCCACCCGCGCCGCCGGCAAGGACGATCGGCAAGTTGTTCAGATTGTGAGCCGCGCCGTCCGACAGCTCTGGGAGCCACATCGTGGCCGTATTGTCCAGCAGCGTGCCGCTGCCCTCCCCCACGCTGTCGAGCAGGCCGACCAGCTTCGCGAACTTACCCGCATACCAGTTGTCGATCTGACCGATGAGATCGATGACGTTCATGACGCCGCCTGATTGGCCGCAGTTGCCACCGACCGTGAGATCACCCGTCCGGTGCGAGAGACCGTGGTGATCGTTCTTGTCCATGATGCCGTCCCAGTTGAAGGTCACATAGCCGGGATACAGCATGATGAAGACGCGATTCACGTCGCAAATCATGTTGAGCGCCATCAACTGAAGCATCAGATCGCCACCCAACGTGAACGAAGTCGCGAGATTGGAGGCCCCCGTCGTCGAATTGTTGCCCCCGAAAACGCCACCGCTGATCACCCCGCTGGGGCTGCCGGCGGTGACGTTCGCTGAAGTGGCGCTGAACGGCGACGCCTCGGCGGTCGACTTCGTGCACGACCCGGGAACGCCTGTCATGCCCATGCCGTTTTCGACGGTCTGAAGCAAATCCAGCCAATCCTGGATGCGCTTCTGATCGTCCCCGCTCATCTTCAGGGCCTGGAACCTCTTGAGATCGCCGCTCACGAGGTCGGCCGCCCTTTGTCCGCGGGTCACGTGCCAGTCGGCGGCGGTCGCCGGCGCGGCCGGAGTTCCCGTGCCGAAGACGCCCGTCAAGGCGTTGTAAACCGTCGTGGGATTCACGGTCGCGGGGAAAGCGGCCCCAGGAGCGGAGAAGGAAATGATCTCCTTGATGTTCGTGCTGGCCGCCCCAACCGAGAGCACCAAGGGCGCACCCCCGCCCGGGTTGATTTGCTTCGCGACAATGTGGTCGAGCGAGGTGGCCGTCGCGTATCTCTTGTTTGCCGAATCGATGGGCGCGCAGGTGAGCTTCGAGCCGCAGGCTTGATCGTGTGGATCGATGCTTTGACCTTGGCCGTATGCGTTCATCGACCGGAAGCCCCGCGGGATCAGGAGCTTCTTCACATACGGAGCCAGAGGGGCGAGGGTCGTGGAGGTCAAGTCACTGGCCGCCAGCGCCCCATTCGTGACCTTCGGGAACCATTTATCCGTGAGGCAACCGTTGTGGGTATAGAAGATGACCATGCGCTTCGGAGGCGTCGCGTCGGCCCTTGCCTTCCGCTCGTGGAGGGAGCTCAGGAACGGTGCCGCGACAGCGGCGCCCGCAACGCCTCTGAGAAAGACTCTGCGCTTCATGGGGTCACCTCAACTCGGGTTCGGAAAGAATCGGTCTGGGTAAGATCCGTGATCAAATTGGAGATGGTGTAGCCACCCGCCGCGATCTTCGCCGTGAGGTTCTGAACGGTCCCGCAATCGAGCGGATCGCCCTCGCGGTCGTAAGCGTAGGAGACCCACTTCGTAGCGTATTGCGCCTGGGCCGAAGATGAATTCGCGATGGCCGCCATCAGGTCAGCCGGTCCCGTGACGTGCACGGTTGCGCCATCGACCATCACATCGGCGACCGTGTCGATGGCAGCGCCCGTGGTCGCTTCCGTCGTCTGCCAAGCGCCCAGCGTGTTGAACGCTTCCATCGCGAAGCCCGGCGGATTTATGAAGTTGTGGTGGCAGGTGGAGCAAGCCGAAGCGGACGTCTGCGCGTCGACCTGCTTACGATTCGTGTCGAGCGTCGCGTCGGTCGGTAGGGGTGTGGTACTTGCCCCCGGCGGTGGTGCGCCGATTGGAATGGCGAGCATCTGCTTCGTGATGAAGGCACCTCGAAGGATGGGAGACGTCCTCGTCTGCCCAGAGTAAGCATTGAGGAAGCCCAGGCGGGTCAAGAAACCGGGCCTCTGATTCGCGTCGAGGCTGACCTCCTTGAGGTCCGTTCCGAAGTCCGACGCCTTCAAGCCATAGAGCGGCGCGGTCTGGGAGTTGACATATGCCTTCGTGCTGAGGAAGAAGTCCTTGAACGTTCCTCCGTTTTTGAACATCTGGTCGAAGAACATCTCGGTCTCGCCGAGCACGACGGGGACAATCGCGGGGTCGAAGGAAGGGAAGGTGCCTGTATCCTTGTTGATCTGCGACCAGCGGGTGTTGTCGCCCATGAGGAGGTAGTAACGGTGGAAGGCCGAGACCATGTCGCTGGACTTGCTGTCCTTCAACATCCGGGTGGCCTGGTCGAGAATCTGGGCTGACGTTGTCAGCTTCCCGCTGTCGGCCAAGCTGCTCAGCGTGGCGTCCGGCGTGGACCCCCACAGCATGTAGGAGAGACGGGCCGCAACCTCGTAGCTCGAAAGGGCGTAATGCCCGGAGCTGTCCGCGGTCCCCGAAATCTCGGCCCGCTGCAAGAAAGACGGTGAAATCAGGAACATGTACAAGAGCGTCTGCGCGATCTCGTCATTGCTTCCCGTCGCGGTGATCTTCGCCCCGTCCGTGACGAGAGCGTCAAAAGCCGCGGTCTCGGTCGTGGTGAGGGGGCGACGGAAGGCCTTCCGCCCGAACGCCACGATGGTGTCGTGGAAGCAGGTCGCCCCCGTTCCGGACGTCGAAGGCGTACAGGTCATGAACTTCGACTTGAGGTTCGGATCCCCGATGATCTGCGTCGCGATCAGATCCGCGACGGTCTGGTAGGAGCTCCAGGCAAGAGCCGTTATGCTTCCCGCCTGATCCGTCGCCAAGATGTTGGAAGGAACGCTGTTCGCCGAACCGGTCAGGCCCGTGACACCCAGAAGGTCACGGACGGTCCTGTCAAACTCCTGGTTGGTGAGGCGGGGGACCTGAGTGGTCGCGGCGATACCCGGGGCACAAGCGACGGGCGCGCCGCCCGATCCCGGGGTCGTAGACCCGCCCGAACCGGAGGAATTCGATCCCCCCGAACCCGGCGAATTCGACGTTCCCCCCGAACCAGGGGAGCTGGAATGGCCCCCCGAACCAGAGGAGCTGGAATTTCCCCCCGAACCCGGGGAGCTGGAACTTCCCCCCGATCCGTCGGAGTTCCCTTGGATGTTTCCTGTACAGCCAGCCGCAAGCGTGGCCGCAACGATGATGCCGCTTCTCCAGTTGTACATCTCACTCACCTCGCCGGTGTTAGTGTTTCGAGCCCAGAACCAGGAAAATGGCAGCTTCGGTGGACCGTTGAGACTGCGCTCGAATGCCGATCCCCGGCCCTCTCCGTCCATCCAGATGGAAATTCCCGTATCGCATGACTACCCAACGATCGCAATGCCTTTTTGCAATGCAGAATACCTTTTCTTGGTGGTCGACTAGCAGACATGGTGTCGGAGACACACAAAGTGGTTGAAACAAATTTCCCGAGAGGCCGGGATTGCCACTTGGCTGGGAAAGGGAGAGCCGACGTAGGGATCTGGGGGGCGGGGAAGCGGACGTAGTCCTTTCGGCGCCTGACGCGCGTGGACAAGGGCAGGCGAGTCCGGCGATCGCCATCGCCTCGGACGAACCACCCGACGTTGGGGATGCGCCCCTTGAAACCGCACGCGGGAGAGCGCAGGCTGGCGAGCCATGAGGTCATCGGAGGGCCACCTCGGCGTTCCGGGATTGGACGACCTCCCGGCACCCTCCTCGTTGATGTCCTGCCGGTGGTCCCAAGACAACCTCGTCACGTCCGATCCGGCCCGCCTCTACGACGGTCAGGTCCTGGAGCGCATCGATCTGGAGTCGCTCGGGTACTTGATCCCCGACCTGGAGAAGCGGATGGGCCCGGTCAAGCCGGGGGCAGGGCGCATGGGTGTCTTCACCTGGGACATCGCCTGCGCCAGCGACGCAGGACCTTTCATCCTGCAGGTCCCCCTGGTCCTGGACGCGCGCGGCCGACGAAACCGCGCGAAGAGCGATCTGCCTCGCCTGAACGTCGAGAACATGCGGTACTTCCGCGCGCAGGGGCTGACCCGGTTCGTCATGGAGCCGCGAGACTTCATGATTCTGGGGGGAAACGTCCCGGCGGCGATCTTCGCGGCGCTTCCCGATCACCACCCGCTCACGTTCGGCCAGGGGGCCGTTCAGGTCGAGCCGTCCGCCGGCAGGCTGTCCTGGGCGGTCGCGCTCGGCCCGCGCCCGACGGCGGATCTGCTGGCCGAGATGGTGGCCGCGCTCGTGTACCACTACGAGCCCGACCGGGAGGGCGGCACCGCGGTCACGGACGTCTGCGTGAACGACGGCGACTTCACGGCGAGGCGCCGGCCTGACGGTTCGTTCGACGTCCGGCTCACCGCCGTTCGCCAGCGCGAGGGAGCCATCGGTCCGAGCCTGCTGCTCCTCTACCTCATCCAGATGATGGCCTACGAGGACTGGAGCGTGGACGGGGGCCTGGTCGGGCTTCCCGTCCTCATCTCCAATCCCTCGGTCACGTTCGAAGGTGTCGTGAGGGGCCTGCGCTATCGCTGTCGGGATCTCGGTCAGCCGGAGGAACAGGGCTCACGCGAGGCCCGGCAGTGGATCCGGGATTTCGGGCGTTCTCGCGTGGGCCGCGCCTACCGCCCCTGGGCGGAACGTTTTCTCGCGGGCGGGCTCCCTGCCACCTTCGGGGGGGATACCCGCGAACGGTGGTGGCGCCTCATCCCTCTGCAGAAGAAGCTTGGCTTCCTCGAGTTGCGCGCCCGCCTGGTTGCCGGGCAGAACGACCACGGGCGCCCTGATTCGGCAGCGAAGGCAGAGGAGTCCGCCCGGGCCCTCCGCACGGTCCTCGACCGACTGTCTGCCGAGATCGGCCGGGCGCCCCCGGACGAGCCGGGGATGGCGCGAATCAACGACCTCGGTCGCGACGGCCTGATGGGCCTCCTCGAGGAGGCGCGCGTTCCGCCCGCGTCGCGCGATGCCGTCGCGGACGACATCCTGGCGCACTGGCCCCACCGCAACCTGAGCCAGCTACTGGCCGACGTGCCGGGGGCCCATGCCCTGCGCAAGGTGAAGACCCGCATCTCCTTCGGCCGCGTCGTCGCCGAGTCGGAACAGGCGACCCTGGCCAGCATCGGGCCTGCCTCGAAGGAAGGTGGCGCGGCCCGCCCGCTCGCCAACGCGGAGGTGTTCAACGGTTGGCTGGTGGCCCCGAACCTCCACGCCTCCGCGGTGCAAACCTTCCCCACGTTCGAGGCGTACATGGACGCGGCCCTCCACGACGAGGCGTGGGGTTATTACGCTCACGGTGTGTTGATCGGGAGCGCTGGGCATTTCACCACCAGCCCGGAGTCGATGTCCCCTCACTACGGCAAGTGGTTGGCGGCCTGGGCCTTTCGCACCTGGAAGGACATGATCGGGCACGGCGAGCTCACCGAAGCGGATCCGTTCCCGGTCATCGAATTCGGCGCGGGGAATGGGCGCCTCGCCCGCGACTTCCTGGACGCCATCGCCCAGGTGGCCGCCGTCCCCAAAGCCTCGGCATCAACCGGGCAGCCCGACGAACAACGCTGGCGGACGTTCGCGTCCCGCGTGGAATACCGCATCTATGAAACGTCTGCGTCCCTGCGTGACAAGCAGCACCAGCTCCTCGGTCCAGCCGCTGTCGTCGCGGAAGGGGACGCGCGCCGTCCGGCGGAGACGCTGAAGCGGGATTTTCCCACCGGCGTGAAGGGCTTCGTGCTGAGCAACGAGGTCCCCGACGCCTTTGGTGTCCACAAGGTGGTCGTGACCGCGGACGGCGATGCTCTGGCGGCGCTGGTGGTGCCGCGCCTGGAGGCGACGCTGCGGCAGACCCTCGCCCAGCAAGCGGCGCCAGCGGATGGCCTGACCCGCCGTATCGCCGCGGCGGACGCGGCCGTGCGCGAGACCTTCTCCTTGCGGCAGAACCCGGGCGATCTCTACCTGGACGCCGGAACCTTCGCGGCCGTGATGGAGGCGTTGGCGCGATTTCCGGCCGGGCAGGCGGAGCCCCTCCTGTCCGCGCTTTGGTTCGAGGAGGCGTACGTGCCGGTGGCGGCCGTTCCCGAGCTGGCCGCCCACCTGCGCGCCAACGCCGCCCAGTACGCCACGGCCCTGGCCGCGGAGGACTCCGGCGTGGTGCTGTACGTGAACGTCCACGCCGATCGTTTCATCCGTGAGCTCGCGTCGTCCCTGCGGGCCGGCGTCATCGTCACGATCGACTACGGCGACACCACCTGGGGCCTGGTCCAGGGCGCCCGCCGCGGCGATTTTCCGTTCCGCGTCTACGGCGACTGGCAGGACTACGTCCCCCGACCCAACGATCCCTACTCCGTACCGGGCACGCAAGACATGACGGCCGATGTGAACTTCACCGACCTCGCCCACGCCGGGCAGGACGCCGGCCTGCGGGTGCTCCACTATGGTCCCGAGAGGGACGTGATCGGGGCCGACCTCGCGGAGGTGATCGTCGCGGGCGCGGACCAACCCGCTGTGGCCGAGTTCCTGGGAAATCCCGTGTTCAAGGTCCTGGTCCTGGGAACGCGACCGAGCGCTGTCTTCACCGGCCCGCTGCTGTCGCCCTTGCCGCTTTCCTACCGAGAGCAAGACGTCCCGAAATCCCGACGGCCGAAGATCGTCGCCATTCAAGCCACCATCGAGAACATTCTCGCTGAGCCGGGAGCGACATGACCGTCAGGCGCGGCAACGGGATCGGCGACGCCATGCTTGCGCGCCGGATCTGAGTCGGGCGTTTCACGCCTTCGGTACCTTGGCTCCCGACTTCCGCGCCTCTGACAGGCCGATGGCGATGGCCTGTTTGCGGTCGGTGACCTTCTTGCCCGAACGCCCCGATCGCAGCTTCCCCGCCTTCTTCTCACGCATGACCTTCTCGACCTTCGTGCCGGCCGCTTTTCCGTACTGCTTGCTGGTCGTTCTTTTCCGTGGTGCCATGGTCCTGCTCGCTTTCCGATGCGGGTGGGGTTTGAACTGATTGGGTTTCGAGCGACGTTCCCTCGTCCGCGTCTCCTGATCGGCATTCAAGCGGCGTACCAGCCCAGAGCGGGTCCCTGGCACCCCTGCGGTTACAGATTCGAACCGGCGATCGCGGAGCCATGGTTCGCCCTGGTAACAATTCAGTCGATCGGAGCCTGTTTCGCCTGGCATGCGGTCTGCTGAAGCTCCGGACATCTTGGATCTTTCCGCGCCCGCCACCGCCTCCTCGAATGACCAGAAGCCGCAACGGCTGGATGTCCATTTTCATTTGCCTCCCCAGACCATCGTCAAGGTGCTGCTGGCGGCGCTGATCACCTGGGCGGGAATGCGGCTGTCCTCCGAGTTCATCCTTCTGGTCGTCTCGATCATCATGGCGGTCGCCCTTCACCCCGTCGTGGTGCGGATGGAGAAGCGCGGCACCTCGCGGGGGCTCGTCATCATCTTGATGGCGGGCGCGCTGGTGGTCGCGGCCGTGTTCCTGGTGGCGTTCGTCTTCACCTCCCTCGCCGATCAGGCGACCCGCCTGGCGCATGACTTCCCCAGCTTCCGTGGCCGCATCGAGCAGCGGCTCCCCACGCAGTACCCCATGTTGCGCCAGCTGCTGGGTCAGATCTTCGCCCTTCCCTATTCGCCCGAAGTGGCGGCCCAGCTCAAGCGTCCTCTGGCGCTGGGCACCACGGCGGTGTCGGGCGTGATGGCGGTGTTCTTCACGTTGATCCTCACGCTCTACTTCCTGCTCGACGGGCGCCGGCTGTACGCCTGGCTGCTCGCCTACATCCCCCGCAAGCACCGCGACAAGATGGCCGTCACCGTCGAAGAGGTGTCCGAGGTCGTCTACGCCTACGTGCGCGGACAGGTGATCACGTCGATCCTCTTCTTCACCTACGTCGCCATCGTCTTGCACGTGTTCCGGGTGCCGGCGGCGTTCCCGCTGGCGCTGCTGGCCGGCTTCTGCGACGTCATCCCGGTGGTGGGCATCATCGTGGCGACGGTGCCCGCGGTGCTGCTGGCGCTGACCGTCTCGCCCACGGCGGCCCTGGCGGTGTTCTCGTTTTACGCGGTCTATCACCTGGTCGAGAGCTACTTCATCGTCCCCAAGATCTACGGTCAGCGGCTGCGCCTCTCGACCCTGGCCGTATTGCTGGCGCTGGTGGCGGGAAACACGCTGGCCGGGCTGATCGGCGCCGTGCTGGTGCTGCCGCTGGTGGCGGCCTATCCGATCGTCGAACGGATCTGGCTGGCCCGCTATCTCAGCCCCGAGGTCATCCGCGATCATCGTGCGCTGGCCAAATCGGCCGAGGCGGGCAACGAGACGGCCGTCGAGGCCGTGCTGCAGGGTCAGAAGCACCCCTGGGAGGGCATGGGCAGTCTCGGCGGATCCTGGGCGTCCGCCGACGCGGCCAAGAAACCGTAGTTCGAGTCGACACGGAAAACGAAAGGGTTCCATGAAAGCACCGAAGGTGTCGTCGCCCGCCCCCGAGCGAGGCGACGTCGAGCTCGCGCTGTTCGCGCCCTACAACGAAGTGGTCGAGGTGATCGCGGACTTCACCGACTGGAAGCCGCACCCCATGACGAAGGGGAACGACGGCTGGTGGCGCCACACCGCCAGCCTCTCCGACGGCAACTACGCCTACAAGTTTCGCGTGAAGTCGCTCAGCTACTTCGCGCGCGGCGAGACCCTGGACGTCTTCGACCCCTACGCGCTGGAGGTCAGCGGCGACAAGGAGGAGAACAGCATCCTGCGCGTGCGCGGCGGCCAGAAGGTGTGGACGGAGTACGAATGGCGCCACGATGACGTGCCGCTGCCGGAGAACGAGGACGTCGTCATCTACGAGCTGTTCGTGGGCGACTTCAGCGGTACCACCGATCGCAGGGGCCGCTTCGACGATGTCATCGCCAAGCTCGACGAGCTGCGCGAGTTGGGCATCAACTGCCTCGAGCTGATGCCGGTGAAGTTCTTCCCCGGGAAGGGCTGGGGCTACAACCTGCGCAGCCTGTTCGCCGTCGCCGCCGACTACGGCACGCCCGAGGATCTGTGCCGGCTGGTAGACGAGTGTCACGCCCGCGGCATGCGGGTGGTGATCGACGGCGTGTACAACCAAGCCGACGCGGACTCGCCGCTGGCCAAGATCGACTACGCCTACTGGTACTACGAGCAGAACCCCGACCCGCCCGAGATGCAGTGGGGGCCGAAGTTCAACTATGGCCACTACGACGAGAAACTGAAGCTGTATCCGGCGCGCAAGTACGTGATCGGCTCGATTCACTTCTGGGTGGAGAAGTTCCACATCGACGGCATCCGCTTCGACGCCACCCGTGCCATCGCCAACTTCGACTGTCTGAAGGAGCTGGGGGGCGCCGGCTTCGAGAAGGTCGCCGGCCGCAAGCCGTTCCTGACCACGGCCGAGCACGTCCCGGAGGATCCGGCGATCACCGGCTATCCCGACGGGCCGGTGGTGGCGGCCTGGCGCTTCTCACTGGGCGCGCACTTCCGCGCCGTGCTGATCGACAAGAGCGACGACGGCGAGTCGCCCGACGATTTCACGGGTCTGCTGAACGCGCTCGATCCCGCGAAGAACGGCTATCAGACCGGGGGGCGCTGCGTGAACTACATCGTCAGCCACGATCACGAGCGGCTGATGAGGTTGCTGGGCGACAAGGGGGGCATGTTCGACGACGTGGCGTTCGCCCGCTCGAAGCTGGGGATGTCGCTGCTCGCCACCATTCCAGGCATGCCCATGATCTGGATGGGGCAGGAGTTCGGCGCCGCGGCCGAGAAGAGCCTCGAACCACGCCCCCTCGACTGGTCGTTGTTGAAGAACGAGCGGAACCAGGGGCTGCGCGATCACACGAAGGCGGTGTTTCAGCTACGGCACCAGCTCCCCGCGCTGCGCGGCGACGCCTTCGAGATCTGTCTGAGCGACGCCGGTCGCCGCGTCTTCGCGTACAAGCGCTGGAACGACGAGGGGAACGTGGTGGTGGTGGCCGTCAACCTGCGCCACCAGCCCGCCGGGGAATTCGTGGTGACGAAGTGCGGGCTGCCCGATGGGCGCTGGCACGAGCAGACATCGAACTATGAGGTCGAGGTCAGCGATGGCACGCTGAAGGACCAGCTCGGTCCCAGCGAGGTCAAGATCTTCGTGAAGCTCCCCTGAGCCTCAGGGGGTGGTGACCGTCGTGCGGCGGATGCAGCGAAGCGACATGTCCGACTCGTAGTGCGTGGTGCTGCTCATCGCCACCGGCAGCGTGCTGAGGCGGGTGGTCGCGCCGGGCGACAGATCGCCCCGCTGCAACGAGCCGTCGGCGGCGCGCACCCAGACGTGCAGGCTGAAATAGAAGTTGCCGAAGAAGCTGCCGGCGTTCGGCGTCGACAGCGCGTCTGACATCATCTGCTCGTCGGCGGTGCTGAACCCGTTCACGTCCGCTTCCGACAGCAGGTGCCAGTCGGCGCCCAGCTCGGTCCCGCAGAGGTCGACCTGATCGACGAGCGCGGGGATCCAGTACGGCTTCGACACGAAGTCGGTGTAGGCGCAGTTCGCGATGGTCTCGAAGTTCGAGGCGTTCTGCGCGGGCGTGGTCGGCGGATCGCCGGGACCCGGAATGACGATGCCGGTGTGATTCATCGCGCAGGCGGTCAGCAGGTAGTCGAACGTCAGCGCCGCGTCGTGCGCGAGCGCGGCGATGTCGGCGCTGGCCGTCGGGAAGTGACTTCCTTCCGCGGGGTACAGGACGGAGACGCGCGGCAGGATGGGCGCGGAGACCTCGACGTACTGCATGGTCCCCGTCGCGCGCGCGGGCGACGTTCCACAGAGCGATACCACCAGCGCGGCGGTCAACGGAGCGACCACGCGCCCGAGCTTGAACATGTTGGTCGAGGTCATGGCAGCACCCGAAAGAAGCTGATGGTTCCGTTGAACTGCAAGCCGGCCGTCAATGAACCAGACGGCGACGTGCCGCCCACTCCGGAAGCGCCACCCAGGGCGGAGGCGCCACCCGTGGCCGAAGCGCCACCCATGCTCGTCGTCCCGCCGACGCCCGTCGAGCCACCCGTGCCGGGCGAGCCGCCCGTGCCGGAGACGCCGCCGCTCCCCGTCGCGCCACCCAGCGAGCCGACGGCGCCACCGCTGCCACCCTCAGAAGCCGGCCGGTTGGTCCCACAGCTGACCACGGCCAAGGAAGCTGCTCCCAGAAATACCAAGGCCGCCCAGGGGCGGCGGCCCATTCGACACAGATCGCGCATCGGCATTTTCATCGGGAGATCCAGGGCGCCGCTTGAGCGCCGATTCCCGTCGCTGCGCTAGACTGCCCCCGAACCCAATGCCCACGGACAATCGACTCGCCCTGGCCCACGTTCGCGAGGCCCGCGAACGCGCGATCGCCCTGCTGCAGGACCACTTCGCGCACGACTCCCTCGATGTCGACGAGCTGGAGCGGCGGGTGACCGCCGCCCACGTCTCCGAATCAGTGGCGCAGCTCGAAGCGCTGGTGGCGGATCTGCCGCCGCTCGGCGGCGGGTCGTCCCCCGCGACGCACGTCATGAACGCGCTGGTCCCCGCGGGTCAGGTCCACGACGTCGCCACGGTCCGCGGCCTCATGAGCGCCACCCAGCGGGGCGGCGCCTGGGACGTGCCGCGCCGCCTCGAGGTGCGCGGCCTGATGAGCGCCACCGTGCTCGACTTCCGCGAGGCGCGCTTTCCGGCGGGGCCCGTCGACATCGTGATTCACGCCGTGATGAGCAGCGTCGAGATCATCGTACCGCCCGGCCTGTCGGTGGCCACCGACGGCAGCGCCATCATGGGCACGTTCGAACAGGTTCACCGCGCCCCGGCGCACCCCGATCCCGAGGCTCCCCTGCTGCGCATCCGCGGGCGGGTCATCATGGGCACCGTCGAGGTCAAGCTGCGGCTCCCCGGCGAACGCGGTCAGCTCGACGCGAAGCTGAGCGCCCACGCCGACCGGCACGCCCGGCGCAATGACCGCGCGCGCATGAGACACGAGCAGCGCATGCTGAAGGAACAGCGCCGCCTGCTGAAGGAGCAGCGTCGTCTCGAAGCGCACCGCCGCGAGGACTAGCAGCTCTTCTCGCGCACGCCGCAGACGAGGGGACGGTTCGTCCCTGAGGCCGCCAATCGCCCGACTGCAACCGCTTGCACGTGACTGCACCCGGTTGCAGCGGTGAGGTGCACGCGGATGCAGACGAGGCTGGCCGGATCTGGCCGAACGTCTCCCCTGACCGCCGATTTCCGCGAAAAGGCAGCCTCGTCGCGCGTGGCGCGCCGTCTGCACTGTGAGGCGGCGACCGGGACGACCCCGGTCACACGGGAGGCCACGATGATCTTCGAGACGATTACCGCAGCGACCAGGATGAGGGCGATGAAGGCAATGAACGGGCGGGGCGCTGCCACCGCGGCCGCCACGCTGATGCTCCTCGGGAGCGTGGCGCTCGGGTGCGGCGTCGAGGGGGACGCCGACGATCCCATGGCGCCGACGGCGACCTCGTCGGCGCTGTCGAAGGTGGGGACCGATCCGCCGGTCATCACGAAGCCCGTCAAGGTTCTCCCCCCGGTCACGCAGCTGGTGTCGGATCTGAAGCCCGACGGCGTGATGCGCTTCTACAGCCACGACGCGACCACGCTGGGTGTCCAGATCAACGTCACCAACGTCGGCAACGCGGCGGCCTGGGGGCCGGCCGGCTCGGTGACCATCAACGGCGCCGCCTTCGACAGCGTGCTGTACCAGTACTACGGCGGCACGTCGCAGATGGCGAACACCGTGAATCCGGGCGAGCACGGTTACATCCTGGTCTTCGTGCCGAACGCGACGCTGGGCGCGTGCGCCAGCTACACGTTGCACATCGACACGGGCCACAACATGCAGGCGGGGCTGCCCGATCCGTACGCCAACGATCAGGCCGCGGTGGCGACGCAGTGCCTGTCCTGGACGGCGACGATCAGCAGCAACAACTTTCCCATCTCGGGCCCGCCGCTCGAAGGCTCGTCCCTCGGTCGGGTCGTCAGCAGCGTCGACATCGGGCGCCTGGACAACCTGCGCTGCTCGGCCTGCCACTACCAGAACGCGCCCGGCCGCACCTACCAGCCGCCGGTGGCCCAGAACAGCAGCGCCATCATCAGCCCGACCCAGATCATCAGCGGCTTGACCTGGACGCAACCGGGCGGATGGGCCGACCGGTTCCTGCTGCGCCCCACCGACAGCTCGCTCGGCTCGAAGCCCTATCATCTGAAGATGCTGGTCGAGGAGTGGATCAACGACGGACGGAACCCGGGCAATCAGACGCTCTGGAACATTTCGGCCATCAGCACGGCGACGTTGACCCTCGCGAATTGAGCGTCGACGGGCGACGCCAGGGCCCGCCGTTGTGCCACAATCGCCCCGTGTCGATTGATTCCTGGCTGCTGTTCGCACAGGCGGATCCGCCTCCCGAGGCGTTGAGCAGCGCCTTGAGAAAAGCAGGCGTCAAGGTCGAGGTCGCCACGACCCGCGCCGCCTTCGAGGCGGCGCTGACCAGCCGCCCCGTCGACCTGATCATGGCGGACGCGGATTTCCCGGGGCTGCCCCTCGACGCGCTCCGCACCGAGGTGGCGCGGCGGGCGCGGGACGCGCAGCTCGTGGTGATGGCCGACGTGGCCTCGGTCGGCGCGGCCATCGCCGCCGTGAAGGCGGGCGCGCGCGACTACGTCATCAAGCCGCTCATCGTCGAGGACGTGCTGTTCGTGTTGCAGAAGGCGCGGGCCACGGCCGGCGTGGCGCCCGCGGCGGCCCTGCCGGGGGGCGATGCGGATGGGACGTCCGCGCTGCCGCTCGTCGGTGAGTCGATCGCGATGCGCGCGATCTGGGCCCTGGTGGCGCGCGCCGCCCAGAGCAACGCCACCGTGCTGATCGGCGGCGAGACCGGCACCGGCAAGGGGGTGGTCGCCCGCCGCATTCACGAGCTCAGCCCGCGCCGCGCCGGCCCCTTCGTCGACGTTCAGGTGGGGGCCTTGCCCGAGGCGCTGCTCGAGAGCGAATTGTTCGGCCACGAGAAGGGGGCGTTCACGGGCGCGGCGGTACGAAAGCCGGGGCGGGTCGAGCTGGCCGAGAAGGGCACGCTGTTCCTCGACGAGATCGGCGACATCTCTCCGGCGACCCAGGTCAAGCTGCTGCGTCTCGTCCAGGAGCGCGCCTACGAGCGGCTGGGAGGGACCGAGACCCGCCGCGCCGACGTGCGCTTCGTCGTCGCCACGCATCGGGATCTCCCCGCGATGGTCGCGAAGGGGACGTTCCGCGAGGATCTCTTCTATCGCCTCAACGTCGTCCGCATCACCTTGCCTCCGCTGCGCGACCGGCTCGAGGATCTGCCGGCGCTGGCCCGGCACTTCGCCGCGCAGGCCTCGCAGGCGAACGGCGTGCCGCCGGTGGAGCTGGCGGATTCGGCGCTCGCCGTGCTCGGCGCGCAGCGCTGGCCAGGCAACGTGCGGCAGCTGCAGAATCTCGTCGAAAGGCTGGTGGTCCTGAGCGACGCGCCCGTGCTCACCGAGCAGGACGTGCGGCGTGATCTGGAAGAGCAGGGCTTCGTGACCAGCGAGCCGTCATCCGAAACGCTCGCGCGCGAAACGCTCGCGCGCGAAACGCTCACGCGCGAGGCGCTGGCGCGCGAACCGGAGCCGCTGGCGCGCGGCGGAGCCCCGACAGCGGGCGCGGAGCGGCGGTCCGGCGAGATGAGCGCCATCGATCTCAAGGGTGCCGTCTCCAGGGCCGAGCGCCGGCAGATCGAGAAGGCGCTGGTCAAGGCGCACGGGAACCGCGATCTGGCCGCGCGCCTGCTGGGCGTCAGCCGCCGCACGCTCTACTACAAGCTGCGTCTCTACGACATGGACTCCACGCCGCCGGGCTGAGTCGTTCGTTGCACTGGTGACCGTCTCGCGTGCAAGCCCATGCACGGCGCGTGCAACCGGTTGCAGAGACGTGCCCCGTCGGCGGCGTGTTCACGCGGTTCGTGGTGTTGGTCCGTCACTTGCTGAACGAGGAGACAACGGCAAGCGGCCACAACCAAGCAAGGAGATACGCCATGACCTCGAAGACGACGATGACGGACCATTCGGAGGCTCTCGACTCCACAGGCAGCGCGCGGTCGGCGCAGCGACGGGGAGGACTTCTCGCCACGCTCGGTCTGGCGTTCTTGACCACCGTCGCCGCCGCCGGCTGTCTGGGGAACCCCGACGACGCCGAGCCGGTGACCGGGAGCGAGTCCGCGCTGGCGCGCGGCAGCGGCTCCGCCGGGCAGAGCTACAGCTGCAGCGGCGGCACCTGCACCTGCGACAAGTCGATCGAGAACGACTGCGAGGACATGAGCGGCGTCTGCTCCGACGGCAGCATCGACAACCTCATCGCCTGCATCAACGGCTGGCTGACCACCCACTGCACCTGCACGCAAGCCCTGGTCGCCCCGCCCAAGCCGAAGTTCCCCACGAAGGGCGTGGTCATCGGCACCACGAAGGCGACGTTCTAGGTTCGAGGTGAATCAGGCGGCCCGATCCTGATCGTCGACGTCGACCGCGTCCTGGCCGGCATTGAGCCTCACCCCCGCCGGCCCGGTGGCGCCGGCGCGATCGCGCTCCACCTCTTCCTTGGCGGCCACGGCGAAGCGGGTCCAGGGGCGGGCGGCCAGCCGCTCGAACCCGATCGGCTCACCGCTGCGAGCACAGACGCCGTACGCGCCCTCCGCGAGCCGACCGAGCGCCGCCTCGATCTCGTGCAGCATCTTGGCGTCGCGGTCGACGAGGCGGACCGCCAGGCTCTGGGCGGCGCTGTCGGCGGCCCAGTCGGCGTCATCGATCTCGCGCGCGGGCACGTCGGCCAGCGCCCGGCGGCGGCTCGCCACCCGGCGGTTCAACGTCGCCCGTTCGGCGCGCAACCGCCCCTCCAGCAGCGTCAGTTGCTCGCGTGACAGGCCATTTTCGAAGGACACCAAGGAGACAGTGCTGGGCTCGGTCATCGTTTCACCCCTTTGCGAACCATCGCGAAAGAGGTGAGATGCCGCCGCGCCCGTCGGGTTACATGCCCACCCCGACCGCCGCTTCAGGCCGGGGGCGCCTTGGCGCCCGCGGCCCACTCTCCTTCCAGCGGCAGACCCGCCTCTTCCCATTCGATGAGCCCGCCCGCGAAGCGGCGCACGTGCTGGTAGCCGTGATCGACGAGGTGGTAGTAGGCGGCGACGCTGCCCAGGCAGGACACGTTCGAGCAGTAGACGACGATCTCGTCGTCCTTCTTCAGCGCCGCCAGCATCTCGGCCGAGTTGTTGAAGTGCAGCGAGGTGGGGATGTGCTTGGCCCGGAAGGCCCACTCGTTCAGCGTCATGACCAGCTTGAACCGATCATCACGCGCCAGCTTCGCCTGGAGCTCCTCACGGCTGATGGTGAGCACCGGCTGCCGTTCCACGACTTCTTGGATCATGCCGCCATCCTGCCATGGACCGAACCGAACGCGCAGGGCAAGATGCCGGCCCGATGTCGACGGCGATGACCTTCCCCACCTGGTTTGCTTCTCAACATCCGACGGTCCCCATCGCCTCGGCGATGTCCGTGCTGCGCCTGGCCGAGGGGGGCGCCACGGTCCCCTTCATCGCCCGCTACCGCAAGGAGGAGACGGGAAACCTGGACGAGGTGGCGATCCGCCAGGCCATCGACGGCAAGGCGCTGTGGGACGAGATCCTGGCGCGGCAGAAGTACATCGGCGAGGAGATCGAACGACAGGGCAAGCTGACGCCCGAGCTGAAGGATCGCCTGCTGGCGACGTTCGACCTGACCGCGCTCGAGGATCTGTATCTGCCTTACAAACAAAAGCGCAAGACGAAGGCGGCGCTGGCTCGCGAGGCGGGGCTCGAGCCGCTCGCCGGCTGGCTGTGGGACTGCGGGCACGGCCAGGCGACGCCCGCCGAGGGCGAGACACCCGAGACGCGCGCGCAGCCGTTCTGCGGGGGCGAGACCGGGGTGGCCGACACGGCCGCCGCGCTCGAAGGCGCGGGGGAGATCATCATCGAGCGACTGGCCGAGGACGTGGCGCTGCGCCAGCAGGTGCGCACCGCCTTCTTCGACGACGGCTTCGTGCGCACGCGCAAGGCCAAGGGGGACAAGGTCAAGCCGAACAGCCGCTTCGAGAACTACTTCGCCTTTCAAGAACGGGTGAGCGAGCTGCTGAAGCCGCAGAGCTCGCACCGGTACCTGGCGATGCGGCGGGGCTGGATGGAAGAGGAGCTGGTGCTGTCGATCGGCGGCCCGCTCCCGCTCGACGACGACGAGGCGACCGCGGCCCCCGCCAGCAAGCGTCCGGCTGTCCCCGTCGATCCGTTGGTGGAGACGCTGCAAGCGCGCTTCGAGGGGGCCGCCTGCACGGCGCCCGCGTTCTCGGGGCTGCCCATCCTGAAGCGCTGCGCGCGCCTGGCGCTGCGCGGGCACGTCGTCCCCGCCATCGACGCCGAGGTCCACAAGGCGCTGCGCGCCATCGCCGATCAGGCGGCCATCGCGGTGTTCGCCGAGAACGTCCGCAAGCTGCTGCTGGCGGCGCCCTTCGGACCGAAGGCGGTGCTGGGCGTCGATCCCGGCATTCGCACCGGCTGCAAGCTGGCCGTCATCGACGGCTCGGGAAAGTACCTGGGCAGCGGGCTCATGCACCTCGAATCACCCGCCGGCAAGGCGAACGCCGCGCCGGTGCTCGCCGATCTGGTGGTGAAGGGGGGCATCCGCGCCATCGCCGTCGGCAACGGCACCGCCGGCCGCGAGACCGAGACGTTCGTGCGCGAGGCGCTGAAGTTCGCCAGCCTCGACGTGCCGGTGGTGATGGTCAGCGAATCGGGCGCATCCGTCTACAGCGCCAGCGACGTGGCGCGCGAGGAGTTCCCCGAGCTCGACGTCACCATCCGCGGCGCCATCTCGATCGCGCGCCGCCTGCAGGATCCCCTGGCCGAGCTGGTGAAGATCGATCCCAAGAGCATCGGCGTCGGTCAGTACCAGCACGACGTGTCGCCGCACGCCCTGAAGAAGAGCCTCGATGAGGTGGTCGACTCGTGCGTGAACCAGGTGGGCGTGAACCTGAACACCGCCTCGTATCACCTGCTGAGCCGCGTCTCGGGCATCGGCCCCAGCCTGGCCCGCGCCATCGTCGAGCGCCGGTCGAAGGACGGGCTGTTCCGCTCACGCGCCGAGCTGCTGGAGGTCTCGCGATTCTCGAAGAAGACCTTCGAGCAGGCGGCGGGCTTCCTGCGCATCTCCGAGGGGACGAACCCGCTCGACAACACGGGCGTGCACCCCGAGCGCTACGCGGGGCTGGAGCGGCTGGCGGCGCGCCTGGACGTTCCGGTGGCGGGCCTGCTGGGCGCGGGCGTGAAGCTGGTCAAGGAAGCGCGCGAGCTGAAGGAGGAGCTGGGCACGTTCACGTTCGACGACGTGGTGCGCGAGCTGGAGAAGCCTGGCCGCGATCCCCGCGAAGGGTTCGTGGCGTTCTCTTACCGCGCCGACATCCACGCGCTGTCGGATCTGAAGCCGGGGCTGGTCTGCCCGGGTATCGTCACGAACGTCACCAACTTCGGCGCCTTCGTCGACATCGGCGTGCATCAGGACGGCCTGGTGCACATCTCCCAGCTCTCCGACAGCTTCGTGAAGGATCCGCGCCAGGTGGTGAACGCCGGCGATCGCGTCTCGGTGCGCGTGCTCGAGGTGAACCTGGACAAGAAGCAGATCGCGCTGACGATGAAGTCCGAGCGGGGCGCCGACAGCGGCGCGCGCCGCGAGCCGGCCGGGCGCGGCGGCCCGAGCCAGGGTCCCTCGCGCGAGCGCGGCGGGCCAGCGTTCGACCGCCGCCCCCCGCCGCCACCCGTGCAGCCGTCGCGCCCCTTCAACAACCCGTTCGGCGCCCTCGACAAGCTGCGCGGCAAATAGCCGGCGGCTCAGTTCCCGACCGTCGCCTTGCCGCAGCCGAGGCTGAAGCTGTCCATGTTGTCTCCCGTGCGCACCGACATCGACGTCGCCACCTGACCGGTGGCGCACTTCGTCGCGGTGAAGGCCGTCCCGCCCGTGCCGCCGATGGCCGCCAGCGCCTTGACCGTCCCCATGTTCAGCGCCGAGCCCGCGGTGGAGGCGGCCGCCGTGAGGGGGGCGCAGGTGAACGTCAGCTGGTCGACCAGCGCGCCCGAGCGCCCCGCGAAGCTGACGACGACCTGGTTCGCCGCGCAGGTCCGCGTCCAGGCGAACGTTCCGCTGGGCCCACGCGCGGGCAGCGTCGACCCCGGCGCCACCGCGACGACGGTGCCGGTTACCGAGACGGTGCCGCAGATCGCTCGGATCTGGCGGTGTACACCGGCGGTGGTGCTGGTGGAGAGGCTCCCGGAGAAGCCGATCAGCGCCTGCCCGGCCGGGCAGCTGTCGGCCGTCGCCGTGCCGCCCGTGGGGTTACCCACCTCCGCGGTGGCGGCGCCGGCCGTGAAGCTCGCGGCGTGGGTCGCGGGCTTGAGGGCGATGGTGGTGGTCGCGCCGGTGTTGATGTTGCCGATGGCGTCCTTGGCGCAAACGCGCGCATACAGGGTCCCCGCGGCCGTGAGCGTCTTGCTGAACGTGGTGGCCGTGCCCTCGTAGGTGGCGGTCCCCGTGCAGCTGGTCGCCCTGGTACTGGTCCCCGTGACCAGGCGATAGCCCGCCACGCCCGAGCCCGCGTCGGTGAACCCCGACCAGGTCAACATCGCCTGCAGCCCGACGCCCGACGCCGTGATCGTTCCGCCCGTCGGCGCGGTGCTGTCGACGGTGATCGACGCGGAGGCCGGGCTGGCGCTGACGTTCCCCTTGGCGTCCTTCCACCAGGCGTTCACGGTCTTGGTGCCGTCCCCCTTCGACAGCGTGAAGGCGCGGGAGGCGGACGTGGCGGCCCAGGCAGTGCAGCTGCCCGCCTCGCTGAGGCAGACCTGGGCGGCCGTCCCCGACGTCACCGCCAGCGCCGCGGTGACCGCCGCCGTCTTCGTGAACGTCGCCTTGGCGTTCAGCGTGATCGTCCCGGTGGGACCGACCGTCGGGGTCGACGTCACGGGCGGCGTCGGACCGCCCGAAGCCGCGCCGTTCAGCGAGGCCATCAGATCCAGGCGGGGCTTGGTGATGCCGTTGCGCGCGTCCTTCACCGGCACCCCGTACGTGGTCAGCCGCGACACCAGCTGCGTCGGCGTCTCGCTGGGAAAGGCGGCGGCCAGCACGGCCAGCGCGCCCGCGACGTGCGGCGTGGCCTGCGACGTGCCGGACATCGTGATGCCGGCGGCCGTGATCATGACCCCCGGCGCCAGCATCGTCAGGAACGACGACGAGCAGGAGAAGCAGGCCACCTTGTCGGCGCTGGTGGTGGCGTCGCCGCAGTTCGACCACTGCAGGTTCCCCAGGTTCGCGGCGTGAACCGCGCCGACCGACACGGCGTCGGGGCCGCAGGCGGGGCTCGAGATCGCGTTCAGGTTCCCCGAGTTGCCCGAGGCGACCGCCGACAGGATGCCGGCCGCGCGCGCGCTGGAGATGCTGACCGCCAGCGGGTCGGACGGGCAGGTGGTCGTCGAGGTGCCACCGCCCAGGCTCATGTTGATCGAGACGATGTTGTACTTGGCCTTGTTCTGGATGCACCAGTCGATGGCCGACATGATGTCGGTGGTCCAGGCCGTCGCGCCGTTGAAGACGTCCAGCGCAATGAGCTTCGCGGACGGCGCCACCGCGTGCACGATACCGGAGACGTTCGTGCCGTGACCGTTGTCGTCGACGTTGTTGTCGTTCGGCGCGATGTCGGCCGCGTAGACGATGGGGCACCCGGTGGCCCCCGCCGAGGCACAGTTGAACGGCGCGCGCTTGAAGTCGGCGCCCGTGTCGAGCACGGCCACCGTCGCGCCCGCGCCCAGCTTGCCGGCCGCCGCCGCCTGCGGCTGGTTGATGAGCGTCAGATCGGCCGGGACGGTGTCCATCAGCTCGTGCACGTCATTCGCCACCAGTCGGCCCACCGCCGGATCGCCGGCCAGCGCCATCAGCGCCGCCGTGGAGTCGACCCGCACGTGCATGGCGGGAAGGTTCGTCAGACGATTCAACGCCACGATGGGCTGCGCGCGCAGCCGGTCGATCATCTGGTCCTTCGCGGCGCCCAGGCGGGCCGACAGCGCCGCGATCTGGTTCGAGTTCGTCGAGGTCGCGATCGTCTGATCGATGGCCGCCGTCGGGATGGCCTGCTCGTCGAGCATCACCACCACCTCCTGGGGCTGGTCCGCCGTCGCGTTCGCCAGCAGCCGGGGATCGATCTTCGCCGTGACCTCGGTCGCCGCCCCACCCTGGCCGCCCGCCCCCGCCGTCGGGGCGACCGTTCCCACGGCGCCCCCGGCGCCGCTGCCGTTTCCGTCCAGCGGCATCGCCTCGCAGCCCCCGAGCGCCAGTGCCCCCATCAGAAGAAGCCCGGCGCCAGAAAAGCGGAAAAAGCGCGCGGCGCGGAACGAGATCTTCGTCGGTGAGCGGTCCATGCTGTCTCCTTCGGAAACCCGGCTGACTCGGAGAGTCCCGTGGCTTTGCGTCCCCCGGTCGCCCGGGGTTTGCCGTTTCGAGAGCGCTTATTTCGTCAAGAATATATAGTATTTTATATTACTCATATTTTGTCAACCTACAAAGCTCTTCTCGTTGGACTTCTTACAAAAGTGACCGCCGCATCGCGATCGAAATGTTTCCAGACGCCCCGGCTAGGAAACCCCTTTTCCAAACCGCGCTGCGTTGTAAACAACCGTCGCGTACGATCAAAGGCTGAAATTCTTCAACCGTTCGCTGCATGCTCGGCACCTACATTCAGTAGCCAGAGCTTTCTCGGACGGACCGTCGGTGACCCCCCCTAGCCGAGATGACAATCGAGCGCAGAATAATGTCCGTCCGAGGAGGGCTATTTCATGAAAAGGCGTCTAACTAGCTCAAAGCCACCGAGCGCGTCCGTCAGGGACGAAGCGGCGGCGAACGATACGGCGAACGATACGACGACGGTTGACGTGAACGTCGACGCGCACATGGACGAACCGACCAGCTGCACCGTCGGGCCCCTCCTCCGTCCGTCCCCTCTCCTCACCGGAGGCAGCCGGCGCACCCGCGTCGGCGCGGCCCGCCGTCCTCTCCCCCGGATGGACGGCGATCTCGACGCGATGACCGATGGTGCCGTGGGAAGACTGGGGAACGACACCGTGTCCGAAGCGCTGCTCGCGGGCTGGGGCATGCGCGAAATTTCCTCGA
Organism: Polyangia bacterium; assembly: GCA_036500205.1. Taxonomy (GTDB): domain Bacteria; phylum Myxococcota_A; class Polyangia; order Fen-1088; family Fen-1088; genus DASYCK01. The sequence goes on along the minus strand of DASYCK010000114.1, from coordinate 640 downwards.
TCTTGCGATGGGCGCTGTCTGACCTCGCCGTCGCGCTGATGGAAGTCGAACGGCGTATGCTGGTGGCCGACGACGATGGCGGATCGGTCCGCCGCCGGACGCCAGCTCGTACGGCACGATCAGCTAGAACAGCTCGTAACTGAAGGGCGGAGCACGATGGGTTTTACTTTGGGGGGGATGGGGCGCGTGGTTTTCATTGGTGTCGTGGTGTGCCTGTGGCACGCCACCGGCGTCGCGTGGGCGAAGGAGTCGTTGTCTCCCGACAGCGAATCGAAGGTCGAGGGCGAACCCAACGCCGATCCGCCCGAGAAGAGCGACGCCGAGCTGATGTACGACGCGATGAAGCGCTCGGGCCAGGGCTCGAGCAACGACGCGGCCATCGATCGCGCGCTGGCGCGCGCCCAGAAGGACTCGGAGAAGAATCGGAAGGCCATGCGGCAGGCGCTGGTGGCCCGCTCATGGAAGGATCCGTTCGCCGACAACGTCGCGGTGCCGGTTCGCTCAAGGCGGACGGCGCACAACGACACCGACGAGCTACGGGCCGCGCGGGCTGAAGCCGCCAAGGCGCGCCGAGCGACCGCGATGGCGCGGGCCGAGGCGGCTCTGGCGCGCGCCGAGACGGCGCAAGCCCGCGCCAATG
>DASYCK010000113.1:0-9555 GCA_036500205.1 Polyangia bacterium | reverse complement strand
TCGACTTGCCCACGAAGCGCCCGGTGTTGACGTCGATGGCGGTGAGCGCCTCCATCTCGTCGACGATCAGGTAGCCGCCCGACTTGAGCCACACCTTTCGCTCGAGCGCCCGATCGATCTCGATCTCGATGCCGTAGCCGTCGAAGATCGGATCGTTGCCCTCGTACAGCTCGATGTTGCCGGCGAAGTCGGGCATGAGCGCCGCGATGAACTTCTTGACCCGGTCGTACTCGGCGCGCGAGTCGATGATCAGCTTCTCGACGTCGGCGGTGAAGAGATCCCGCACCGTGCGCAGCAGGAGGTCGAGGTCGTTGTAGATGAGCGCGGGGCAGCGCCCGCCCTCCGCCCGCCGCACCACCTCGTTCCACAGCTTGATGAGGAACTCCATGTCCGCCTTGAGGTCGCGCTCGGAGACCCCCTCGGCGACGGTGCGGACGATGAACCCCGACCCGGGCGGCCGCATCGAATCGACGATCTCGCGCAGCCGCCGCCGCTCCTTGTCGGAGCCGATGCGGCGTGAGATCCCCACGTGGTCGACCGTGGGCATGAAGACCAGGTGGCGTCCGGGCAGCGAGACGTAGCGGGTGGTCCGCGCGCCCTTGGTGCTGATGGGCTCCTTGGTGACCTGGACGACGATCTCCTGCCCTTCCTTGAGCAGGTCCTCGATCCGTGCGCCGGTGCCGACGCGGGCGGCGTCGGCCGCCTCCTCGTCCTCGTCGTCGCGCGCCGCCGCGTCGCCCGCGATCAGACGCTTGAGGTCGTCCGGCGTCCCCCGGACGTCCGAGACGTGCAAGTAGGCGCTCTTCTCGAGCCCGATGTTGACGAAGGCCGCCTGCATGCCGGGGAGCACCCGCTCGACCCGACCCTTGTAGATATTGCCGGCGATCCCACGCTCGCGCTTCCGCTCGATGTAGAGCTCGCCGAGGTATCCATCCTCCACGAGCGCGACCCGGGTCTCCGGGCCGTCCGCGTTGATGACGATCAGGGTCTCGGAAGACATACGGGGCGGTCGGCCGGCGCGGGGAGCGCCAGAGCCAGAAGAAGGCTAGGGGTCGAAGCGCGTGTGCACTGGGGGCACAGGCTGACGCAAATGTCAGGGTTCATCGCGTGAACTTCGTGGAGCGGCTTGACCGTCTAACACGGAACTTCCACCAAATCAACGAACTAGCCACATTCGTGCCGCTAGGCACACCCCTTGCTCCAGAAATGGGGCCGGAAGCACCACCCGAGGTCTTGGGCTCGGATGGTGTTCCCTCCTCCCTCACACCGGTCTCTGACTCTGTCTCTGATCGGTGTGATCTTAGCCTGACGGTCCCGGGGTTTATCGGTAGCTCGGCCCGGACCGTTCCCTTTAAAAGTCTTAGCCTAGCCTGGTGTTCGTTCCGCCTAACGACCCCCGCCCGGTTGAACCCGCGCGGGGGTCATTCTATTTCTGCGCCGCTATTTCCGCTCCGGCCGGCTAGTGCCAGCTGCGAAACGGCAGACGGTGTAAGAGCCCGGCGCGATCCAGGAGCCCGTCGGTCCAGACTGGCTGGTAGTAGAAGGACACGGCCACGACCAGCGCCACGAACGCCAGCGCCAGGCCGGGTCGTCGCTTCTCGAGCTCGACGAGCGCGGCGGCGAGCAGGCCCAGGCCCAATCCGTACGCGCCGAGGTAGTGCCAGATGTACGACTCTCGCTCGCTGGCCACGAACGGGAGGATGAACGCCGCCATGCCCGCCAGGACCACGCCCGCGGCGGCCTCGTCGGCGCCGAGCGGCCGGCGCCGCCGCACGACATCGGCCAGCCCACGAAGCACCTTGACCACCGCCAGGGCGCACACCGCCGTCGTGGCGTACCAGAGGACCGGGTTGCCGATGGTGGACGTCGCGCGCACGTCTCCGCCGGGAAGGTCCTCGTGGTGCAGGATGATCGGATGGATGAGGAGCGGCCACGTGTACCACCGGGACGCGGCGCTGTTGTCCCAGTTGGTGAAGCCGGCGTGGTGCCTCAGCAGCTCCCAGTTCACGCGCAGCATGCCCGACAGGCTGATCGGGGCTCGGGTGAGGGCCAGGCCGAGCGCGAACACCCCCAAGTAGACAGCACCCGCCACCCAGAGCACCCACAGCGCGTGCCACGCCGAGCGTCCCTTTCGCCGCAGCAGCCAGGGCGCCAACAATAGGACGCAGCAGCCGGTCCATTTGGTGGCCACGGCCAGGCCCGCCGCCACGCCCGCGAGCACGAACCAGCCCAGCCCCGGCCCCTCCAGCATCAAGGCCAGCGCGGCGAACATGAAGAGGGTGAGCGGCGTATCGACCAGCGCCGTGCGCGAGTACGACAGAAAGAACCCGTCGACGGCGGCGAACGCGGCCGCCATCAGCCCCGCCCGCTGGCTCCTGAACAGCCGCGCCGCGACCACCCCCACCAGACCGAACAGCACGATCCCGAGCAGCGCCGACGACAACCGCCAGCCGAGGCCCCGATCTCCCAGCAAGAGCATCGCCGGAACCAGCACCAGCTTGCCGAGGGGCGGGTGATCGTTCCAGTCGGGCTGATGCGCGATGTAGTTCCGCGCGTTCTCCACGAAGTGGTGCTCGTCGAAGCTGAAGGACGCGGGATAGTCGAGGCCGATCAGGCGCCACAACACCCCCGCCAGCAGCAAGAACAGGCAGAGAGAGGTCGTGGCTCTGGCGAACTGCAGAGCGCGAGGCGAAGGCCCGCCGGCGTTGGCCCAATCCGGATCGAACCGGGCCCAGCCGCGAGCGCGCGTTGGATTGTCCTCGGCCACCTGACCTGCCCCATACTACAGGCGGCCCGCGCTCGGAAAGAGCTTCCTTGCCTCTTCTCGCCCTGTTCTCGCCCTCTTCCTCGCCCTGTTCCTCGCCCTCTTCTCGCCGCCTACCTCAGCTGGACGGCGTAAACGTAGAGCCAGGCGCCCACGAACAGCAGCGCGTCGATCCGGTCGAGCATCCCGCCGTGACCCGGGATGAGGTGGCCGGAGTCCTTCACCCCGGCCGCGCGCTTCATCAGCGACTCGCACAGATCGCCGATGGGCCCCAGCACCGCCGCCGGCAGCCCGACGCACAGGACGTCGACGAGGGACAGCCAGGGGCAGACCGTCGCGCGCACGGCGCACAGGATGACCAAGGTCGCCACCAGGCCGCCGACGGCGCCCTCGACGGTCTTGGCGGGGGAGACCTCGGGGTAGAGCTTGTGCTTGCCGAGAAAGCGGCCGCCGAAGTAGGCGCCCGTGTCGTTCCCGAACGTCAGCCCGATCGCCAGCAGCACCCAGGCGCGCCCGTGGGCGGCGTCGCGCTGCAGGAGGGCCAGCGGCGCGGCCAGGCCGCCGACGTAGAGGACGGTGAAGGTCCCCGCGCCCAGCCGGGCCCCGGCGGCCGGGATGTCGCCCGGATCGAACAGCCCCAGCGCGGCGCTGCCGATGACGGCGCCCAACGTCCAGACCAGGCCCTCTGCCGGCCGGAGGTAGAGCGCCGCCGTGTAGAGCACGCCCAGCGCGAGGACCAGGGCGCGGTGCTTGGCGGGCGCGCCGCCCAGCATGATCGCCGCGCACTCGTTGAGCGCGATGGCCGAGACCAGCAGCACGAACGCGCCGAACCCCCAGGTCGGCGCCCACAGGATGAGCGCCGCCAGGAGCGGCAACGCGACCAGGCCCGACAGCGCGCGCAGCGCCAGATTGGACATGGCCGCGGAGCCTAACCCGCGCTGCGGATCTGCTCGCGGGTGCGGCCGAAGCGGCGCTCGCGGCCGCGGAACGACTCGAGCGCCTGATAGAGCTCCGTCTTTCCGAACGCCGGCCAGTAGGTCTCGGTGAAGTAGAGCTCGGCGTAGGCCGCCTCCCAGAGCAGGAAGTTCGAGAGGCGCTCCTCGCCGCTGGTCCGCACCAGCAGATCGAGCTGCGGCAGGCCGGCCGTCTGCAGCGAGGCGGTCACCCGCTCCTCGGTGACCTCGTCGGCGGTGAGCTCGCCGCGGGCGACCGACTCGGCCATCGCGCGCGCCGCCGCCACGATCGACTCGCGCCCGCCGTAGGACAGGGCCAGGCAGAGGGTCATGCCGCGGTTCCCGGCCGATTCCCGCATCAGGGCGTCGAGCGGCTCGCGGGCGAAGGGCGGCAGCCGATCCAGCTCGCCGATGGCGACGAGCCGGATGTCGTTGTCCATGATCTCCGCGCGCTCCTCGATGACGTAGTCGCGCAGGAGCTGCATCAGCGTGGCCACCTCCTCGAGCGGGCGCTGCCAGTTCTGCGCCGAGAAGGCGTACAGCGTCAGCGCCCGCAGGCCGACCTCGCGCGCGGCGCGCACCACCTCGCGCACCGCCTTGGCGCCCTGCCGGTGGCCCTCGACGCGCGGCAAGCCGTTCTCCTGGGCCCAGCGGCCGTTGCCATCCATGATGATCGCCAGGTGGCGAGGAAGCTTGCTGGGATCGATCATCCGGCGCGTTTCCGGTACCACACCCCGGGCCAATTGTCGATGGCCCCCCGATCGACTAACCGACGCGGATCGACTACCCTTTGGGTGATGAAGAGCGCAGAGGACGTGGAGTCGTACCTATTGCGGATGGGGGTACCGTACGAAACCCTCAACCCCGGCATGTGGGTGGTCAAGACCGACGGACCGCCGATGGCCGTCTCGATCGCCGGCCAGGTGGTCGCCTTCCGGCTGAAGGTGATGGACCTCCCCCGGACCGGCCGGGAGGACCTCTACCGGGCGCTGCTGGCTCTGAACACCACAGAGATGATCCACGGCGCGTTCGGCCTGGAGGGTGACGCGGTGGTCATCGTCCATGCGCTGGAGATGGAGAACCTGGATCTGAACGAATTCCAGGCCACGATTGACGACATGTCGATGGCCGTGGCCAAGCACCAACCCAGCCTCGCCCGGTTCACCGGGTCTTCCTCCAACGGCGGCCCGACCGCCCGCGTCTAGGACACAACCACATGGGACTCTTTTCCAGGCTCGGCACGCTCATCAAATCCAACCTGAACGATCTGATCAGCAAGGCGGAAGACCCGCAGAAGATGCTGAACCAGATCGTCATCGAGATGCAGAACCAGCTGGTCGAGGCGAAGAAGCAGGTCGCCACCTCGATCGCCGACGAGAAGCGCCTCAAGAAGCAGTGGGACGAGCAGGTCGATCTGTCGGCCGAGTGGGAGCGCAAGGCGATGCTGGCCGTGCGCGCCGGCGACGACGCCCTGGCCAAGGAGGCGCTCTCCCGCAAGGGCGAGCACGACAAGATGCAGGCCGAGTTCGGCAAGCAGTGGCAGCTGCAGAAGGACGCGGTCGAGAAGCTGAAGGACCAGCTGCGCACGCTGAACGACAAGATCGAAGAGGCCAAGCGGAAGAAGAACATCCTGATCGCGCGCCAGAAGCGTGCCGAGGCGCAGAAGGCGATTCAGGACACGATGCGCGGCCTTTCCGACAACAGCGCCTTCGACACCTTCGAGCGAATGAACCAGAAGGTCGAGCAGATCGAGGCCGAGTCCGAGGCCTCGACCGAGCTGGGCGGCGAGCTGGCCGGCGATACTTTGCAGCAAAAATTCAAGAAGTTGGAAGGCGGCACCGGCTCCGACATGGCCCTGGCCGAGCTGAAGTCGAAGATGGGCCTTGGTCCGGCGCCCGAGCGCCCTGCCCTGCCCAGCGCACAATCCAGTTCGGCCGGAACGCCGTCGGAGCCCACCGACGGTAAGTAAGAATTTAGGCTGTTGCGATACGTATCGAATCGCTGCTATACGATGCTGCGAAGGGACGAGACGAACCTATGCCACAACACCAGAATCACACGACAGCCCGCTTCAACGGCGTGAAGGTCTTCTCCGCCACGATGGCGCAGGAGCGGGAAAACCTGGGCGAGAAGGTGACGGCGTGGATCCGCGAGCATCAGCAGTGTCAGGTCGTGGACACGATCGTGACCCAGAGCTCCGACGAGGCGTTTCACTGCCTCGCCATCACCGTCTTCTGGTGGGAAGACAAGTAAGAGGGGAACCCTGGGGGAGGGGTTCCCAAACCCTCCCGCGATGAGCTCCACCGGGCAGCGCTCCGCTCACGCGATCGGCGGTCTTTTAGGAACGATTTCGAAACCCGTCCCCGCCCCGCGCGTCAGCCGGCGAGCAGCAGGACGCCGGTGAACATGTGGATCCGGGGCTTGCCGCAGGTCGGGGCGATCTCGAACGAGCTCTCGATCCCGGCGAGCGGCAGGTTCCCGAACCGCCGCTGAATCAGCTCCGGATCGAGCCCGGCCTGGCCGTAGAGCGCGCTGCCGCGCCCGGCGCAGTTGAAGTACATGCCGAACTTGGGGGGCTCCTTGCCCCGCCCCGTCGCCTGCTCGTCGAGCATGGCTTTCATGTCCTCGCGCGCGCCGATCGCGTCGCGCAGCGTGAAGCAGATGGTCTGCCCGGCACGCACCGGCTCGTAGACCGCCAGCGCCGGCCGATCGCTGTCGGCGATCGCGAATGGCCGCACCACGTAGTCCGACCGACCGCCCGCCCCCAGCTCGCCGATCCCCGCCAGCAGGTGCTGCGTCATCTGCCGCAGCCCCGGGTTGTTCGGGTTCGAGAGTGTCTTCTCTAGGGCCTCGACCGCCGGCCGCCCCTCGATCTCCAGGATCAGGTTGCCGTCGACCGCGGTGATGGTCTGCGGATCCCCGACCGCCTGACACCCCTGGGTCATTCCCAGGCTGGGGTGCAGCTCGGGCGGGAAGACCAGCGCGACGGCGGTGTCCGCCTGCGCCTCGCCCTTCCAAAACACCCGGCACCCCGACTCGCCCCCCGACGCGCCCGCGCCCGTGATGATGAGCTGCGGCGCCACGTCGTTGATCCCGGCCACGAAGTCCGTCGCGTCCAGCTCCGCCGGATCGACCAGCACCGCGACCGCCGCGCCCACCGGGTTCCCCCCCAGCACCGCCAGCGCCTCACGCCCGAGCCGCGCCCCCGCCTCCCGCGGCTCGGCGCGCACGCCCGGGATGTGGATGGGCGTCGGCAGCGGCTGCCCGCCCAGCGCCAGCACCGCGACCGCCGTGGCGTTCTCGACCTCCTCGGCCCCGGTCAGGACGCCCGTCGCCGAGCAGCCGATGAGGAGCGCCTTCGGCAGCGTCCGCGCGACCGCCGACAGCACGGCCGCGTACTCGTCGTCGTCGTGCCGCGTCCCCGCGAACACCATGGCCAGCTCGATGTCGGCCGAGCCCGCCGAGGTCATCGCCCGGTGCGCCGCCAACCCAGCCGCCGTGAACCCGTCCAGGTGGACGGCGACGCCAACGCCCGCGGAGGTCATGACCCCTCTTACCGAGGCTTCCGCTATACTGCAAGCGGTCCCGAAACATTCAGGGGGCGAAACGGTTTCGACGGGGGTAAGCAAAGTTCAGGTCGCGTGCCGAGGCGCCCGAGGCCTCGTAAAAACGGGCAAAACAAGAACAGCGAACGACAACGCGTTCGCTCTCGCCGCCTAAAAAACGGTCGAGACGGTGACCCGAGGAGGTGCCTGTGGCCTCGGCAAGCCGCCATTTCTCAGGCTAAGCGCCGCGCAGCGCCTTCGGGCGCGGTGACGAAAACCTAGAAGGCTAAGCATCGAGACGCCTCGCCGGTGGGCCACCTCGACGACGAAAACCAAATCGCCGGACACGCACGTAGTGGCTTGAGCGGAGCACTTCCGGACCCGGGTTCGACTCCCGGCGCCTCCACGATCTTTTTCTTTAAGATACCGACTGCTTAGATACTAAGTTCGCGACTCTCTCGATCTCCTAGCCACTTCCTATCCACTAGCGGATTTAGGCAAAGAGTCGAGCATTCGCACCACGTCCCGTCGGACAGCCGGGCTCAGGTGCGAATACCTCATCGTCATCTCGATCGTCGCGTGCCCGAGCAGTTCCTGGATCGCCTTCAGCGGCGCGCCGCGCATCGCGAGGTGCGACGCGAACGTGTGCCGAAGGACGTGCCACCCGATCTGTCGCAGTCCAGCCTTACGGCAGGCCCGCCAGAGCGGATGCTTCACCTCGTTCTTCCCCATCATCCGCCCGTCGGCGCTGCAGAACACGAGTGGCCCCCGAAGGTGCCTCGCGCTCTTCAGCGCCGCGATCGCCTCGTCCCCGAGGTCGACCTCCCGCTTCTTCCCTGACTTCGGCGCCGTGACGATCCCACGCGTGACCGACTGCCGCACCACGATCTGCCCCTTCACGAGATCGACGTCCTCTCGCCACCGCAACGCCAGAAGCTCCCCCAGCCGTAACCCCGTCTTGATCGCCACCGTGATCATCGGCCGCCACCCTTCATCCGCGCCGTCGATGAGACGCTGAGCCTCCCCGAAGTCCAGATAGTCGAAGTCCTGCTCGGGAACTTTCAGCCACTCGATCTCGGGCACCATCTCGATCAACGCCCGCTTCCTCGCGACGACCAGGAGCCGCCGCAAGACGGACCCGAAGGACTTTCCGCCGGGGAAGGCGCCGTGGGCCCTGCGCGACGTGGACGCCGTCGTCCGCAGCGCGCGAGCAAGGCGCGCACGTCGGCGCCTTCGTCGAGCGACTGCTCGGCGGTCCGGTGCCGTGGATCAAGCTGCGGCAGGGGTACGGCCTCCTGCGCCTCTGTGAGCGCTACGGCCAGGATCGCGCGCTCTGCGCCCGCGCGCTCGCGTTCGACGTGATCGACGTGCGTCGAATCGAGGGCATGCTCAAGGACGCCCGGCGCACCGAGGACGCTGCCGTCGCCACCGGCCGCCGGATCGCGCTACCAGCGCGCTTCGCGCGTGACGCCTCGGCGTTCGCTACGCGTGCCGTCTCCGACGGCAAACCCGCCGACGTCCAGGACGGAGGTGACCAGTGAACGCTCGATCGGTAAGCCCAGACCTGGTCGCGGCGCTCAAGCGACTGCGCCTCGGTGGCCTGCTGCCGACGCTGGCCGAGCGCTTCACCCTCGCCGAGAAGGAGGACACGCCGTACGAAGACCTCCTCCTCATGCTCCTCGTCGACGAGATCTCGCGACGGGACAGCACGGCATCGATCCGCCGCGCCGACGAGGCCGGGCTGGATCCCGACATGGTGCTCGAGCGGTGGGACAAGTCCGCGAAGGTGACCTACGACCGGCGGGTCATGAACGAGCTCGTCTCGCTCCGCTTCGTCGAGGACCACCGCAACGTCGTGGTGCTCGGGCCCGTCGGCGTCGGCAAGACCTTCCTCGCGAACGCACTCGGCCACCTCTGCTGCCGCGCAGGCTTCAACGTGCGACTGCTGCGCGCCGACGCACTCTTGCGGCTGCTCAAACAGAGCCGCATGGACAATTCACGTGACGCCGTCATGACCGAGCTCGCCCCCGTCGACGTGCTCATCATCGACGATTTCGCGCTCGAGTCCATGAGTCGCGAGGAGAGTCGCGACATCTACCAGCTCTTCGTCGAGCGCAACGCGCGCCTCTCCACCGTGGTCACCAGCAATCGTGACACGGCCGAGTGGATCGCAGCCTTCGACGACGCCCTGCTGGCGCAGAGTGCCGTCGATCGATTCAAGAACAACGCCTTCGACCTCGTGGTCGATGGCGAGTCCTATCGGTCCCGGCTCAAGCCCAACATCGAGAAGCTC
>DASYCK010000112.1:0-18841 GCA_036500205.1 Polyangia bacterium | reverse complement strand
ACATGATGTCGACCGCCGACCCCAGCAAGACATTCTTGTCGCCGCGAATCAGCAGCGTCTCCGAGCCGACCGCCTGCAGCGCCTTGCGAATCTCGGCCTCCAGATCGGCGGCGGCGATCTTCTTGGGGCCGAGATAGATCTCGTTCCCCTTCGTGACGGTCAGGACCGGATCGCTGCGCCGCTGCGACACCGGGCCGGCCGCGTTCGCCTTGGGCAGCACCACCTTCATGCCGGCGCGGGAGGCCGCCTCGGACTCGACCATCGCCGTCGACGTGACCATGAAGATGATCAGCAGGACGAGGAAGACGTCCGTCAGCGGCGTTATGTTGATCTCCGCGACCACCGACTCGGCGCCGCCGTCGCCGCCGCCCTCTTCGCCGGTGACGCTCGCTTCTTCCAGGTGAACGTTGACGCCCATGGAACTTCGCCTACGCCTGCCCAGGCGCGGGCTTGCTCTCGGCCTTGACCTTGGCGTAGTCGCCCAGCGCCAGCAGGAACTCGTCGGTGAACAGCTTGTACGTCATGGCCAGACCGTTGATCTTCGCGACGAAGTAGTTGTAGGCGATGACCGCGTAGATGGCGACGAGCAATCCCGCCGCCGTCGCCACCAGCGCCGCGGCGATGCCCTGCGAGACGACCTTGAAGCCGCCCGTCCCCGCCACCGACATCGACTGGAACGCCTTCAAGATGCCGACGACGGTGCCGAACAGCCCCACGAACGGCGCCGACGAGCCGACGGTGCCCAGCGCCCACAGATAGCGCTTGAACGACAGCACCGCCGCCGCGCGCTGCGAGCCGACCGCCTCGGCGGTCTTCCCGGGCGTCTTCTGGAAGACCACCAGCCCGCGCTCGAACACCTCGGCCAGTGGCCCGGGCGACGTCTCGCACAGCGCGGAGGCCTTGGCCAGATCGCCACCCTCCAGCGCCGCGATCACCTTGTTCTTGAACGCGGTCGACTTGGGCACCACGTTCCACAGCGAATAGATCCGCTCGCAGATCACCGTCAACCCCGCCAGCGACCAGAACAAAAGAAGCGACAGAATGACCCATTCGTCGCGCAACAGATTGCGGATGGTTTCCCACGTCATGAGAGCTGCCAACTGTAGCGCGGATTTGTCGGAAGAGGAGCCGCCCGCGAATGTGGGTAGAATGGGCGCGTGACGGCCTCGGTGCTTCCGATTTCCGCGCCGCCCTCGGGGGGCGATCGCCGCGCGGCGCCCCGGATTCCGGGGCGAATCGGCCTGCGGCTGCTGGTGGCCGAGCTGGCGCTGCTGGTCCTCGAGCTGGGTCTGGTGGGGATGCCGGTGGTCCTGCTGGGGGCCGAGGGTGTGTCGCCGCGCACGGTGGTAGTCACGATCGCCCCCTGGTTCGTCGGCCTGTGGCTGCTTTCACTGCTGGGCAGCGTCGCCGCCGTGCGACCGATCTGGGCCGCCCTCGCCATGAAGCGGCGGGGCGAGGCCTTCTCGCCCGCGGCCGCCCTCGAGGTCGAGAAGGCGATCCGTCGCGCCCCCATCGAGGCGGGGCGCCTGCGCATCGCCGTGTGGCTGATCAGCGCCATCCTGGTGGCGGTGGGGCTCGTTCATCAGCGACACCAGCCGTGGATCGCGGGGGCCGGCGTGGTGACGATGGCGCTGCTCTACGCCGGCGCGGCGGGGACGATTCGCAGCCTGGCCTGGCAGCGGCTGCTCGAGGACGCGCGCCGGGCCATCCTGCCCAACAGCGATCCGCTGCGCGTGTTCGCGTCGGTGTACCGCCGACGCCTGGCGCGCACGGCGCTGGCCCTGCTGGGGATCACCCACGCCGTCATCGCGGCGCTCACCACGGTGTTCACCGATCTATCGTCGCGGCACGCCGCGATGATGATGGCGCTGACGGCGCCGGCGCTGCTGCCCGCGTTCTATTTCTGTGGCCGGTCGCTGTACCGCCGGACCTTGCCGCTCGAGCGCTACCTGGATCTGGCGGTGCGCTTTCCGCCCATCCGCGGCCCGGCGCGCGACGAGCCGAAGGCCATCGAGGCGTTCAACGCCGCGCAGTCGTTCCCCTACCGCCTGGCCGCGTATCAGGTGCTGTGGACGATGCTGGCGGCGCTGGCGGTGATCTCGCTCGGGCGCCGCGTGATCGGCTTCGACACGGCCACGGCGCTGCGCCTGCTGGCGGAGGTGTCGCTGATCCTGCTGGCCATGGGGCTGTACGAGATCTTGTTGCTGCGGGACATCCTGCGCCCTCTGCTGGGGCAGCTGGGGGCGCGGCACCATCTGCCGGTCAGCGAGGTGCGGTCGACGGCGGGGCTGCGCAGCAAGCTGGTCGGCTTCTTCCTCACGGTGACGGTGCTGACGTCGGGGCTGGTGGTGCTGTTCGCGCTGTCGCCGGCCCGCCAGACGTCGACGTTGGTGGCTTCGGTGACCCTGGTGCTGGCGGTTTCCATGGGGCTGGTGCTGTTGATCGTGCGTGACATCGTCACGCCCATTCGCGCGCTGGAGAAGCGCAGCGAGGAGATGGCGCGCGGCGAGCTGGCCCGGCCCGTTCCGCCGTCGGGCGAGGCCGACGAGATCGGGCGCCTGACGTTCGCGTTCGAGGAGATGCGGCGGGCGCTCCGCGACAAGCTGCGCTCGACCGAATCGTTGAACATCGATCTCGAACGCGAGGTGCGTCGCCGCACCGAGGTGCTGGAGCAACGGAACGGCGAGTTGCGCGACGCGCTGGAGAAGTTGCGACGGGCCCAGGACGACCTGGTGCGCAGCGAGAAGCTGGCCTCGATGGGGCGCCTGGTGGCGGGGATCGCGCACGAGATCAACAACCCGGTCAACGCCGTCATCAACACCATCGGCCCGCTGGAGGAGCTGATCCGGTCGCTGCCGGATGCCCCCGACGTGGCCACCATCGGCGAGCGGGGCCGGGAGGCGGAGGAGATGCTGGCCGTCATCCAGCGCGGCGCCACCCGCAGCAAGGCCATCGTGCAGGCGCTGCACAACTACTCGCGTGGCGATGACGAGCAGCCGCGCGAGGTGAACCTGTCGCGCAGCGTGGACGACACGCTGGATCTGCTGCGGCATCGCCTGAAGGACGTGCAGATCGACAAGCTCGTCGACCCGGCGTTGCGGGTGACGGGATTCCCCGGGCAGATCGATCAGGTGGTGATGAACCTGGTGACGAACGCGGCCCAGGCGATCTCGGGGCGGCCGGGGGGCGGCACCATCCGGATTCGCGCCCAGCCCGACGGCGACAGCGTGGTGCTGACCATCAGCGACGACGGCCCGGGAATTCCCGCCGAGGTGCTGCCGCGCATCTTCGATCCGTTCTTCACCACCAAGGACGTGGGCGAGGGCTCGGGCCTGGGCCTGTCGATCGTGCACGGGATCATCGAGCGGCACGGCGGCCGGATCTCGGTGGAGAGCGAGCCGGGTCATGGCGCGAGGTTCACCATCCGCTTGCCGACCCAGCGCGCGAAGGCCGCCTCCAGCGGCGCGCGGAGCTGAGGTGGTGCCACAATGGCAACTGTCTGCCAGTGTGGCCGTTTCTGGAGCTCCGGTGACATTGTGGCGTAAACTGCAAGGATGACCAGCGCCGAGAGCGAAGCGACTTTTCAAGCGAATCCGGGCACGCCGCCGGCCACGCTGCTGGTGGTGGACGACGAGCCCGGCATCGTCGATTCACTGCAAAAAGTTTTCGAGCGCGAGCACTTGCGGGTGCTGACGGCGACCTCGGGGGCGGAGGCGCTGGAGATCATCCGGCGCGAGCCGGTGTCGGTGATGATCACCGACCTGATGATGGCCGGCATGTCGGGGATGGACCTGCTGAAGGCGAGCCGCAGCCTCTCGCCCGAGACGGAGACGGTGCTGATGACGGCGTACGGCACCGTCGAGAACGCGGTCGAGGCGATGAAGCAGGGGGCGTACGACTTCGTCACCAAGCCGCTGAAGCGCGCGCACCTGCTGCGCGTGGTGGGCAAGGCGCTCGAGAAGCGCTCGCTCGTCGAGGAGAATCGATCGCTGCGGGCGCAGCTGGCGGCGCAGAAGAAGCGCACGCCCATCGGCCAGTCGCTGCCCTGGCGGCGCACCATGGACATCGTCATGCAGGCGGCGCCGTCGCTGGCGACGGTGCTGCTGCTCGGCGAATCGGGGACGGGGAAAGAGCTGCTGGCGCGCGCCATCCACGACTACTCGGCGCGCGCGCGCGGGCCGTTCGTGCCGGTGAACTGCGCGGCGCTGCCGGAGAGCATCCTCGAGGCGGAGCTGTTCGGCTACGAGAAGGGGGCGTTCACCGGGGCGGTGCAACGGCACGACGGACGCTTCCTGCAGGCCGACGGCGGCACGCTGTTCCTCGACGAGATCGGCGAGATCCCCACGCACGTGCAGGTGAAGCTGCTGCGCGTGTTGCAGGAAGGGGAGGTGGAGCGGCTGGGGGGGCGCACCGTGAAGGTCGACCTGCGGCTGGTGGCGGCGACGAATCAAGATCTGCGCGCGGCGGTGCGCGAGGGGCGTTTTCGCGAGGATCTCTACTACCGCCTGAACGTCATCGCGGTGCCGATTCCGCCGCTGCGCGATCGGCGGGAGGATGTCGCGTTGCTGGCGGAGCACTTCCTGCAGTTCTATGCCGAGCGCAACGGACGACGGCTGGCGGGATTTTCCCGCGCCACCGCCGAGGCGCTGGCCCGATACGACTGGCCGGGCAACGTGCGCGAGCTGGAGAACACCGTCGAGCGCGCCGTGGTGCTGTCGCGGGGGAGCGCCATCGAGGCCGACGATCTGCCGCCCGAGGTGCGCAGCGGCTCGGGCAACCCGGGCGCCGGGAAGTCGCTGACGTTCGCGGTGGGGACGCCGCTCGAGGAGATCGAGCGGCGGGTGATTCACGCGACCTTGGCCCACACGGGCGGCGACAAGCGGCTGTGCGCGCAGCTGCTGGGCATCGCCACGCGCACGATCTACCGGCGGCTCGAGGAGCAACGGACGAGCGAGGGCGAGGAGACCTAGGTCTCGCGGCGCGCCACACGACGACATGGATCTCTTCGATCGGATGCGCCCCAGCAACGGGCCCGACGGCGGCGCCGGGCGCGAGGAGACGGTGCAGGGGACCGTCGATCGCATCGTGTTCGCCGGCTCGGACGGCACCTTCACGGTGGCGCGGCTGGCTGTCGACGGCACGTCGGAGCCGCTGACCGTCGTCGGCGGCCTGCTGGGCGTGCCGGTGGGGGCGCGCCTGCGCGTCACGGGGCGCCGCGAGAGCACGCCGCGCTTCGGCCCCCAGTTTCGCATCACCGGCTTCACCGAGATCGCGCCCGCCACCCTGGAGGGGATGCGCAAATACCTTGGGTCAGGCTTGATCAAGGGCATCGGCCCCGAGTACGCCACCCGCATCGTCGAGAAGTTCGGCATCGAGACGCTGGAGCTGCTCGATCGCGATCCGGGGCGCATCAGCGAGGTGCCGGGCATCGGGCCGACGCGTGCCCGCGCCATCCGCGAGGCGTGGAGCGCGCAGCGCGAGGTGCGGAAGGTGATGGTGTTCCTGCAGGGGTACGGCGTGTCGCCCGCGTTCGCGGCGCGCATCTACAAGCGCTACGGCTTGGCCGCCATCGCGCTACTGCGTGAGAACCCCTACCGCCTGGCCTTCGACGTGTGGGGCATCGGTTTTCTCTCGGCCGACAAGCTGGCCGTTGCGCTGGGTATCGCGCCCGAGGCGCCCGCCCGCATCGAGGCGGGCGTGCGTCACGTGCTGGAAGAAGCCTCGACCCGGGGCGACGTGTTCGTGGCGCGCGAGCGGTTGGTGCGCGAGGCGGCGTCGCTGCTGGGCGCCGACGAGCCGCTGGCGCAGGAGGCCATCGATCGCCTGGCGCGCGCGGGCGAGGTGGTGGTCGAGGCGCGCCCCGAGGCGGGACCGCTCGAGGGGGGCGAGGCGGTGTACACCGTCGCGCTCCATCGCGCCGAGGTGGCCCTGGCGGCCGGCCTGAAGGCGCTTTTGTCCGACGACGTGGAGAGCGGCGTGGCGGGGATCGGCAAGGCGATCACGGGCGGCGGCGCGGGGAAAGGCATCGCCCTCGACGCCGACCGCGCCATCGCCTGGTACGAGGCCGAGGCGAAGATCAGCCTGGCCCGCCAGCAGATCGAGGCCGTCACGCGGGCGCTCGGGGCGCGGGTGCTGGTGGTGACGGGCGGCCCCGGCGTGGGGAAGACCACCATCGTGCGCGGCATCGTCTCGATCCTGTCGCGCAAGGGGTGCAAGGTGGCGCTGGCCGCCCCCACGGGGCGCGCCGCCAAGCGGCTGTCCGAGGCGACCGGGCAGACCGCGACGACGCTGCACCGCCTGCTGGAATGGCGCCCGGCCGAGGGGGTGTTCGGCCGCGCGCCGTCCCGACCCATCGACGCCGATCTGCTGGTGGTCGACGAGGCGTCGATGCTGGACGTTCGGCTGGCGGCCGATCTGGTGGCGGCGCTGGCGCCCGGCAGCCGGCTCGTGCTGGTGGGTGATGTCGATCAGCTCCCGTCGGTGGGCCCGGGAACCGTGCTGGGCGATCTGATCGCGTCCGACGTCGTGCCGACCGTTCGCTTGACCGAGATCTTCCGCCAGGCCGGGCAGAGCCTGATCGTCCGGAACGCCCACCGCATTCACGACGGCGAGATGCCCGAGCTGGGGACGCGTCCGGCGGAGGGGGTGGCGCCCGCGGAAGCCCTGCGGCGCGACTTCTTCTTCATGGAAGAAGAAGATCCGGCGAAGGCGGCCGCCCTGATCCGCGATCTGGTGGTGACCCGGCTGCCCCGCGCCTACGGCCTTCAGCCCCACGACATCCAGGTGCTGTCGCCGATGCACCGGGGAGAGCTGGGCGCCGGTAACCTGAACGCGCTGTTGCAGGAGGCGCTGACGGCGGCGGCCCCCGGCGTGACCCGCGGCAACCGCGTCTTTCGCGTGGGCGACAAGGTCATGCAGGTGCGCAACAACTACGACAAGGATGTCTTCAACGGCGACATCGGCCGGGTGGTGCGCGCCGACGCCGGTGGCTCGACGGACGGCGGCACCGACGGTGACGCGGCGATGGTCGTGGCCTTCGATGACCGCGAGGTGCCTTACGTGACCGACGAGCTCGACGAGCTGCAGCTCGCCTACGCCGCCACCGTGCACAAGGCGCAGGGGTCCGAGTACCCCGCGGTGGTGGTCCCCGTGCACACGCAGCACTTCGTGATGCTGCAGCGGAACCTGCTGTACACGGCCGTCACGCGGGCGCGCCAGCTCGTGGTGCTGGTCGGCACGCGCAAGGCCCTGGGCATCGCCGTGCGAAACGCGGACGTCGCGTTGCGCGGCTCGCGCCTCGACGTCCGGCTGCGCGCGCTCGCGTCTCCCTAGTGCACCGCACTAGCGAAACTACTTCATGCGCAGGCGTTCGACCGGGACGTCACCCACCAGGTGCTGGTCGACGATGTCGGCGACGTCATCCACCGTGACCCCGCCGTACCAGATCTGTCCGGGATAGACGACCACGGCCACGCCGCGCGAGCACTGATCGAGGCAGCCGGCGGCGTTGGCGCGGATGCGCGACTTCAGTCCGCGCTCGTGCAGCATCTGCTTGAACAGATCGCGCACGTCGTCGGCTCCCTTGGCCGCGCACGACCCCTTGGGGTTGTCGGCATCGCGGCTGTTCGTGCAGATGAAGACGTGCTTTTCGAAGTGCGGTTCGGCCATGCCTTGGTCTATCACATCCAGATCACATCACAGGCGACCGACATCCCGGTCGCGCACCCAGCCTTCCAGGCCATTGGCCAGGCGAATGCGCACCCAGTCTTGGTCCCGGTCCAGCAGGCGGACGCGCAGCCCCGCGTGGACGTTGAAGCTGGTCTTGTAGTTCGGGTCGGCGCCCTCCTTCACCGCGATCTGGTCGCCCAGCACGATGCCGGACGGGACGTGGTCCATCGCCACGCGCCCCACCAGCAGCAGCGCCGCCAGCGCGCCGGCCACGCCCAGGATCGCCGCCAGCGCCGTCCAGGCGCCGCCGCGACCCTCGTCGGCCCCGCCCCGGCGCCGCGCGCGCAGGCGCAGGCCCAGCGCCACGAACAGCGCCAGGTAGAGCCCCACGAACAGCCACGTCTCCGTCGAGGCGGACAGCTGGGACACCAGTCGTATCCAGGTCGCCTCGCGCTCGGCGCCCTCGATCTTGTCCTCGACGCGCGTGCTCTCCACCCTGCGAGCCTGGTCGACGTTGTAGCGGGCATCGTCCTGATCGGGATCGAGCGCCAGCGATCGCTCCCAGCACCAGATGGCGCGCCCCAGCTGTCCCTGGCGGTAGTAGGCATTGCCCAGGTTGAAGGTCAGCTCGGACGAGGTGACCTGCTGGCGATCGAGCTGCTCGTAGGCGGCGACGGCGCCCGCGTAGTCGCCGCGCAGGTAGGCGTCGTTGCCGCGCTTCCAGGCGTCGTCGAGCAGGTCGGCGTGCGCGGCCGCCGGCCGCAGCAGACCGACAGCGAGCGCGAGCAGCAGCGCCACGGTCAGGCGAGATCGGAACGTCACGCCGCGCCCCCTCGGCTGGCGCCTTCCAGCAGACCGACCGCCTCGACCGCGCGATCGAGCGTGGCGCCCAGCGCCGCGTCGTCGCTCGGCACGCTGCCCGGCGCGAAGCGGGCCCGGTCGCACTCCTCCAGCAGCGCCACCACGCGGTCGGCGTCCGCTTCGGCCAGGCCCAGCGCCGCCAGATGCGCGCGCACCTCGTCCATGCGCAGGCCCGCGACGGGGACGCCCAGGCGATGCGACATCGTCTCGCGAATGACCCGATCGATCTCGATGTGGAACGCCGCCAGCTCGCGGCGGCGGCGGTGCGCCTCGGCGGCGACGAAGTGCGCCTGCACCTTCTTGCGCGAGCGGCGTCGGCGCGTGGCCCCGCTGTCCTCGGTCAGCCGATCGCGTAACCCGAAGCCGAACACGACCAGCCCGAACAGCAGGGGCGGCGCCAGCAGGACGCCCAGAAAACCGCGCGTGCGCAGGAAGGTGGCCCCCAGCTCGCGCCGCAGCTCGGTGCGGTTGTGAATGGGGCGGATCTCGGTGGCGATGACGTTCTCGATCCCCGCGCCGGCGGCGGCGGTGGGCCCGCTGGCCCCCCCGGCGCCCGTCGCCGCGATCGCCGTTCCCGTGACGGTGACGGCGATGGGGGTGGTGATGGCCTGCTCGTAGCGACCCGACGCGGGGTCGAAGAAATCGAGCGTCTGTCCGGGGATGGTGAACGTGCCGGGGCGCTCGGGCAGCAGCAAGATCTCGGCGGTCTTCGTCCCCTCGACGCCGTTGCCCGGATCGACGTTGATCTGGACCCGGGGATCGTACGTCTTCCAGCCGTCGAGCTTCGGCGACGGCGGCAGCGCCACCTTGCGGATGTTGCCGTGGCCGCCGATGTCGACGGTCAAGGTGACGGCGTCACCGACGGCCACCTGGGTGCGATCGACGCGCCGGGCGAGGGTGAACGTCCCCACATTCGCGGCGTCGAAATTGGTCGGTTGACCTTCTTTCGGCAGCGGAAGCACCTCGATGATGGTCGGCGCGGACCGCACGTGCTGGCTGCGCATGGCCGTGCCGAAGAAGTCGACCCGCGACAGCTGCGCCTCCATCGGCGTCACCGTCAGGCGCCCCGCATGCAGCGGGAACAGCACCTTCTTCATGGCCGGGCCGACCTGATAGCGGCGCCCCTGCACCAGCTCCTCGTTCAGCACCATGCCGCCGCGCCGGTTGGGCAAGGTGACGTCCTCGGTCCAGAAGCCCTCCATCGTCGGCTCGACCTGGGTGTCGTACTTGTCGTGCGGCTGGTTCATGTACAGGAACCAGGTGGCGGCGATCGCCTCGCCGACGTAGGCCTTCTGCTTGTCGGTGACCAGGCGGATGAAGCTGCCGCCGTCGGCGGCCTCGGGCGGCGGCGCGTCGGTGGGGGGGGCAGCGGGCGTGGCGTTCGTGTTCCCCGCGGGCGCTGGAAGGGGGGGCGGCGTGTTGGCGCTGGCGCCACCCACCGCCACGGTGACGGGGCTGGTGTGGAGCTCGTGGCCGTTCACGCGGACCCGCGCCGGGCCGATGGTGATGTTCCCTTTTTGCTGCGCCGCCAGCTGGTAGCGCCAGCTGTAGCTCACCTCGACGAACATGCCGGCGCCGCCGAACTGCATCTGCGTCGACTGGTTGGGCGCGCGCGAGGCGCTCAGCACGCGCAGACCTTTGAAGTCGGGGGGGCGGTAGTCGCTGACCTGATCCTGGCCCACCCCCAAGGTCACCTCGTAGATGAACGAGTCGCCCACCAGCACCTGGTTGCTGTCGACGTCGGCCTGAAAGCGGGGCGGCTCGGCGTGCGCGGCGCGCGGCGCGGCGGCGGCGATGACGGCGGCCACGGCGAGGCCGGCCGTCAGATGACGACGGAGGGCCGGGCGGATGGGGAGATTGAGCATCGGGCGGGAAGCTACCAGTCGCGGGTGGGGGGAGCGCGACGAACCGCCCGCAGCATGGCCCGCTGCTTCTCCAGCTCCTTGGGGCTCTTCTCCAGGCTGTCGAGCGTGGACTCGATCTCGCGCTCGGCGGCAGGCTTCTCCTCGGGCGGGGGCTGGTTGGCCTTGTCCTTGTCTTTGTCCGCGTCCTTCGGCTGGTCCTGCTTGTCCTTCTTGTCGTCCTTCTTCTGATCTTCTTTCTTCTTGTCGTCCTTCTGGTCTTTCTTCTGGTCGTCTTTTTTGTCCTGGTCCTTCTTGTCGTCCTTTTTCTTGTCGTCCTTCTTCTTGTCCTTGTCGTCCTTGTTCTTCTGATCTTCTTTCTTCTTGTCGTCGTCGCGCTTCTTCTTCAGCGCGATCTCCAGGTTCCACTTCGCTCGTTCGTCCGTGGGGGCGAGCGCCAAGGTCCGCTTGTAGGCCTCGATCGCCTCCTTGAACTTGTCCTTCTTCATGAAGGCGTTGCCCAGGTTGTAGAAAGCGGCGGCCTTCAGGGCGGGATCCTTGGCCTCGGTGGCGCGCAGGAACTCCTCGCCGGCCTCGTCGAAGCGCGACAGCGCCGCCAGCGCGGTCCCGCGATCGAAGTGCACGCCCGGCTCGGCGGGCAGCTCGGCCACCGCCTTGTCGTAGGCGGCCAGCGCGTCGGTCGGTTTACCGGCCGTCATGGCCGCATTGCCGGCGGTCACGGCGCCGCTGGGGCTGCGAATGAGATCGAACGCCGTCAGAAACGGAAACAGCGCCGCGAACAGCGCCAGCGCCGACACCCGCCGGGTCATGGCGAAGCCTTCCCCTGCGCGGGGGGCGTGGGCGCGCGCCGCGGCGACCGGCGCCGGTCGCTCATGCACGCCTCGCCCACCAGCAGCAGGAACGCCGGAAACAGCAGCCCCTCGTAGATGTCGTCGTACTCCTTGACGACCCGCGCCTCGTTCTCCGTTCGCTTCAGGCTCTGCAGGGCGGCCTCGACCTGCTCCACGCCGAACTGGCTGGCGTCGGCGTGCAGGTAGGCGCCGCCCGTCTTCTGGGCGATCTTCATCAGCGTCTCCTCGCCCAGCCGCGACGTCACGTACTTTCCGTCGGCGTCCTTCATGTAGCCGGTGACCTGGCCGTGCTCGTCGAAGGTGGGGATGAGCTCACCCGAGCGCGAGCCGATGCCGACCGTGAACACCTTGATGCCCAGCTTGGAGGCCTCCTCGGCCGCCTCGATCGGCTCGCTCTCCGTGTCCTCGCCGTCGGTGAGCAGCAGGATCACCTGCGAGCGGCCGCTCGCCTGCGCGGGCGAATCGGACTGTCCGGGCTGGGCCCGCAGGTGGGTCAGGATGTCGCTTCCGGCGCGGATGGCCCGCCCCAGCGCGGTGCCCCCCACCGGCATGTCCCAGGGGGAGAGGTCACGCCAGAACAGCTTCACGGCGGCGTAGTCGGTGGTGGGCGGATAGGTCAGCGTCTCGCCCGCGAACGCCACCAGGCCGATGCGATCGCCCGCCAGGTGATCCATCAGCCGCTCGAGCTCGCGCTTGGCTCGCTCCAGCCGCGACGGGTAGACGTCCTTCGCCAGCATCGACTTCGAAAAATCGAGCGCCACGATCAGGTCGAGCCCCTGCTGCCGGCTCAGCTTGGCGCGTCCCCCCGCCTGCGGCCGCGCCAGCGCCAGCGCCGCCAGCGCGATGGCGGTGATCACGAACGCCGCCCGCACGATCTTGCGCGGCACCGACACGCCCGCCGTCATGCGCCGCACCAGCGCGGTCTCCCCCAGCCGCCCCAGCAGGCGTCGCCGCTGCTGGAACGCCAGGGTGGTGGCGAGGATCGCGGCCGGCACCACCAGCAACAGCCACAACAAGCGGGGATCGCCGAAGCGCATCAGGGCAAGCGCCTCCAGCGCGTCAGGCGAAGCGCCATCTCCAGCAGCAGCGCGAGAAAGGCGGGGCCGAGGAACTTCGGGAACAGCTCGCCGTAGAGCACGCCGCGATCGTGCAGGCGCGACTTCTCGAGATCTTCCAGGATGCTCTGGAAGTTCTTCGCCAGGGCCTTCGTGTCGGTGGCCAGATAGGGCGCGCCACCGGTCATCGAGGCGATCTCTTCCAGCAGCTTGGGATTCACCGGCTGGCGCTGGCGGCCGTCGGTCGGATCGGGCCCGCTGGCGCCGTTGTCGCCGGCGAGGATGGTGTAGATCTTCACGCCCAGGGTCTGCGCGAAGCGCGCCGCCTGGATGGGCGAGATGTTGCCCGCGTTGTTGTCGCCGTCGGTGAGGACGATGATCACCTTGCTCTTCGCCTCCGAATGGCGCAGCCGGTTCAGCGCCACGCCGATGCCGTTGCCGATGGCCGTCCCCCGCCCGTCGATGATGCCGACCTGCAGCTCGCCCAGCATGCGCAGGAAGGTGCCGTGGTCCAGGGTCAGCGGCACGTGCGTGTAGGCGTCACGCCCGAACACCACCAGGGCCAGGCGATCGTTGGGGCGCTGGCGCACGAACCGCTCGATGACCATCTTGGCGGCGTCGAGGCGATTGGGCGCCAGATCGGTCTCCTGCATCGAGCCCGAGATGTCGAGCGCGATGACGATGTCGATGCCTTCCAGCTCGAGATCGCTGGTGGCGCGCGAGGTCTGGGGCCGGGCCAGAGCCACGGCGAGCAGCACCACCGCGAACAGCCGCAGCACCGTGGGGAGATCGCGCAGGCGCGCCACCAGGCCGGCCTTCTGGGCGCGCAGCGCCCCCGCGCGCGGGTGGCGAAACGACGCCAGCCGATCGGCGGGGCGGCGGAACACCGTCCACAAGATCATCGCCACGGCGATGGGGCCGAGCGCCAGCGCCCCCGGATGGGCGAAGCGGAACCCCTCCTCGTTGCGCAGCAGAAAGGCGTAGATGCCCGCCACGCCGAGCAGGAGCACCAGCAGGGCGCGCGTGGGGATGGGTCGACGGGCGGCGGGCGGCGCCGCCGGCACGAGCGGCTCAGGCATGCGCCACCTCCTGCACCGCGGGCCCCGGGGCCGGGTGCGGGCGGGTCGACTCGACGATGCGGATGGCGAGCTCCAGGGTGCCGCGCGCCTCGGTCGCCGACGGCGACACCTTGGCGAACTTGACCAGGTCGCACGACGACAGCCAGCGACCGATCTCGGCCAGCACCAGCTCGCGGCCGGCGCGCCGCTGCAACTCGGCCATCAGCTCGTCGGTGGTCAGCTCGAGCGAATCGAAGCCGAACCGTCCGCCCAGGTAGTCGCGGATGATCTCGGACACCGCGAAATAGAACGGGCGGTTGTCGGCGTTCTCCAGAAATCCGTACGAGCCGAGGCGATCGAGGCGCTCGAGCGCGATCTCGTGCGCGGGGCGCGCCGGCGGGCCGGGGCGAACCACCACCCGCTGGCGCAGCCGCCGGACGACCAGCCAGGTGATGAGCGCGCCCAGCAGCGCCGCCAGCAGTCCACCGGCGACGTAGACGAGCCGCAGGTCCTGCTTCATCACGGCGACGGGGGGGGCGTTGTCCTTCAGCGCCGGCTCGGGCTCGTTGGCGATCAGGCTGGCGATCTTCAGCTCGATGGGCTGGGTGCGGGTCTGGCGCACGTCGCCGCCGCTGCCCAGGTAGGTCACCTCGACGGCGGGGACCGTCTGCGGCCCCGGCTCGTACGCGGCGATCTTCACGTTGAACTCGCGGCGCACCCGACCGTCGCCCAGATCCGTCTCCGTCTCGGAGCGGTCGAGGACCGAGAACGGATCGATCTCGAGCACGTTGGGGAGGTTCACGGGGACGCCCCGCTTGGCCACCGCCGTGATCGTCAGGGTGACGGGATCGCCCACGTGCGCCACCGCGCGATCGAGGCGCGCCGCCACCGTGGGCGCGCCCGGATCGGGCGGGCTGGCCGGCGCGGCGGGGACCGCCGGTGCTGGCGCCGCGACGTCGGCGACGGCGACGGCTGCGCGCGCGGCTGCCCACGCGACCAGCGTCGCGATGACGATCGCTGCTTGTCGGCGCGTCTTAATGTCGCAACCTCCGCGCCCGGGCCTCGAAGAATGCGCTCAGCGCCCGCAGGTAGGGGCGATCGGTGCGCACGGAGATGCCGTCCATCGACAGGCGGCGGAACAGCGCCTGCCGCGCCTCCAGCGCCTTCCTGGCCTCCTTCTCGGCCGCGCGCGCCTCCGGGCCCGAGGTGTCGAACAGCACCAGCTCGCCGGTCTCCGGATCCTCCATCTCGACCAGGCCCACCGAGGGCAACGCTTCTTCCAGCGGGTCGGTCACCGCCACGGGAATGATGTCGTGGCGGCGCGAGGTGACGCGCAGCGCCCGCTCGTAGCTGTCGAGCGGCGCCAGGAAGTCGGAGACGAGAAAAGCCACGGAGCGCCGGCGCGCCACGTGCCCCAGGAACTCCAGCCCGGCGGCGATGCGCGTCCCGGGATGGCGTGGCTCGAACGACAGGATCTCGCTGACCACGCGCAGCACGTGCTTCTTCCCCTTCTTGGGGGGGACGAACTTCTCGACCCGATCGGTGAACACCACCAGCCCGACGCGGTCGTTGTTGCGGATGGCCGAGAACGCCACCACCGCCGCGATCTCCGCCGCCAGCTCCCGCTTCTCTTGCCCGGCCGAGCCGAACCGCCCCGAGGCCGACATGTCCACCAGCAGCAGCACGGTCATCTCGCGCTCTTCGGTGAACTGCTTGATGTAGGCGTCGTTCATGCGCGCCGACACGTTCCAGTCGATGAGACGGATGTCGTCGCCGGGCATGTACTGCCGGACCTCGGAGAACGAGATGCCGCTCCCCTTGAACACGGAGTGGTATTGCCCCGCCATCCGATCGCGCACCAGGCGCTCGGTCACGATCTCGATGGTCCGGATCTTCCGGAGTGTTTCGCGGGAGAGGCTCACGGCACTTCGACGTGCTCGAACAGCTTGCGGATGACCGTCTCGGTGGTGACCTCCTCGGCCTCGGCTTCGTAGGTGAGGATGACGCGATGGCGGAGCACGTCGATGCCGATGGCCTTGATGTCCTCGGGCGTGACGTAGCCGCGGTGGCGCAGGAACGCGTGCGCGCGCGCCGCCATGTTCAGATAGATCGAGGCGCGCGGGCTGGCCCCGAAGGCGATGAAGTCGGCCATGGCGCCCAGCCCGTGGGCCTTCGGATCGCGCGTGGCGTGCACCAGGTTGACGATGTAGTCGCGAATCTTCTCGTCGATGTAGACCTGTCCCACCACCGAGCGGGCCTCGGCGATCTCCTCGGGCGTCGCCACCGGCTCGGCGCGGACGCTGATGCCGGAGGTCATGCGGTCCATGATGGCGCGCTCGTCCTCGCGCGTGGGGTAGCCGACCTTGATCATCAGCATGAACCGATCGAGCTGGGCCTCCGGCAGCGCGTACGTCCCCTCCTGCTCGATGGGGTTCTGCGTGGCCATGACCAGGAACGGCGAGGGGAGCGGGTGGGTGGTGTCGCCGATGGTCACCTGCCGCTCCTGCATCGCCTCGAGCAGCGCCGACTGCACCTTGGCGGGGGCGCGGTTGATCTCGTCGGCCAGCACCAGGTTCGCGAAGATCGGCCCCTTCTTCGAGATGAACTCGCTGCGGGCCTGGTTGTAGATGACGGTGCCGACGATGTCGGCGGGCAGCAGGTCGGGCGTGAACTGCACCCGCGAGAACCGCATCTGCAGCGCGTCGGCCAGGGTCTTGACGGTCAGCGTCTTGGCCAGGCCGGGGACCCCCTCGAGCAGCACGTGGCCGCCGGTGAGCAGGCCGATGAGGATGCGCTCGATCATCGCCTTCTGGCCGACGATGACCTTGCCGACCTCGGCGGTCAGCTTGTCGACGAAAGCGGACTGTTTCTGCACCATCTCGTTGATGACCCGGACATCCATGCGGCGGTCTCCTTTTGCGGGCGGCGAGCTTACAACCGGCGAGGCAGGCAGCCTATTTCCACGGATTGGCGGATCAGGCAACCCCCCTTTTGATCGGGGCCGGAAGTGTGCTAGCTCTTCCCGGCCATGAGCAGCCCTCGCGAGAACGACGTCAAGCCCCAACGCGCCTTCGATGTTCGCACCCTGGAACGCAACATCAAGAAGGGGAACATCACCCGCAAGGACTACGAGAAGCACCTGAAGGCGCTGCCCGATGCGACCGAAAAGGTCGCGCCGCCCGAGGAAGATCTCGACGACAGCGACGACACGGACGAGACCGTCGGCGCCGACGAGTAGGGCGGTCAGCGCGCCGGATCAGGCCGCGGGGTTGAAACGCCCGCCATCCGTCGTAGAGTTTCGCGATGGCGTCGGGGAACGAAGACGAAAAGAAGCCCGGTTTCACCGTCAGTGACCGTCGCGCCTTCGCGAGCGGCGCGGGGGAATCAGCCGACGCGCCTGTCGCGGGGCCGGCCGGAGAGGCCGCCGCCGACCTCCCCTCGTCGTCCGATCTGCACGGCGCGTCGTCGGGCGACGCCTACCCGCCCATCGATTTTCACACGTTCATTCTGTCGCTGGGCAGCTCGACCCTGTACCACCTGGGCGAGCTCGACGGCCCCGACGGGGCCCCGGGCGAGGTCGATCTGCCGCTGGCGGCGCACACCATCGACGTGATCGCCATGCTGCAGGAGAAGACGAAGGGGAACCTGACGCCCCCCGAGGCGAACCTGGTCGAGAGCCTGCTGTACGATCTGCGGCTCCGCTACGTCGAGAAGAGCAAGGCGTCCGGCTGAGGCGGACGCCCGGCGGTCAGGCGCCGGCGATGCGGCGCTTGAAGTCGTCGACCGTCCGCACCAGCCCCTCGTCGAGCGGAATGTTCGGCTTCCAGCCGAGGATGTCGACGGCGCGGGTGATGTCGGGGCGGCGGCGCACCGGATCGTCGGTGGGGAGCGGCTCGTGCACGAGCGGGGAGCGCGAACCGGTGAGGGCGCGCACCTTCTCCGCCAGCTCGACCATGGTGAACTCTCCCGGGTTGCCGAGGTTCACGGGAGCTTCCTCGGCCGAGCCCATCAGCCGCACGAAGCCGTCGATCAGATCCTCGACGTAGCAGAACGAGCGGGTCTGGGCGCCATCGCCGAACACCGTGATGGGGTTGCCGCGCAGGGCCTGGCAGATGAAGTTCGAGACGACCCGGCCGTCATCCTCCAGCATGCGGGGGCCGTAGGTGTTGAAGATGCGGGCGATGCGCACGGGGACGTCGTACTGGCGGGCGTACGAGACGGTCAGGGCCTCGGCGCAGCGCTTGCCTTCGTCGTAGCAGGCGCGCGGACCGATGGGGTTGACGTTGCCCCAGTACGACTCCACCTGCGGGTGGGTCAGCGGGTCGCCGTAGACCTCGCTGGTGGAGGCGATCATGATTCGCGCCCCCACCTCGCGGCACATGTCGAGCATGTTCAGCGTCCCCTGCACGCAGGTGCGGATCGTCCGCACGGGGTTCTTCTGATAGTGGATGGGCGACGCGGGGCAGGCGAGGTGAAACACCTCGTCGACCTCGAACAGGATGGGATCGCAGATGTCCTGGCGAACCAGCTCGAACCGGTGGCTGTCCAGCAGGTGCTCGATGTTGTGGCGGCGCCCGGTGAAGAAGTTGTCGAGGCAGACCACCTCGTGACCGAGGCCGAGCAGCTTGTCGCACAGATGCGACCCAAGGAAGCCGGCGCCCCCCGTGACCAGAATCCGTTTTCGCATGTTCTGTGATGTCCCTGGCGAATAGAGGCGTTTTCGGGGGAATTGTCGCTGAACTATATCCCTTCCGATCCGTCTAGCCGAGGGTCATTTTCCTAGAAGAAGCTCGTGTGCAGGACGTCCGCGAACAGGTTGCACAGCGCGTGGAAGGCGGCCCCCGCGGCGAGCGAGCCGGTGCGGGCCCGCATCCAGCCGAAGATCAGCGCCGGAAAGAACACCGCCAGCCGCTGGGGGTTGAAGTCGACCAGCACGTGACCGAGCGCGAACAGGACCGCCGACGCGACCAGCGCCCAGCCCACCTGGGCACCGGCGACGCGGACGTGGGGGGGCCAGCGGCTCTCCAGTCGCTGCAGCAGGTAACCGCGGAAGAACACCTCCTCGGGGAGCGCCACCACCAGCAGCTGATTCGCCGCCAGCAGCAGAAATCCCTGCGGCAGCCGCAGGTGTCCCCCGGTCCACCCGAGCCAACCGCCCGGACAGAGGCGCGCCAGCATCGAGGGCAGTCCGTGTGATAGCGGCGCGCACACGGCGCCGTAGAAGACGAAGAACGCCGCGAAAAACAGCGGAAACACGATGCCGACCGCCGCCAGCAACACCGCGGCGTTCGTCTTCACGGGCTGCAAGGTCAGCCCGGCGTCGTGAAAATCGAAGGGCCGACCAGTCAACCGACCGGCGGCCACCGGCGCGTAGAAGAACAGCACGGCGATGAACGCGTGCAGGTTGTGGTGCAGGAAGGGGACGACCTTCGACGCCCAGAACAGCGCCGTCGCCACCGCCGTGGTCGCGAAAAACGTCAGCAGGG
>DASYCK010000111.1:0-51182 GCA_036500205.1 Polyangia bacterium | reverse complement strand
AGCGTGGCCGAGCTGCTCCGGGCGTATGAGCGCACCCGCGAGGACGAGGTGCCGGCGGCCCACACCCCGGGCCCGTAGGGCTGGACGGGGTGGCGGACGATACGCCACGTGGCCACCTGGTAACGCCGCCCGGATAAACGGGCGTCGCCCCGGGGCCGCCAGCTTGGCACGGGACTTGGAGCAGGCAACCCCGTGAGCACGCTGCAGGGGACTACGGGGACCACGACACTCGGTCACGCCAAGTGGGCCGTTCCCGTGCCGGACTCGGGTTCGGACGACGAAACGATCGGGAACGTCCCGTTCGAGCCGGGAACGGTCTTGCAGGACACGTATCGCATCGACGGGCTCATCGCCTCGGGGGGGATGGGCGACGTGTACCGCGCCACGCATGAGCGGCTGCAGGGGGCCCTCGCCATCAAGGTTCTGCATCGCGATCTGGTGTCCGACGAGAGTCTGCTGGCGCGGTTTCGCACCGAGGCCAAGATCATGGCGGGCCTGCACCATCCACACATCGTGCGCGTGTTCGACTTCAACGTGACGGCGGAGGGGGTCCCCTACCTGGCGATGGAGCTGGCGGAGGGGAGCGATCTGCGGAGCGTCACCGCGAAGCAGCGGGCGCTGCCCCCCCAGCGGGTCAGCCAGATCATCACGCAGGTCGCCAGCGCCCTGGGGGCCGCGCACGCGCACGGCATCGTCCATCGGGATCTGAAGCCAGAGAACGTGATGCTGGTGCGCACGGAGGACGACAGCGTCTACGTGAAGGTGGTCGACTTCGGGGTCTCGAAGACCCGGGACTTCCCGCGTATCACCGTCGAGGCCGCCTTGATCGGAACGCCGGAGTTCATGGCACCCGAGCAGGCCCAAGGGGCCAGCGACGCCGTCGATCACCGCGCCGACCAGTTCGCCCTCGGAATCCTGGCGTATTACCTGTTCACGGGACGAGAGCCGTTTCGCGGCTCGTCTCCCGTGGCGGTGCTGTATCAGGTCGTCCACGAAGAGGCCGCGGCGTTGAGGCACTTCGTGGGCTGGCCCAGCGATCGCACCGAT
Source organism: Polyangia bacterium (assembly GCA_036500205.1). Classification (GTDB taxonomy): domain Bacteria; phylum Myxococcota_A; class Polyangia; order Fen-1088; family Fen-1088; genus DASYCK01. The sequence goes on along the minus strand of DASYCK010000111.1, from coordinate 50,135 downwards.
GCGGTCATCAGGCGCGCCATGAGCAAGGATCGCGACCGTCGGTTCGCGTCAACCGTGGAGTTCGCGGCCGCGTTGCAGGAGGCGGTCGCGGTCGATCTGGCCCAGGACGCAGGCGCATCGGAGGCGACCGCTTCCTCGGCCGGGGCGGTCGACGTCGCCGAGACGACGTTCGACTTGCAGGCGTCGCGTGCGGTTCGCCGCCCCTGGCGGATGGCCATGTTTCTGTTCGCCGTCGTTTGCGTGACCTCCTTTCTGTTGAGCCTCGACGCGGCGAAAGCCTGGACGACGGGGTCCCGTTCGGAGACCGCCTATCGCGTCGTGACCGAAGGTGCCGTACGGATGCTGGCGCGGGCGCGCGCATTCACTTCGTTCTCTTCTTCCGCGCGCGCCGCCACGGCGTCGGGCGAGGTTCCGTGACGGCCGCAGGGGATCGAGGAGGATGATCATGAATGACCGAATCGGGGCGATTCGTCTGAGGGCGCGTCTGCCGATGCTGCGAATCCAGCGGCTGCTTGGCACACGCATCAACCTTGTCCGGGTCGAGTTCATGGGGGACGACGTTCGAGGCCTGGCCCGGCTGGGCGCGCTGCTGATGTACGGCCCCTTCGTGGTGATCGGCTATCTGTTTCTGGTGGCAGGGCTGGCCCGCCTGATCGCCATGCGCGTGGGGTGGGGGTGGAGCTTCTTCATGCTGGGGGGCGCGCACGTGCTGATCGGCCTGTACGGCTTGACCACGGGGAAACAGCCAGATGCCGAGGCCGCCTATCCCGTGCTCGAATCCGACATCGATGGACCGGACGACGCCGCGGACAGACTCGACACGCTGGTGACCGGGCAGTCGACACCGCCGGCGTTTCCGCCCCGTACCGGATCGTCGTTCTGAACGAGCGGGCCGTCCCCGAGGCGTAACGGGCCCCTCCCTCGAGCCCAGAAACCTCGGCGGCGCGGATGGCACGGGCTCTGCACGACCCGCTGGCGGAGATCACATGACACAGACCAACACAGCCCAAAAAGCGAACAAACCTTTCCTGACCGACATCGCGGAGCTGCGGCGCCGCGCCCGCGAGCACATCGAGAAGGGGGCCGTCACCGCGGCCTATCACGGCGATCTCGCGGTCGTCATCGACCTGCTGAATCAGGCGCTCGCCACCGAGATCGTCTGCGTGCTGCGCTACAAGCGCCACTTCTTCATGGCGCGAGGGATCAACGCCGAGGCGGTCGCCGCCGAATTCGCGCAGCATGCGACGGAAGAGCAGGGCCACGCCGACCAGATCGCGGCCCGCATCACCCAGCTCGGCGGTGAGCCCGACTTCAACCCGCAGGGGCTGGCGATGCGCAGCCATGCCGAATACGTTCCGGGGGTCGACCTGTACGACATGATCCAGGAAGATCTGGTGGCCGAGCGGATCGCCATCGAGTCCTACTCGGAGATGATCCGCTACATCGGCGACGGAGACGTCACGACGCGCCGGATGCTGGAATCGATCCTCGCCGTCGAAGAGGAGCATGCCGAGGACATGAAGACCCTCCTCGAGTCGATGGGGAAGACGACGCCGCCCCTGAAATAGCCGTCACGTCAGCCGACGACGTCGGAGCTTCGACGGGCCAGCTGGGCCAGATTCGCGACGACGGCGATCAGCTCGTCCGGCGCCACAGGCTTGGGGACATGCACGGTGTAACCGGCGTCCAGCACCTTCAGGCGATCCTCGGCGCGGGTATAGGCGGTCAAGGCGGCGGCCGGAACGCCGCCACCCGCGCGCGTCGATAGCGCGCGAACCCGACGAATCAGGGCGTAGCCGTCCTCGCCCGGCATTCCGATGTCCGACAGCAACACGTCGGGGATCTGTTCCTCGAACGCCTCGATGGCCTCTGCCACCGTGGAGGCGAGGCGCACGGCGGAGCCGCATTCCTCCAGGACCGTCTGGACCAGATGGCGCGCGTCGCTGTCGTCGTCCACGGCCAGGACCTTCAAGCCCAGAAGCTGCGGGGGGCGCTCCTCCGCGAGCGCCGTCCGCGGGGGCTGTCCATGATGCGACCGGGGCAGGGCATCCGGCGCCGTGGGGAGCGACACCGTGAACGTCGCGCCCTGCTCATCCCCCGCGCTCTCGACCCTGATGGAGCCGCCGTGCAGCTCGACCAGGTGGCGGCTGATGGCCAACCCCAGCCCCAGCCCCCCCTGCGCCCGGGTGATGCTGCCGTCGGCCTGCCGAAACGGGTCGAAGACGTAGGGGAGAAAGTCGGCGCCGATCCCCTTGCCGCTGTCGGCGACCTTGATCTCGACGGCGGTCGCCCTCCGCTCGACGGTGACGTCGATGCGGCCCCCCTTCCCGGTGAACTTCACGGCATTGCTCAGCAGGTTCCACATCACCTGCTGCAACCGGTTCACGTCACCACGGAGGAGATCGAGCTCGCCGCCCATGGAGACCCGCAGGCGAAGGTCCTTCGCCTCGATGCCCAGCCGCACCGAGTCGACGGCCGCCTGGAGCACGCGATCGATGTCGACCGGCCCCACTTCCAGGCGGACCTTGCCGCTGATGATGCGCGACACGTCGAGCAGGTCCTCGATCAGCTGGGCCATGGCGACTGCGTTCCGATCGATGATCTCGACGGCCCTGACGCGGCGGGCCTCGTCGTTGGGCGTCTTCGTCATCAGGCGTGCCCAACCCAGAATGGCGTTGAGGGGCGTGCGCAGCTCGTGCGAGATGGTGGCGAGGAACTCGTCCTTGGTACGGTTGGCGACGTCGGCGGCCGTGCGGGCGCGGCGTTCCGACTCGAACAGCCGCGCGTTGTCGATGGAGATGCTGGCCCGCCGGGCCACGTCCTGGAGGAACGCCAGATCGTCCGCGGTGTACGACTTGCCCGATTCGGCGTACACGAGCGAGATGGCGCCCAGGGTATGCCCGCGCGTGCGCAAGGGAACGATCATCGCCGACCGCAACATGAGGCCGGCCAGGATGCGACGGTGATCGTCGTCCCGCGCGGCGGCCATCACCATCTCCTCGGTGATGTTGGCGTGCAGCTCGGACTGGCCCGTTCGCAGCACGTTCGGTACACCGGTCGCGGCGTCGGGAGCGTCGGGGTAGCGCTCGGCGAGCTCCCGTGCCAGCCGCACCTTCGCCGGATCGGTGTGGGTCACCACCAGCCGCCGCGGATGCTGCGACTCTGCGTCCACCACGTCGATGGCGCACCAGTCGCCGAAGCGGGGAACCAGCAACTCCGCCAGGCGGGTCAGCGTCGCATGATGATCGAGCGATGACGCGAGCGTCGAGGTGGCATCGGCCAGGAAGGTCCGGCGCGCCTCTTCATCCTTCTTGTGACTGACATCGCGAAACACCAGCACCACCCCGTGCACGCCCGACTCGTCGCGGATGGGGGCGCCGCTGTCGTCGATGGGCGTCTCCTGACCGGGGCGCAGGCCCAGCAGGACGGTGTGGTTCGCCAGGCCCACGACGGCCCCTTCCTTCAGCACCTTGTCGACGGGGCTCTCCACCTCGCGCCGGGTGTGCTCGTTGACGATGCGGAACACGGCGCGCAGTGGGCGACCGCGGGCCTCGGCCTCCCCCCACCCCGTCAGCTGTTCGGCGACCGGATTCATGAAGGTGATCCGGCCGACGTTGTCGGTGGTGATGACGGCGTCGCCGATGCTTCGCAACGTCGTCGACAGCGACGCCTCGGCGTGCTCGGCGGCTCGGCGGCTTCGCTGCTCCGCCTCGAGGCGCTGGGCCCGGCGGACCGCCTGCGCGCAATAGCCGGTGAACGTCTCGACGAACGTTCGCTCGTCCGGCGAGAAGCGCCTCGGTTCGTAGAAGCCCATCCCGAGCAGTCCGAACGGTCGCCCTTCGACGATCAGCGGCACGCTCCAGAAGGCCCGGGCGCGGGGCGCCTCGGCCGCGATGGTGAAGAGCGCCGGAAACAGGTCCTTGTATTGCTCCTCGGTCTCGACCCACAGCGGCCGTTCACTCTTCAGCGTGTCGAACGATGGGCTGTTGTCGCTCTCCGAGATGCGACGAATGCGAGCGAGCACCTCGGGGGCCACGCCGGCGTCCCCGATCAGCTCGAGTGAACCATCCCAGTCATCCATCACGTAGAGCGTGCAGATGTCGGCGACCATCGCCTTCGCGCCTCGCCCCACGACGACGGCGGCCACCTCCTCCCGGGTGAGGGCCCCGGAAAGAGCGGCGCCCAGGTCGGCCAGAATCTCCAGATGACGGCGGGCGGCGGCTTCCGGGAGGGCGCGCGCAAACCGGGCGCGGGTCATCGCGCGGACGAGCGCGCTCATCACCAGGCCCTCCGTCAGAAGCAGGGCGACCTGTTCGCCGGCCGCGCCGAACAAGGCGGCTTCGGACGCGACCAGCAGGAACGTGGCCGCCAGCGCGGCGCGCGCGCCGGCGAACCAACCGGCCGACAGCACGCCGAGCCCGAAGAACGCCGCCGGAGCCTCGCGCCCGAGGGCCTTGGCCAGGACGAGCTTCGCAACCAGGACCGCGACCACCGCGGCCGCCGCCAGCTCGTAGCGCCGGCGGGATGACACATTTCGGTCCCGATCACTCACGGCGTTCGTCCTCCGCCCCGACGCTTTTCGGCAGTCCGTCGAGCGAGCGTCAAGTCTATACGCCAGCAGTCCGGCCGCAAGACGACCAACGAGAAACGATCGACGATGAACGAGATGAAGCCGCGTTCCGGATGGGTAACGCGGCTAGAAGATCTCGCCCGCCGCGAAGTAGGCGCCGACCGGCCGCGCGTCGGGCGACCAGGCCAGGTCGGCGCGAACGACGAAGGTCTGCCCTTCCTGCAGGCGCAGCCCGCCGCCGATTCCGTACTTGATGCCGAGCCCGGTTCCGTCGAGGTCGGGGTGGCTGTGGTCGAGCTCGGTCCAGACGCGACCGGCGTCGACGAACGCCGCGGCGCCCAGGATCAGGTTCTTGCCATGAAGCTGGAACGGCCACAGCTCGCTGCGCGCCTCGAAGTTTCCGAACAGCTTCACCTTTCCGTAGTAGCGCTGCGCGGGAACGCCGCGGACGGCGTTGACGCCGCCGATGGCCGGCGTCTGGTTGAAGCGCGCCAGCTCGTAAAATGGCGGCGAGCCGAGCAACACGTCCCCCACCGCGCGCGCCGACAACGTCAGCCAGCGAGGAATCGGCGTGGCGTACACCCGGCTGGTCAGATCGATCTGTTCGTAAGGGTAGGGCAGCTCGCTGGAGATGTGCGGGCTGTAGCGGACCTGCAACGCGTGAAAGCCCCCGCGCCGCGTGATGATCTCGTTGTCGCGTGAGTCGTACTCGACGCCGGCCTCGAGCAGCTCGACGCCGTGAGCGTCGAAGCTTCCCAGCATCGCGCGCATATCGGCGGGGCCCGAGTCGTGCGTGGTGGCCAGCGTCCCGCCCGCGGGCACCGTGAGCCAGTTGTGCGTGTAGACGCTCCCCAGCAGCAGATAAAGGTTGTGCGCGACGGCGTGGCGACCTTCCACGGAGAAGGTCGGATGAATGCGCCCGTATTCGGACTCGCGCACGTCGAGGGTGGCGGGTGGGAGGGAAGACGCGTTGCCGATGCCGTAGAACTTCAAGGTCGTCTCGTCGGTGAACGAGGCCCTGATGTCCAGGGTCCAACGCTTCTCGGCGCCCCAGTTTCGCTGGGACAGCAGCAGGTAGTAGTCCTGGAACGGGACGATGAGATCGTTCTGCTCGCGCAGCTTGAAGCTGATGAACGCCCCGCTCTCCAGCCGCCAGCGGTAGAGCCCCGTGCCGGGCTGCAGGCGCGCCCAGTCTCCCACCTCGCCGACCCCGATCCCCACGTCGCTGTCACCGCCGGCGATGGGGACCAGGTTGAGCTCGCGCCGCGAGGGGGGCGGGCTGGGCGGAGGGGGCGCGGGCGGCACGGGGGTGGCTGGTGCTTTTTCGATGGGGGTCTCGTCGGCTACGGCCGGCACCGCCGCGATCGCCAGCAACGCACCGGCGGCGAGCCAGGCGACCGAGCAGGATCCAGCACGCCGGGCCCTGGGCGACGCAGTCTTCCTCGATGTCATTGACCGTCCGTCATGGGGAGACGACAGCGAATACACGCGCCGTGCCAGAAGCGTGGGTGCGATGGGGGCCGGGGGACGTAACAATCGGCGACAATCTCGACCGTTTCGTAACGGTCCCGGGCTGGGCGGTTCGCAACGGTAACCATCGAGGGCACGCGGAGGTGACCGATCCGAGAAGAACGGTCGTCCCGGGGCGTACGGGGGTCGTGGCACGTGTATTGAAATGCTTCAGCGCAGGAGGCCCGCTCATGAGGTACTTGAAACAGATCGTTGTCGTTGCTCTTCTGGCAGTCTGGACGTTCCCGGCGGTGAGCCAGGCTCACACGTCCCCGTCGAACGTTCCGTCGTCGTCGGATCCCGCGCCGTCGCGTTCGACGGTGCCCACGGAAGGCGAAGGGCTCGGCGTTTCACGTAGCGAGCTGGTGGCGCTGGCCGATTCGCTCTCCCATCAAGTGGAAGCGACGGATCTCGCCGCGCGCGAGAAGAAGGCGCCGAACCTTCAGAGCTTCAACGGCGGCGGCGTCGAGATCTACATCGGCAGCGGCGCCACGCTGGTCCTGGTCATCATCTTGTTGATCATCCTGCTCTGATGAAACATCTCCTGCGCGTGGCGATGCTCGCGACGGTGGTCGCGAGCGGTTGCTACACGGGAAGCGCCAGGAGCACGTCCTGGAAACAGGCGTCGGGGCCAGGGTGGGTGGTGGTGAAAGACATCGGCTTCGTTCCTCAGCAGCGACAAGACGATTGTGGCGCAGCGGCGCTCGCCATGACCCTCGGGTACTGGCGGGCGCCTGTTCGCGAGGAGGAGATCGTGCGCGAGATACCGCCCCGCGATGGGGGCATCCGCGCGGGTGAGCTTCGAGACCTGGCGCGCCGTCGCGGTTTTCAGGCGTTCCTCGTGGAGGGGACGTTCGAGGATCTGGAGACCCAGTTACGGCAGGGCAGGCCGATCGTCGTCGGTCTGGCGAAGCCGGTGCTGGGGGGAAAGGCCATCCTGCACTACGAGGTGGTGGTCGGGTTCAACAAGACGACCCGTCATGTGCTGTCGCTCGATCCGGCGGACGGCCTGCGAGACAACACCGTCGAGGGCTTTGCCCATGAGTGGGCACCAGCGGACCGGTTGACCCTGATCATCTTCAGGCCCGAGGCTCGGCCCGCCGCCGTGGCCGCCGCGCCTTGAGGTTCGGAAATCGGGCGGGCGCCGGTCAACGTCCGGCTGGCCGACAGCGCGACAGCACGTCCGCCAGCTGATCGTCGAGCACTGGCTTCACCAGGTACCTGTCGAAGCCGGCCTCGTCCGCGCGCTTGCGATGCTCGTCCTGGTCGTAGCCGCTCAGCGCCACCAGCGTCACCGAGCGGGGCAGCTGCGCCCGGATCCGCTGCGCGACCTCGTAGCCGTTCATTCCGGGCAGGCCGATGTCGATGAAGACGACATCGGGCGAGAATCCCGACAGCTTCGCCAGCGCCTCGACGCCGTTCCCCGCCGTCTTCACGTCGTGTCCCCAGTCGGCGAGCAGCTGCTCGGACAGCTCGGCGATGTCCTCGTTGTCTTCGACGAAGAGAACTCGCAATCCAGGCTCAGCGTTCACGGGGGTCAAGGTCAGCACACTCCGTGCCACTCGTCCATCAAGGCGTGGGCACGACGGTCAGCACCGCCCCGGTCGAATAGGCATTGAACTCGGGGGCGTAGATCGACTGCACCGTCGCCGGCCCGACGTGAAATGTGCCGGCCATGCTGGCGCGCAGCCGGTACTTGAACGGGTACTCGCCGACGGGCAGCGCCGAGAAGAAGAAGTTCGCGCCCGAGTCGCGCGTCTCCTCGTAGTACGAGATCCCCAGGTCCCACTTGTACTGCGAGACGGCGTTCTCCGGCTCGAAGCCGGCGCCCCGGGGATCGCGCAGGTGAACGTACTCGGCGGCGTGCTTGGTGCGCAGCGACAGGTGGACCTCCAGCTCGTCGCCCGCCTTCAACAGCGCCCCCTCCTTCAGCGGGGTCAAGGTGACCTCCTTGCCGCTGCTGTCGCGCAGGAAGTAGGTCCTCGACACCGAGAAGAAATCACCGCGGTCCTCCGTCGGCGACTGCTCGGTCGAGAAGTGCCAGGTGGCGCTGGCGAAGGCGAAGCCCTTGCTGTCCTTCTCGACCGTGACGGTGGCGGTCCGCGGACCGACCTCGGGGCCGGGGACGACGATCTGGCTCTTTTTGCCGGTGTAGCTGTCCGGCTCGAACACCATCTCGGTGGTCTTGCCCCCCACGGTGACGCGGGCGTTCTCGCGCACCCCCAGGGCCTTGTCCTGCTTCAGGTAGTGAACGAGCGCATAGATGACCTCGGCGGTGGCGCGCGTGCTCTTCCACTGGTTCAGCTTCTTGTGGAGCAGCAGCCACAGCGCCAGACCGTCCTTCTTGGGGCTGTCCGGGTCCAGCTCCATCAGCGCCCGCAGCGCGAACGCGTGCGTCTCGATGGTGTCGTTGTACCAGAGCCAGCTGCGATCCTCGGGGGCCCAGAACGTCCCCTCGTCGGGCCGCGTCTTCGCCGAATCCATCACACTCGACCACACCAGCTTCGCGTCCTTCGCCCGGCCGGCGCGCTTCAAGGTCAGCGCGAGGAGGCCCTTCAGGTAGGGCGAGTGCTCCTTCCAGTGCTTGAACGAGAAGGTCAGCATCTCCTTGCGCTCGGCGGCGGTCAGCGCGTCCTGCGTCCAGCTGGGGTCGGGATAGGAGGACGCGACGTAACCCAGGAACGTCAGCCATTCCCAGCAGCAGTCCTGCGCCAGCAGCTTGTGGGCGCGCTGCTCGCGGAACACCCGGGCCAAATACTGCCAGCCGCGCTCGACGATCGGCTTCGGGACGTCGACCTTGAACTCGGCAGCCTTGGCGAAGCCCGACATGAGGTACAGGGTCATGTACGGATCGGCGGGGCCGCCCGGAAACCAAGGGAAGGCGCCATCGGGCAGCTGCGCCTTGGCCAGCTTCGCCAGCGCCGACGCGCGCTCGGCCGCGGCGATCTTCGGATCGAGCACGTTGATGAGCGCGCTCTTCGAGCCTTTTTCGAGGGGATCGCCGCGCGCCGCCTCCAGCCAGGGGGTCTCCTCGAGCGCCATCTTGCGGTTGGGATCCGCGGCGTCGAACGGTTCGAGCGGCGTCTTGCGCCCGCTCAGCTCCTTCGCCATCTTCGCCACGGCGGGGAAATCGCGGAACACGCTGCTGACGATGGCCGATGACAGAAAGCGGTTCAGCGTCTGCTCGGTGCATTCGTAGGGATAGGTGATCAGGTAGGGGAGCGCCTGCAGCACCGTCGTGAACAGCTGCGCGTCCACGGTGACGACGAGCTGTTCGTTGATGCGGGTCGGGTCGGGGACCGTGAGGTCCTTGAACGTCATCTCGCGCCGGTCCTTGTCGTGCAAGGTGACGAACCGCGACTGGATCAGGTGGACCCGCGACGGAAGGATGGGCAACGCGCGCAGCTCGCCGTCCGACAGGTCGCCGGCGCTGGCGGTGACCTTCAGCGCCAGCTGCCGCAGCTTCCTGGGCGCCGTCACCGTGAAGGTCACGCTGGCGCCGCCGTTCGGGTTGGCCTTGAAGGGGCGGTCCAGCGCATCGGGCGTCAGCCCCAGCTCGGCCGACACGTCGCGGTCGGTCTCGGGATCGACGATCGCCAGGTGCACCTGCCCGGCCAGCGGCTTGGCCGAGGCGTTGTTCACCTGCACCTTCAGATCGGCCTTGTCCCCTTCGCGCAGGAAGCGGGGCATGTTCGGACGGACCATCAGGTCCTTGAGGCTCTGGGTCTCCTTGTGCAGCGAGCCGGACGACAGATCCTTCGACACGGCGTGCACCCAGACGTTCCACGAGGTGACCGAGTCGGGCACCGTGAACTCGATGCTGGCGACGCCGTCGCGGTCGGTCAGCAGGTGCGGGCGCCAGAACGCCGTCTCGGAGAAGTCGGCGCGCAGGGGGATCGCCGCGGGTGCCGGCGCGCGGGACGGAGACCCGCCCACGAACGCGTTCTCCATCTCCTTGTCGGCGTTCTTGTCGGCGAACATCGTCGCCATTCCGGACGACTTGGCCATCATCTGTGGTTTCGCCGCCGGCGCGGCGGCCATCGCGGGTGCCATCGCCATGCTACGCATGCGCACGTTGCCGAACCCGAACCCGCCGCCTCCCATCCCCATCTCCCCGAGGCCGCCGATCCCGTAACCCGACTCTTCCTTCAGGCGATCGCCGTGCAGCGACGGTCCGGCCGGAACGTCGCCCCAGTGGTCCGACGCGATCCACTGGCCGTAGCTCTGGCCCAGGCTGCTCTGCAGCGCGGGGGCGGAGGCGCGATTCGGCCACAAGCTCATCGGCGACGGGGGATTGTGCGGCGCGAACAGATCGAGGCTGCGATCGTACATGTACGCCAGCAGCTCGGCGGCGGCCGTCTCCGCCCTGGCGCCGGGCGGCGCCTTCACGCTTACTTTCCAGGACTCCTTCGCGCCGGGACGAAGCTTGTCGCGAAAGCTCGACAACGTGAGCTGCAGCTCGCGGTCGTCCCACGGGACGAGGATGGGTGCTGTCGTCGTGACGAGCTGGTGGTCCCGCGCCGCCGTCAACGAGACCGCGAAGCCGCCGCGATCCTCCGCGCGCACGGGGAGCTCGATCACCGGCGGATCCTTGCCGGCGAGCAGGCGGCGGTGTGAAACCCGCTTGCCGTCGCGCCAGACGTCCAGCGTCATCGGCTGGTCGGGAAAGCCGCTCGTGGCGAGCAGCCGCGCCGTCCCCCCCACGGCGACGGTGGCGCTCTCGATCAGCAGCACCGCTGCCAGCGCCACCGGAGCCGTCTTGTCGGCGCCCGCGACGACGAACTCGGTCTGCGTCTTGAACGTGACGCCGAAGCTGTCCTGCGTCTCGTAGCCGAGGCGGTACGCTCCCGGCTTCAGCGCGGGCAGGGGAATCGGCGATACGCCCTTGGCGTCGTGGACCAGCGCCCCTTCGGCGACCTCGGCCCCCTCGGGCCACCCGCGCATCACCTGCTCGGGCGGAGGGCCCGCTTCCCAGCGGGGCCGCAGGCGATCACCGGGCGTCTCGAGCTCGCCGATCGACGCTGGCGGCTCCGGCTGTTCGGAAACGAGCAACGGAACGGCCGGTTGCACCAGCGCAACCAATCGCCACCTGGCGTTGCCCGGGCGGGGAACGCCATCCAGATCCGTTCGCAGGGCCGTCATGTCGGCGGCGGCTCCGGGGCGGAAGAACCCCGTGCCCGCGGTCAGCCGCGTCTCGACGCCGACGAAGCCCAGCCGGAACGCCCGCTCGCCGGTGCGCGTCTCGCCCCCGTCCTCGGTGACGTCGGCGACGACGCGGTAGCGGTAGGTGACGTCGCGCGCCTTGTCGGCGCCCGCGCCGACGCCGTTTCGTTCGTCGGCGCGCGGGGTGAACAGCAGGGGAAAGTGTCCCGTGGCGTCCAGCTTCGCCGTCCCCGTGGCCACCGTCTGCGTGCCCGGGCTGCGGGCGACGCCGAACCAGCCCCACCACCACGGATAGACCGGCTCGCGCGTCACCCGCCAGCGGACGGTCCCCGCGGCGACGGGCAGGCCGAAGTAGTACTTCGCCTCGCCCTCCAGCGCCGCCGGCTGGTTCAGACGGAGGGCGGCCTTCGGATCGATCAGCTTCACCTCGAAGGTGGGACGCTTGTACTCCTCGACGCGCACGGTGGCCTCGCCTCCCGGCGTCGCCACCACGGTCCAGCCCCCCAGCAGCCGGCCGGCCGGGATGACGAATTCGCCCGCGACCGAGCCGTAGGCGTTCGTCTTGAGGGTCAGCTTGGTGACGTCCTCGCCGTTGGGATCGCGCAGCGAGACGGTCACCTCGCGGTCGGGGACCACCCGGTAGCGGGCCGCCGACTCGCGGCCGTTGAACACCACCACCTTGAACAGCACCTTCTGCTGCGGGCGATACACGCTGCGATCGGTGTAGACGAAGGCGCGCGTCTCCTCGAGCGCGTCGGACCTCTGCCAGCGCGCGAACGCATTCGTGTCGAGCGCGACGTTGCCGCCGTGACGGGCCAGCACGAGGTACAGCCGGTTGTTGCTCACCTTGAGGGGAAACCGCGCCACGCCCTCGGCGTTGGTCTGGTACGTCGCATCGGCCCGGTAGCCGCGACCGCTGGAATTCCAGCCGTAGAGCACGACCTCGGCGTTGGCCACCGGTTTGCCGCTCGCCCCCTCCATCACCTCCACCTCGTGGCTCCCGTCGCCGATGTCTCGATCGATCATCAGCAGCGTCGTGGCGATGAAGGTCACCCCGGTGACCAGGTTCTTGTCGCTGGCGAAGTCGGGCCGGGCAGACGCCAGGATCACGTACGCGCCGGGCCTGTCGAGCGGCGGCGTCACGTAGGTGTGGTGAGCCTTGAGGTCGCTCGTGGCCGGCAACGGAGCCGTCCATTCCTTCGCCGGTCGGGTGGCGAGCAGCTTCTTCATCTCCTCGCTGCCGGGGAGCAGGCCGCCTTCGTCGTGCGAGGAGAACCGCGCCACCAGATCGATGGGATAGGCCCGCAAGGTGATGGCCTGGACATTCTTGTGCGTGAGCAACAACGATCGCTTCCCCAGGCCGTCCGCCTGCATGGCCGACAGCTGGTACGAAGGGGCGTCGAGGCGCGCGACGATGGCGCGGCAGAGCAGGGCGCCCGCGCTTCCGGCGTGGGCCTTCGCGCCCGCCTCGGCGAGGGCGCGGGCGCTGGTCAGCCGCCCGCGCTGCTCCTCGAGCTCGGCGAGCACGCCATTGCCCATCGACCACCAGGGGCGGTCCTTGAAAGCGCCGAGCCGTCCAGCGAGATCCTTGGTGATGACCTCACGATCCGCGTCCTCCGTGAAATGACCGAACAGCGTTCGCGCGCGAACGAGCCGCGTCTCCAGCGCGGCGTCGCGCTCGCGACGGGCCAGATGCCAGGCCTCCAGATCGTCGAGGATCGCGGCGATTTTCTGCAGCGGGTGGACGGCGGGATCGTTCAGGTTCACCGCGCGGCTCTGCTTGGAGTCCCCCTTCAGCAGCGCCGCCAGGTCGAGCGTGAAGATCTCGTTCGACTGCTCGGGCCGCCACCCTTGCGTGTTGCCGAGCAGCTCGATGAACAGGTACGACAGGGCGTCGCGCAGGGTGCCGCGTACCTCGGCCGGGTAGTTGTTCGCCTCGACGTACGCGCCCAGCCGCGCCACCGGTTCGGCTCCCAGCGCCTCACGCCCCTTCCACAGCTCGACGTACGAGGCGGTGGCGGCGGCGAAGATCTGATCGAGTGTCCAGGTCTTCAGGTCGCCGGTCTGCGCCGACGCCACCCGCTCGCGCTGGCCGATCTCCCAGCCATAAGCCTGGCTGTACGTGACGTAGGCATTCGCCTGGAACAGCAGCAGCGTGGCCCGCGCCAGCCGCTCCTTCGGCCACGGCTCCTCGCGCAGGAAGCGCACCGCGGTCTCGTAGCCGTGCAGCCCGATGCGTAGCTGCACCTCGCGGATGAGCGCCTTCGCCCAGCCTGCGTCGTCGCCCGCTTTTCTTGCCAGCTCGCGCAGGGTGCCCGCCTCGGCCGCGGCGGCCTCGAGCTTCTGCTCCGAGACCAGCGCCTCGACATGCTTCCAGCTCGCCGCGGGCGCCTCAGCCGCGCGCGCGCCCGACCCTGACGCCAGCCCCGTGGCGAGGAGCAGGGCAAGGAGGCCCGAAATGCGATGCACGGATCGAGACCTGAGCATGCCAGGAACTCTATCGCGGACGGCGGCCAAGTGATGATAGAGTCGGCGTTCGTGAAACGTTCGGTCACTGTTCAGGTCGCGGGGCAGCGATACACCCTGAAGACCGACGATGACGATCGCCTGGTCCGATCGCTGGCCGGCTACGTGGACGGCAAGTTTCGTGACATTCAGAAGATGACGCGCAACCCCGACACGCAGGCGGTGGCCATCCTGACGGCGCTGCAGGTCGCCGAGGAGCTGTTCCAGACGCGCGAGGAATCTGCGGAGCTGAAGAAGCGGGTGGGGGACAAGGCCAGGGCCCTGCTTGACTACCTGGCGAAGGTGGGGCGAGTATAGCGACCAGGTTTCAGGTCAGTTTCATTTCAATTCCAATTCACACGATCGTGGGAACACCGCTTCGCCGTTGGCGAACGTCTTCATAGCAGCAGGCATCCAGACAGTTCGACGTCGTCTCCGGTGGTGGCAGTGCCATCCCGCACCCAGCGCCGAGGGCGCGGTGAGGGCCAATGGCTTCGGCCGAATCAGCAACCTCTCTGAATGACAAACGCGCGCTGCGGCGCGCGATGAATGAACGACGAACCCAGCTGCCGCTGACCGAGCGGAAGCGAGCGGCGCGCGCCGCTTCCGAGCGCCTGCTGGACCTGCCCGAGCTGCGGGACGTGGCGGCGCGGCGGGGATGCCTGGCGGGCTTCGTCTCGGTGCGGGCCGAGATTGATCCGGCGTCGGCCCTGGGCGAGGCACGGCGGCGCGGCGTCCAGATCGCGCTGCCCCGGGTGGCTGACGACCAGCGGCCCCGCCTGCGGTTTCACCTGGCCACGGACGCCGACCTGGCGCCCGGGCGGTTCGGCATCCCCGAGCCGGGGGCGGCCCTTCCCGAGGTGTCGATGGCCGACATCGACGTCATGATCGTTCCCGGGCTGGCGTTCGACGAAGCCGGGCACCGGCTGGGAACGGGGGGCGGCTATTACGACGAGTGGCTGGCGCAGACCGCCTCGCCGCGCCCGCGCCTGGTGGGCCTCGCCTACGATTTCCAGATGGTCGACGCTTGCCCCATCGAAGCGTTCGACCAGGGCGTCGATTGCATCGTCACCGACGCGCGCGTCATCCGCACCGAGGAGTCCCCCCGATGATCTCCCTTGCCGTCGTCGTTCCGCTGTTACTGGCGGTGTTCCTGGTGGCCCTCTTCGTGGGGCGGATGTTGCGGGCCCCGGCGCTCGCGCAGTCCGACACCGAGAAGCAGCGGCTGATCGAGGCCGCCCAGGCCGAGGCCGAGACGATGAAGCGGAAAGCGGTCCTCGACGCGAAGGAGCTGGCGCAGAAGGCGCGGGCCGAGGTCGAGGCGCAGCAGAAGGGCCGCCAGAAGGACCTGGAGAAGCAGGCGGCGCAGCTGGCCGAGCGCGACCGCGACCTGGATCGGAAGAAGCGCGACCTGGATCGCCAGTCCGACGAGTTCGCGCGCAGCGAAAAGCAGATCGCGGCGCGGGAGGCGGCGGCCGAGGTGTCGGCGCGTGCGGCGGCCACCCTGGCGGCGGAGGCCAAGACGCGGCTCGAGAAGACCGCGGCGCTGACCCAGGTCGAGGCGCGGGCCCAGCTGATCGAGGAGATCCGCGACGAGGCGCGGCTGGCGGCGGTGGCCGAGGTGAAGCGCATCGAGGACGAGGCGCGCGCCGAGGCGGAGAGCCGCTCGAAGAACATCATCGCGGCGGCCATTCAGCGCTACGCAGGCGAGTACGTGGCCGAGCGGACGGTCGCCACCGTGCCGCTGCCGTCGGACGACATGAAGGGGCGGATCATCGGCCGCGAAGGGCGCAACATCCGCGCCATCGAGGCGGCCACCGGCATCGATCTGATCATCGACGACACGCCCGAGGCCGTGGTGATCTCCTGCTTCAATCCGGTGCGGCGCGAGATCGCCCGGCTGGCGCTGACCCGGCTGATCGCCGACGGGCGCATCCATCCGACGCGCATCGAGGAGTCGGTGGAGAAGGCCACGCAGGAGGTCGAGCAGCAGTGCCGCGACGCCGGCGAGAAGGCCATCCTCGACCTGGGCATCGGGCGCCTGCCGCCGGAGCTGGTGCGGCTGATCGGGCGGCTGAAGTTCCGGTCGAGCAACGCGCAGAACCTGCTGCAGCATTCGGTCGAGGTGGGCATCCTGGCGGGGGCCATGGCGGCCGAGCTGGGGCTGCCAGTGAAGGTGGCACGACGAGCCGGCCTGCTGCACGACATCGGCAAGGCCATCGATCAGGAGGCCGAGGGGCCGCACGCCATCATCGGCGCGCAGACGGCGAAGAAGCTGGGTGAGTCGCCGCGGGTGGTGCACGCCATCGAGGCCCATCACGGCGACGTGCCACCGACCGACGTCATCGCGCACCTGGTGGACGCCGCCAACGTGCTGTCGGGGCAGCGGCCGGGCGCCCGGCGCGAGATGCTGGAGAGCTACGTGCAACGGCTGCACGATCTCGAGAAGATCGCCGCCAGCTTCCCAGGCGTGGAGCGGGCGTTCGCCATCCAGGCGGGCAAGGAGGTGCGCGTGATGGTCGAGAACTCGCGGGTCAGCGACGATCAGGCGCGGCTGCTGTCCAAGGACATCGCCCGCCGGGTCGAGGCCGATCTGGCGTACCCGGGGCAAGTGCGGGTGGCCGTGATTCGCGAGACGCGCGCCACCGACTACGCCAAGTAGACGGTAGCCGGCATCAAAGCGACTCGAGAAAGGCGATCAGGTCGTCCTTCTCGCGCGACGAAAGCGCCGTGCCGAACTCGTGGCCGATGTTCCGGTTGCCGGGGAGGCGCGTGTCGAAGGTGAATCCGGCCGCGCCGAGCGCGAACGTGGCGGGCCGGCGGCGCGCCGGCTCGAGCAGCGCGCGCAGCGTGGGGACCGAGCCGTTGTGGAGATAGGGCGCTGACGCCCGTACGCCGGCGAGCGGCGGCACGCGCACCCAGCCGACCCCCAGGTGGGTCGTCTCGATGGCGCCGACGGAGCGAACGCGCGCCAGGGTCGTGACGTCGACGCCGAATCCGGACGCGGGGCGCTCGGGACGTGGCACGTCGAACGCCAGCAACGCCTCGGTGCCGATGCCGCCGGCGCGGCCGTCCGCATCTTCGTCGTCCTGAGCCTTGCCGTTCACGTTGGCGTCGAAGGGGAGCAGCAGGCTCGACGAATACACGACGGGCGTGAACGCGCGATGGCGAGTGTGACAGCGCTGGCAGAAGGCCACTTCGGCGGGGGCCGAAGGTGGAACGTGGAGAGCCGCCAGCGAGGCGCGCGGTCTGTCTTCGTCCTCGAACGGCGCGTGAGAACGGTGGCAATGGCCGCAGCGCCCGAGCGGCGGCGTCGCGGTCGCGAACGGCACCGGCTCACCACCGGGCGTCGCGCTGTGGCAGTCGGCGCAGCGGACGGCGAACGTCGCGGGCAGCGCCTCGTCGATCGGCGCCAGCAGGGGAGCGGTCAGCTTGGCCGGACCGTAGAGCGCAGGCGCTTCTTTCAAGATCTGCCGGTTCGCGATCACCCCGATCACGCGGTTCGCGAACAGCTCGCGTCCACGCGCGATCGCCGCTGCATCGGCCGGGGGGGCGACGAAGCGCTCGCGTTCGATGACCCGGCGGAGCGGGGCGGCGACATACATCGGCGGAATGGCGACGAGCGCGTCCGCGGCGAGCGTGGCATTTCCGTGGATGGCGTCGGCCCACAGCAACCCGGGAAATGAGTCTTGCTGCAGCCCGAGCGTTCCGAGGTTGCGCAGGTCGAGCAGCAACGCGCGGCGGAGCGCCGACCAGCCGCGCGGATCGGCGCCGGTCATCGCGGGGAGACCGAGCTGTCGCAGCACCCCGTTGGCATCGCCGCCGAGCGCGAGCAGCCGCCGCACCCAGCGCGCGCTCGCCACCTCGCTGCCCGACCAGTTCTGCAGGTCCATGCCGGCCCACGGCAGGATGGGTGGCACGCTGATGGGGTTCACGATTCCCTTCGTCCCCTGGCGCACCCGACGCGTTCCCGGATAGCGCGCCGAGTGCAGGCCGGGCACCGTCACGTCGAGCCCGAACTCACCGGTGAGATCCTGACGCCCCGGCCCGGCCAGCAGCAGCCGCGCTCGAACGGCGGGCCCGTCTGGAAAGCCGTGCGCGCGCCGAAAGTCCGCCGCCGGGCCGTCGTCATTCAGCGCCGCCGCCGTGGCCAGCAGCAGCCCGTAATCGAACCGGGTGCCCGCCATCCCCAGCACGACGTGGCCGTCGCCGGGATCCGCGCCGCCGTGGCACAGGAAGCAGGTCATGCCGATCTCGCCGCTCGGCTTGCCATCGGGCAGCAGCGGCTCGCGCAGTCCCAGCACGCCCGTCGAGACCGAGATGCGCCCCACGCGGCCGCGCGGATCGTCGGGGGTGGCGGTCAGGCCGAACAGCGCGAGGTTGGCCAGCACCCCCCCAGGCGCGTGAACGTGGCGGGTCACGCGCGTGTCGGCGTGCCCGTCGCCGTCGAGATCGACAGGCACGTCCGCGACGTCGAGGTCGAGGTCGCGATCCCAGGCGAGCCCGACCAGCTTGGTCCAGTAGCGCGCGTTCGGGTTGCAGAGCGGCGACCCGGGTTGCGCGGGATCGAGCGGCTCGTAGGGGCCAACGTCTTCGAGGGCGCGCTCGCGATCGGTGGCGTCGCGGGCGCGCGGCCAGGTCCACGGGTCGACGACGCCGGCGAGCAGCCCACCTGACGGGACGGCGGCGTCGGGGGGCGCGGACGCCACACGGTCACCGCGCCGGCACGTCAGGCTGGACACGAGCGCGGCGAAAGCGAGGAGAGCGGTGCGACGGGAGCGCAAGCTCGCCGAGGATACCAGCCGGCGGTGAGGCGTCGCGCCCGAGGCGCGACAGGGCAGGACCAGCCCCTCGAAAATCCGAGACGCGGCCAGGCCGCCGGTGGCGTGCCTCCTGGCCATTGGAATTCCGAGGCGGGGAAGATCCCTGGCACGACTGTTGAAACGTCGGTCGCCATGAGCATCTCAATGAGACTCGTTCCCGTTCCCGTTCCCGTTCCCGGGCCCGCGATGCGGACCTCGACGCCGGCCGGCCAGGTCGCCAGGGGACTGCTGGCGCTGCTGCTCGCGGGCCTGTCCGTCGCCTTCAGCGGCTGTGGGTCCGACGATCGAGATCCGCAGGCCTGTGACTGGGCCAGGGGGCAGACGTTCCTGTCGACGGAGGTGATGGAGTGTGGTCTGGGGCCGACCGACGGCGTCGTCTCGTGCAACTGGAGCGTCAAGTTGAAGGCCGATGGCACGTACACCTGGAGTCATTCCGACGTGGGCGACGCGGGGACGTACGGCTGCGGCGGAGGCATCGTGACGGCGACGAGCTCGGGCGGCGCGACGCTCAGTGGCTCGATCGATCTGGCGACGCGGCAGCTCACCTGGGCTGGCGCGCTCTACAACCTCGAGCGGCCCGCATTTTCCGCGGCCCAGCGCTGACGCGCGCGCGGCGTCAGCCGCCGCGGAGGGCGGTCACTTCGCGGAGCACCCAGCCGCCTCCGACGATGATGGCGATGGCGCCGGTCAGCAGCCCGATGCCGGTTCGCAATCCTGGCCTCTGTCCGAGGCGGGCCAGCGGCAGGCCCGCGAGCCCCGACATCCCCGCCATGGCCACGGTCGAGCAGAGGCCGAACAGCCCCACGTAAGCCAGCCGCATCCCCGTCGACGAGAGCTGCGAGGCGACCAGCGCGGTCAGGGCGCCGCTGCCGGCCAGCCCGTGAACGAGGCCGATCGCCGTGGACCGTCGTGCCAGCGCCCATCGCCCGCGCGAGTCGTGATGGTGAGGCTCGGCCGGGGGGGCTTGTTTCTTCCACCGTTCCCCGACGGCGCGTCCGATGGCGCGCAGGCCGAGACCGATCAGCATGAGCCCCACGGCGAGCTCGAATGCGGTCGCCACTGGCGCCGGCAACGTCGTCTCCGAGGCGGCCAGCACGGTGGCGACGCCGAGCAGCGCCAAGGTGTGGCCGAGCCCCCAGGCGATGCCGAGACTCACCGCCGCGCGCGCCCCTCGCTCCTCCGCGACCAGCGTGGAGAGGGCCGTCAGGTGATCCGGCTCCAGGGCGTGGCGCAGTCCCAGCAGCGCCGCCAGCGCCCACAACGATAGACCTCCGGCCGCCATCGAGGCGTCCCTTTCAATCGAGGAACAGGGTGGCCATCAGGCGCACAGTGATGGGATAGGCGGGGGTGTAGTCGACGTCCTCGCAGCCCTGGAAGGTGCCGCCCGCCGCGCCGCCGCCGGGCGCCGGCGCCAGACGACCGCTCCGGCCACAGCTGAAACCCGCAGGGACCGGCGCGCCGATGCCGGGCTCGGTGGGCAGCCGGCTGACGGTGGCGAACTGCGCCGAACGGAACGCGCCGTTCAGCAGGTTCTCGATGTCGAGCGCGACGTCGAACCAGCGGTGCCGATAGCCCACGTGCATGTCGAACTGCGTGAACCCCGGCGCCACCAGCACGCCGTCGTCAGAGGCCGGACGATCGCCGATGCCGTAGAACCTCAGGCCTGCGCGTGCCACGCCGGGGCCCAGCGTGTGACGGGCCGACAGCCCGCCCGCCCAGGTCTGCTTGGGCGCCAGCGCCAGGCCACCGCCATTTTGGAGGTCGGTGCTGAACTGGGAGTGCGTGAACGTCAGCGCCAGATCGGCCGCCAGCCAGGGCGTCACCTCGTAGCGGCTCTCCACCTCGACGCCGTGGCGGGTGGTGGGACCGCTGACGCCGGTGGTGCCGTCGTCGCCGTTCCAGACCGTCTCGCTGTCGAGATCCAGCTTCCACAGGGCGGCCGCCAGATCCCAGCGGCCCCACAGGCGGGTCCGCGCGCCGAGCTCCTCGCCCACGGCGCGGGCCAGCGGCGTGACCGCCGGCCGCGCGAACACGCCCCGCACGTCGTTCGAATGAAAGCCATGGCCATAGTTCGCGTAGACGTCCAGCGCCGCGTCCGGGCCGTCGAACGGGGTGACGATGACGGTGGCCTTGGGGCTGAGCTGGTGGGCGGCAGCGACGCCGCTCTTCGGGGCGGCGGGATCGGGGACGGCCAGGCGATCGTCGACCGCGAATGACAGCAGGTCGGCGCGTCCCCCCACGTCGGCCCGGAGCCAGCGGGCCGGCGTGATCTCTTCGTTCAAGTACACGCCGAGAAAGCTCTCGTGAACCTCGTTCGCGCGCACCGCCGCGACCTGCTGCCGGTGCACCGTGTTCCACAGCTCCTCGTGGATGTCGTCGTTGCGGGCGTCGGCGCCCATCGTGGTGTCGATCCGGACGGGGCCGAACTGGTGCAGCACCCGGTAGCTGACCTTGCCGCCGTAAAATGTCCGGCGGTCGACCTGCTCGATCTCGTCGCCGTTGTCGGGGTCGCGCAGGTAGAGCGTGAAGTTCGAGAACAGGTTGAACCGGTACGTGCCGGCGTAGGCCGTCGCGCGCAGCTCGCTCGTCTCGGTGGGGCGCAGGCGGTACGAGGCGAACAGCTGATGGCGGGCGGTATTCCCCCCCTCGTCGGGATCGAGGGAACCGAACCGCGAGACGATCCCCTCCTCGACGGCGCGGGCGGGGAGCTGCCCCGAGCCGTGCCAGTTCCCGGCGTAGCTCATCTCGCCGATGCTCAGCGTGGAGGTGGGGCCGGACGACAGCGTCACCTTGTTGAACAGCTTGTACTTGTCCCAGCTCTCCGGGTTGTCGAACGGTCCGTTCGATCGGCCCACCTCGGCGGCGAACGTCGCCTTGACCGATTCCGTCGTATTCATCTTGGGGCTGGCGATGACGAGCGCGCGGTAACCGGCCGTGCCGTGCCCGGGCGAGTCGACGAAGCCGGCGCCGACGGAGCTGTGCTCGAACGCGTCGCGCGACACCATGTTGACGGCGCCCGCCGTCGCGAAGTCCCCTTGCGCCACGAAGTAGGGGCCCTTGGTGATCTCGACCCGTTCCACCACCTCGGGAATGATGAAATTCGTGTCGGCGAAGCCTTGCCCGTGCGCGTGCGAGACCATATTGATGGGCACGCCATCGATCGACAGCGCCAGATCGGTGCCGTGATCGGCGTCAAAGCCGCGCAGGAAGTACTGGTTCGCCTTGCCGCCCCCCGAATGCTGCACCATCACCAGCCCCGGCGTGACCCGCAGGATGTCCTGCACGCTGCCGATGGGGCGCAGCTGGAAATCGCGATCCTGGACGGAGAACGACGAGGCGGCGCTGATGGGGCGGGCCGCCAGCACCAGGGTCGACTGGTTGGGATTGGACTGGGTCACCTCGGCGGGAAGCGGCGGCAAGGGCGCGGCGAGCTTCGGGGGAGGGGGAGGCGCGACGGGCGCCACCTCGTCGGGGGGCAGGTGAAACTCGTAGGTGAACTGCACCGTCGAGGCGATGGCCACGCCGTCGCGCCTGGCGGGCTCGAAGACAAACGTCCGCGCGGTGGCGGACGCCGCCTCGTCGAAGCCGTGGCCGGCGGGCGCGGTCACCGTGACGTCGGTGACCTGTCCCGAGGGGGCGATCGACAGCTCCAGTCCCACGGAGCCCTCGACCCGCTCGCGGAGCGCCTGCTTCGGATAAGGGGCGTCGGGATGGGTGAGGAGCGAAGGAGGTGTCAGCGCTTCATCGGCGTCGGCCGGCATGGCATTGCCGGTGGGATCCTCGGCGCGGGCGCGCCCCAGCAACAGCGCCGGGAGCGCGAACGCCAGGCCGGTCGCGATGGCGCGACGAGAAAGGAATCGCCGGGGCGGGGCGGCGAGGGCGCGAGTAGCACGTTTCTTCATGAACGTGATCGCTCTTAACACGAGATTTCAATTTCGTGCTACATGAATTCCGCGACGAGCTCATGACGAGCGAGACCACCAGGAACGGGGCGAAAGTGGCGAGGAGAACCCGCCGCCTCGGTCCGCCCATCGCGCTCGTCGCGTCCTTGCTGGCGCACGCCGCGTTCGCCGCGCTGGTGGGTACTGGCTTCATCGCGTCCGGGAAAGGTACGGCGCCGGTAACGGCGATCGAGGTCGACATGTTCGATGGCGTGGCCGTGCCACCGGAGGCGCCCGCGCCGTCGGGGCCGATGACCGGCCAGCCGGTGGCGCCCCGTCGGGCCACTGCTCGGGCCCCTTCCCGGTCGAGCGCCACGGCGCGACCGATTCCTTTGCGGTCAGTCGAAACGCCGAACCCCGTCCTGACGAGTCCCACGGCCGTGAGCGAGGACGTCGCGGCTGCGCCGGTCCGTTTCGCGATGAGCGCGGGGACCGTGGCCGGCCGCGGGGCGCCCGCTCCGCGAGATTCAGCGGTCGCGAAAGAGGGGGGACCAGTCGGCTCGGCGGCCGGCGGTGATGTTCGCGACGGAGACGGCACGGGAGACGTCGTCGGCGAGGATCGGGTGAGTGTGCCTGCCCGCCTGCTGGGCAGCGCCAACGTTCCTTACCCGGCGTCCGCGCGGGAGGCCGAGATCGAAGCGGACGTGCAGGTCGAGCTCGTGGTCGGCCTCGACGGGCGCGTCAGTCGTGCTCGTGTCGTGAGCCGCTGTGGGTATGGGCTCGACGAGGCCGCCTTGCAGGGGGTGCGGAACTTCCGGTTTTCTCCCGCGCTGCGCGACGGCCGGCCGGTCCGCGTGCGGATGCGCTGGCCGGTGCAGTTCCGCCTTCGCTGACGTGACCGCCCAGGTGCTCGCGCCCGAAGACGTCGGCGACCAGCTCGATGCCGCCGTGCTTGACCCCGCGCATGCCCAGCATGCGACCTGCCATGGCCTTCAGGCGATCCGACTTGCCGCGGATGACGACCACCTCCATGCACAGATCGTGGCTGAGGTGAACGTGCAGCGCCGCCCGGACCGCGTCGCCCAGATCGTGCTGCAACTCGGTCAGCTTGTCGGTCAGATCGCGGACGTGGTGATCGTAGACGAGCGTCAGCGCCGCCACCGAGTCCACGCCGCGCGGCACCTTGGCGCGGGCGATCTCGGCGCGCGCCAGATCGCGGAACAGCTCCGAACGGGTGCAGCCGCGCTCGGTGGCCAGCACGTCGATCTCTCTCAACAGGGGGCCGTCGATGGCGACGCCGAAGCGGACGAGGTCGGCTTTCATCGACCCCACACTATCGTGTCCCTCCAGCCGTCTCCATCGCTTCGCCCGCCGCGCGGAACGGTGATTGCGCGCCGTAGGCCGCCACCTCTTCGCGCACCGCCGCGGCCTCGCGCTCGATGAAATCGGCCACGGCGGCCCCGAACTGGCGGTGGCGGATCCAGTGGGCGCTGTAGGTGAACGCCGGCACCAGGCCCCGCTTCAGCTTGTGCTCCCCCTGCGCGCCCGCCTCGAAGCGAGTGGCGCCCTGGGCGATGGCCCGCTCGATCAGGCGGTGGTAGCACAGCTCGAAGTGCAGCATGGGGAGCTCTTCCAGGCAGCCCCAGTAGCGACCGTAGATGTGCTTCCCCTTCTCGAAGTTGATGGTACCCGCCACGGGCGTGTCGCCCCGGAACGCCAGGGTCGACACCAGGCGGTGTGCGTAGGTGCTCTGCACGATCTCGAAGAAGGCCCGGGTCAGGTACTGCCGCGCCCCATGTTTCTCGGCGTTGGCGTCGTAGAAATCGCGCAGCACCTTCCAGGTGGCGGCGTCCATCTCGGTCCCCGTCAAGGTGCGCAGCGACAGGCCGTGGCTGGCCGCCACGTCGCGTTCGTGGCGCAGCTGCTTGCGGTGGCGCGACTTCATCTCGCCCAGAAAGTCCTCGTAGCTCGCATAGGGCGTCGGCGCTCGGTTGTGCCAGTGAAACTGCATGGAGAGCCGCTTGAGAAACGACTGCGTGGCCAGCAGGTCGGCCTCGGCCTCCGTGCAGAACAGCACGTGAATCGACGAGACCTGCTCCTCCTCGGCCACCGCTTGCATGCCGGCGAACAGCCGGGCGCTGACCGTGGCCGCATCGGCGTCGGGCGCCAGCAACAGCCGTCGACCGGTGGCCGGCGTGAAGGGGACCGCCGCCACCAGCTTCGGGTAGTAGCGGATGCCGGCCTGGTGGGCGCCGTTTGCCCACCCCCAGTCGAAGATGAACTCGCCGAAGCTGTTCATCTTCAGGTACAGCGGCAGCGCCCCCACCAGCCGCTCCCCGTCGCGCGCCAGCACGAAGCGGGGCAGGGCGCCCGCGCGGCTTCCCACGCTGCCCGACTCCTCCAGCGCCAGCAGAAACGCATGCTCGAGGAAGGGGTCATCGGGGCCGACCAGGCGGTTCCAGTCGTCGGCGGCGACGGCGGCGATGCGATCTATGATCTCGGTGACGATGCGGCGAAGATTAGCAGGCTAGCCGGCGCGCGGATGATATCGTGAAGGTAGCGCACCCCGATGCCGGCCCCCCTTCACGATGCCCTGCAGTTCGTCCGTCACCTGGGGTGGGTGTGGGGGCTCGCCATCGCGGCGGTGGCGACCGTGGCGACCATCGGCCTGGCGGCCATCGTCGCGGTCCGTTGGCCCATCGATCACTTCAAGGGGGAGCACCCGCGCCCCTTCATGGAGGGACGACATCCCCTGTTGCGCGGGTCCGCAATCCTGGGGAAGAACATCGGCGGGGTCTTCCTGATCCTGATCGGCATCATCATGGCGTTGCCGGGCGTGCCGGGGCAGGGGTTCCTGACGATCTTGATCGGACTGACCCTGGTCGACTTTCCCGGCAAGCGCCGGCTCGAGCTGTGGTTCATCCATCGCAAGGCGGTGCTGCGCGCCGTGAACGAGCTGCGGGCCCGCTTCGGACATCCGGCGCTGGAAATCGACTGAACTACGTCGACGGAGGGGCGGCCCGCAGGGCGGCGCATTCGTCGCACAGGCAGTTCGCGCGCAGATCGCGGAAGTTGTAGATGCCGCTGTCGTGGCCGTCGGTCCAGCCGATCTGGATGGCGTATTGCCCCATCAGGTCGATCCGCTTCGCCCGCACCGTCGCGGGTACAGACGCCTCGTCGAGCAGGGGGCGCCCCGACATCTCCTCGACGCAGGCGGCGCAGCGGCAGCGCAGACGCAGCGCGCGCGCCGGGTAGACCGTCTTGTGACCGTCGGTCCAGGTGAACGCGATCGTCGAGCGCAACAGACCGACGATCTCCTCGGGCATGGGCATGGGCGGAGCCGACTCTAGCGCACCGGCGCCGGGTCGGCTGCCGCCGTCTGCGGAGGCTACTTCTTGGCGGCGGGGGCGGGAGGCGCGGCGGGGAACTGCGCGCCGGCGGCGATGTGCAGGATGATGGGCAGCTGCAGGTCGCCGTACTTGGCCTTCATCTTCGTCTCCAGCTCGTCGGCCGTCTTCGAGGCGGCCGCCGTCTCATCGAACGCCTTCAGGTAAGCGCGGGTCTGTTCGATACCGGACGCGTCGTCCTTCATCTTCGTGGTCTTGTGGCCGGGCACGACGGTGGTGGCGCCCAAGGCGGTCAGCTCGTCGAGCGTCTTCAGCCAGGCGGTGCGCCCGGCGGCGTCGGTCTCGGCCGTCCAGGGAAACACGCCGTGATAGACGATGTCACCGGTGACGACCGTCTTGATCGAGGGGATCCAGACGTACGAATTGTTGGCCGAGTCCCCCTGAACGCCGCCGTGAATCTCCAGGGTCTGGCCTTCCAGGGTCAACGTCTTTCCCGTCATCGCCGTGGGGAGCACCGGCTGCGCCGGGATGGCGTCGCCGTAGAGCGGCTGCCACTGCTTCACCTTGGCCTTCCAAGTTTTCTTGATCTCGGCGACCGTGGCGGGGAGCGCCACGAACTTCGCCTTGGGGAACGCCTGCTTCAGGACCGTGAGCCCGAAATAGTGGTCGGGGTGCCAGTGCGTGATGTACACCGTCGTCAGGTTCTTCTTCGAATCGAGGATGGCGGCCGCCAGGCGATGCGCGTCGGCGAGCGTGAAGCTGCTGTCGATGAGGACGGCGTCCTTGTCACCGGAGATCAGGGTCGCATCGACGAGAAAACCGGGCTCGGAGGCCGTGATGACCTCGGTGGAGAGCTTGCTCTCGGCGCGCGCGCCGGAGGCGCCGGTTGCCACCGCGAGGGCGATGGCGAGGGAGACGAACGTGGATTTCATGCGAGTGTTCATGGATGCCTTTCGTTGATGGAAGGCGAACACGATAGTCGCCGTCCCGGGGGATTCAAATCCGGACCCGTGCTGGACCGGCGGACGGGCCAGACGCGCGCTGAACCGGCTGAACCGGCGTGCCACTGACCTGATCGAGAGCTTCGCCTTTCCGCCTTCCGCAATAGAGCGGACCGCAGGCGTTGGCCGTCCGCGGCCAACGCCGAGGACCGCATCGCGCGGCCCCGGCCGTTAGCTTTCCCCCCGATGCGCAATGCCGCGAGACCTCGTGAACCGTTCGTCATCGAGGCGCTTTCACGGCTACATGAACGCGCCGCACTTTCGAACGGATCCCAGGGTCGCTCGGCACGAGGTTGCTGGAAAAGAGTACGGCCGGGGCCGCGCGACGCGGTCCTCGGTGTTGGCCGCGGACGGCCAACACCTGCGGTCCGCCCTATTTTCAGAAAGATCGGAATCGAAGGCGGTCGGTCAAAGGCGGTCGGTCGAAGGCGGTCAATCGATCGACGCGAACGGGATCGGTCGAGGCGGTAGCCGGGTCAGGCTAGCGGCGCGCGCGCTTCCTGAGGTAGTGCAGCAACGGCGCGACGTGCAGCGCCTGCACGAAGTCGCCGTCCTCGATCAGCGCGTCGACCTCGGCGATCGGGGTCAGCTGCACGCTCAGCTCTTCGCTCGCTTCCAGATGGGGCGGCTGCAGCAGGGTCACGTCCTCGGCCAGAAAGGTATGGGTCAGGTTGTTCTGCAGGGCCGGGTTGGCCGACAGGGTGATGAGCGGCGACCACCGCCCGCCGCCGTAGCCGGTCTCCTCCAGCAGCTCGCGCCGCGCCGCCGCTTCGAGATCGGTCTCGCCCGCGTCGGTCGTGCCGGCCGGGATCTCGAAGTGAACGGCGCCGATGCCGTGGCGGTACTGGCGGATCAGCACCAGCTCGTCCGCGGCCGTCACCGCCACCACGTTCACCCAGGGGCGGTACTCGGTGATCCAGTACTCGGGGATCTCGGTGCCGTTGGGCAACCGCACGTGCTCGCGCCGCACGGTGAACCAGTCCTTCTTCGAGATGTACTCGCTGTCGAGGACGTCCCACGGGCCCGGATCGTCGGGGAGCGTCCGCCCCGGGCGCTTCACGACAGCCGCTCCCGCGCGGCGGCGAACACCGCCGACAGCATGGGGGGCGTCAGCTTGCCGGTGTTCGTGTTCTGTCGGCTGGGGTGATACGACCCGAGCAACGTCGGCCGCCCCGCGACGGCGGGCGCGACGGCGCCGTGGCCGAACAGGGGGCGCGCCGTTCGCCGGGCGGTGTCGTTGGCCGGCTGCCGCGCGCGGAGGAACGCCAGGTAGCCGTCCCAGCCGATCTTGCCCAGCGCCACCACCACCTGGACGTTCGGCAACGCCCCGATCTCCGCCGTCAGGTGGACGCGGCAGCGCACCACCTCCTCGGGCAGCGGCTTGTTGTCGGGCGGGGCGCAGCGCACGACGGAGAGAATGTAGGCGTCGCGCAGCGCCAGCCCGTCATCGGCGCGCCGGGCGGTGGGGATGTTGGCGAAGCCGTTGTCGTACAGCGCGCGCATCAGGAAGTCACCGGAGCCGTCCCCCGTGAACACGCGCCCGGTCCGGTTCGCGCCGTGCGCGGCTGGCGCCAGCCCCACGACCAGCAGGCGCGCCGCCGGATCGCCGAAGCCCGGCACGGGGCGCCCCCAGTAGTCGTCCTCGCGATGGGCCGCCTTCTTCTCGCGGGCGATGCGCCGGCAGTACTCGCGCAGGCGGGGGCAGGCTTCACAGGCGACGATGGCATCGCGCACGAGCTGAAGTCTGGTCGCATGCCCCGCTTTCATCCGTGCGATCGCAGCGAACGGACGATCAACCCCAGACCGGCCGCGATCATCGCCAGCATGATCAGCGTGATGGTCAGGCTGGTGGGCTGAAAATAGATGTCCATGTTCGAGATGACGCCCACGATGATGGCGCCGAACCCGGCGATGGCCAGCACCCACCCCAGGATCGACTTGCCGTTCACGAACAGCATCACGATGCCGATCAACAGCGGCAGCAGCGTGACGCCGAAGGCGCTGCCGCCCCCCGCCATGCGCCAGAACGAGGTGTGAACGGTGACGCGGCCGAGCAGCAGGAACGCCCCGATGGCGATCAGGGCCAGTCCCCCGAAGAACTCGCCCAGCCCCCCCGAGGTGCCGCCGGCCCCGCGCCTGGGGGTGCCGCCGAAGCTGGCGCCCGAGTCGGTCACGCCTGGCCCTTGTCGATGGGATACCCGGCCTCGCGCCAGGCCCGCATCCCGCCGTCCATGGAGCTCACGCTGCTGTATCCCATCTTCTGCAGGTTGTCGGCCGCCAGGGCGGAGCGGAAGCCGCCCCCGCAATAGAGGACGATCGGCGCGTCATGCTCCGGAATCAGCGTCTCGATGTCGCGCTCCAGCACGCCCCGGCCGATGTGCCGCGCCCCCGCCGCGTGATCGACGGCGAACTCGTTGTCCTCGCGCACGTCGACGAAATGAAACGATTCGCCCCGGTCGAGTCGCGCCTTCACGTCGGCGATGGTGCACTCCCGGACGTTCTTCCTGACGTCGGTCACCAGGGCCAGAAATCCGGGGTTGTGCTTCATGGCTGCATTCCGCGGTGCATCGTGCCAGATTAACAGACGGAACGGCCGAGATTGACAGCCGGGCCGTCCCTCCATACGGTGACTCATTCCACGTGACTGTCGAGCGCGACTACTATGAAATTCTGGGCGTTGTCCGCGAAGCTGACGGCGCCGAACTGAAACGCGCCTATCGCAAGCTGGCGATGGAGCATCACCCCGACCGCAACCCGGGCAACAAGGACGCGGAGACACGCTTCAAGGAGGCGGCCGAGGCGTATCAGGTCCTCTCGGACTCCGACAAGCGGGCCCGCTACGATCGCTTCGGCCACGCCGGACTGAGCGGGGGCGGGGGCGGTCAGGCTGGCTTCAGCGATCTGGGCGACATCTTCGGCGCGTTCTCCGACATCTTCGGCGACATGTTCGGCGGGGGCGGGCGGGGCGGCGGTCGCGCCCAGCCCCGCGGAGCCGACATCGAGACGCGCGTCGGCATGACGTTGATCGAGGCGGCGCGGGGGGCGAGCAAGGAGGTCACGGTGCATCGCCACGTGGCCTGCACGACCTGCAAGGGCTCGGGCGCGGCGCCCGGCACCCAACCGGAGACGTGCCAGCAGTGCGGTGGCCGCGGTCAGGTGCTGCACGCGCAGGGATTCCTGCGTATCGCCACCACCTGCCCCATCTGCCGGGGGCAAGGCAAGGTGATTCGCAAGCCCTGCCCCACGTGTGAAGGGGCGGGCGTCGAGCGTCAGACCGACACCTTGCAGGTGAACATTCCGGCCGGGGTCGAGGACGGCTCGACGTTGCGCCTGGTGGGCCGGGGCGAAGCCGCGCCCGGAGGCCGCGCCGGCAACCTGTACGTCGTCATCTCCGTCGAGTCCGATCCCCGGTTCGAGCGTGACGGGGTCGATCTGCACACCGAGATCGCCGTCAGCTTTCCACAGGCGGCCCTCGGGGATCGCATCCGCGTGCCGGTCCTGGCCGACAAGTCGGAGGACGGCGCGGATGCGGTGGAAGAGATCGATCTGCCCGCCGGCACGCAGCCGGGCGACACCGTGACCTTGCGAGGTCAGGGGTTACCGCGCGTCGACGGCCGCGGAACGGGCGATCTGGTGGCGCACATCAAGGTCGTCGTTCCGTCGGCTCTCACCGCGGATGAAGAGACGCACCTGCGCGCGTACGCGGCGGCCGGTGGCCAGCGCGTGAATCCGGAGAAGTCGGGCTTCTTCAAGCGCAAGAAGAAGAAGTAGCGCTACTTCTTCGGCTTGGCGGCCGACTCGGCCTCGATCTCGTGAATCCGTTTCTCGGCGGCGCCGGCGAACGGTCCGCTGGGGGAGCGACGGAGGTAGGTCCGGAAGAAGTGCACGGCCTCGTCGGCGTTGCCGAGCTTCCGGTGGCACTGCCCCATGTTGTAGAGCAACGCCGGATCCTGCTCGATCAGGTAGGCACGCTCGAACTCGGCGTTCGCGTCGGTGTAGCGCCCCAGATCGTACAGCGCCGACCCCTGACGGGTGTGCGCCTTGGCGGCGGCGATTCCGTCGGGGTTCGTCGCCGCCGGAGCCACCGCCATCGGGGGAGACGCCCCGGGACCGACCAGGCTGGCCGTGACCGTCGGCGCCGGCGAGTCTGGCGGGCCCAGGTCGGCGGCGGGAGGTGGCGTGGCGGCGGGCGGGGACGCCGCGGCGTCGGCGGTGGTGATCGCGGGCGTCGCCTGGCCCCTCACGTCGGCCACCTGGGCCACCTTCTCCGAATGCACGAGCAGCTCGACGAGATCGCGGGCCAGCGAGCGGCCAAAGCCGTTGGCGGGATCGATCCGCTCGTCGGTGGAGAGCTGTTCGATCGGTTGGGACTCCGCCATCACCTCGAGCATCGCGCTCCCCCGCATCAGCACGGCCGCGCCGTCGACCCGCAGCGACAGATGGACCTCGAGATCATGCGGCTGCGCGGGATCGGCGACGACCTGCAGGCCGACCTGACCCATGTACTTGCGCGCCCACTCCTGCAGCTCGTCCGGAATGGACGGCGGAATGGTCAGTCCGGGGGCGGCGGTGACCGCCACCGGCCCGACGACGGCGAAGCGGGCCTTTCGTTCGGCCACCAGCGCCGCCGGTGTCTGGGGCTCGGTGACGGGGCCCTGGATGAGGTTGCCGTTGCAGGCGCCGCCCCCCACCGTGAGGACGATCCAGGCGAGGTGAGGCAGGCACGACTTTCGTATCACGCCCTCATTGTCGACCAGCCACACTCAAAAGTCGACGAACGACAGGCGGTGCACTAGTCGTAGGGGCCGTGGGCGAGCAGCTCGGCCACGACGAGCGCCAGCGTCGTGGCGGACAGCGCGATGCCGACGACCCACTCGGCCCGCCGGCCGCGCCCCGAAAATCGAGCGGCCATCCAGCCGGCGACGACGATCAGGGCGGGAAAGATGTGGAACATGAGCCGGCTGGCGATGATGCCGATGCCCCAGGTGAAGAAGATACCGACGACGATGGTGACCGCCGCGCCGATCAGGATGGCCCGCTGTTCCGCGTTGCCCGCCGCCAGCCGCACCCGCAGAAACAGCGCCAGGATGCCCAGGCCGAGGATGATCGAGAGCATCGGGCCACAGACCTCCACCAGCTCGCGGATGGTGACGATCGACATGGTCGACACGGCGACGGCGAGGGCATGCCAGCCAGCCCTGGCGGCCTCTGGCAGCCAGATGAACTCGTGATACGCGCCGAGCTCGTGGCTGTAGTAGCTGCCGACGAGCTTCTTGCAGATCATCATCCAGGCGACGGGCGGGACCACGGACGCCGCCAGGAACAGCCCACCGAGCAGCACGCCGCGCCAGCGCCGCGCCAGCAGCACGAGGGCCCCCGCGCCGGCGGTGATGATGAAGCTGCCGTAGAACAGCGACGCCACTCCGACGCCGAGGCCGGCCAGCGACACCGCGAGCCACGAGGGGCGGGAGCGGAGCATCCACCGCACGACGAGGATCGTCGCCAGCGGCACGAACAGGGAGAACATCTGCTGATGCGGCGTCCAGTAGAACGGCTTGGTGAGATCGTTCACCGCCAGCAGGCCGCTCAAGGCGATGGCGGCGGGCAGCGGCGTTCCCAGGCGGGCCAGCAGCCAGCCCAGCATGGCGACGGACGCGGCGGCGACGAGCAGGTT
The DNA here is from genome assembly GCA_036500205.1 of Polyangia bacterium. GTDB lineage: Bacteria > Myxococcota_A > Polyangia > Fen-1088 > Fen-1088 > DASYCK01. The sequence continues at coordinate 17,662 of DASYCK010000111.1, read as the reverse complement.
GATGAGGACGAGCGGCAGATACGCCCGATCGGTCTGACCGTAGGCCCGGTCGAGCCCCAGGGCGCTCATCGCTGGTCCGACGGTCGAGGTGGCCAGCGCGCTCGCCGCGACGTAGCCGGGGCGGGATTGGCGCGGATGCATCGGGGTCAGGATCTCGCGCGGAAAGTTGGCCAGCCGCATGAACAGCGGCGAATCGCAGTTCACCGCGTAGGCCATGACCCGATTGATGCGGATTGGCTGCGAGTAGGGGAGGTAGGAGGGCATCGGCGACAGCAACAACAGGTGCGCGGCGAGAACGACGCCGGCCGTGCTGGCGAGCGCCCTGCGGCCGAGGCGCCAGCGACGGCGAAGCGGGGAGACGTGGTTCGGCAGGGGGCCCGTCCCCTCGAGGACCCACAGGCCGAACAGCGCCAGCGCGCCGGTCAGCGCCACCTGTACGGCGTGCACGAGCTCGCTGTGGTCGCGCGGCGGCGTGTGATCGCTTTTCGTGGCGACGGGAGCGGGCGGATTCATCGAAGGCAGGAGGCTGCCTCAGGCGAAGCTCGAACGTCAAACCCCCACGACGAAGCGCGGGGATCAGTTCATGTCGACGACGAAATGATTCCCGGGATCGACGAGCGACTGGTCGAGGTAAGGCGAATAGGTCTCGACCGACAGGCGGGTGCCGCCGTTCGACATGCGCAACAGCCGGAGAAAGCCGTTGCCGCCGTGCACGGCCTCGCAAGGGGGGCCTGTGCAGGTCTGGTAATTGGCGAGGATCTGATGAACGACGGTGCCGTCGGGCCGAACGCTGGTGAGGCGCGCCGCCGTTCCCGGCGGGATGCCCTGACCGTTGACATCGTGACCCGAGAAGACGAGCTTCACGTTGCTGTTCGGCGCGACGACCTTGGTCCAGATCTCCTGCCCGTCGTTGATGGACGTTCCGGTCTGCCCCATCATGAGGTAGCCGTGGGGGTTGTACTGCTGGTCGGGGGCGCCCACGTGGTCGTACAGCGTGCCGTCCCGGTACAGGTAGGCGTGCGTGATGATGATGGCGGGCGTGTCGTGGTACGTGGCGAGCAGGCTGTTCGCCCAGGCCAGCGTCTCGTCGCGGGGGCCGAACTCGAGCGCGAGCACCAGCCACTGGCCGCCCCCCGGGACGGTGAACAGGCTGGCGCTGTTCTCGATGTGGTCGGGCTCGAACGTCCCCTGGAACCAGGGGAAGCGGGCGAAGTCGGCGACCGGGAAATACGCGCTGCCCATCCCCATCCGATCGGCGAGGTTCTCGTTGCCGCCGTAGTCGTGGTTGCCGGCCGTGATGACGTAGGGGAGCTGGTCGTCGAGCTGATGAAGGGCTTGCGACGCCACCTGCCACTGCGCGGGCTCGTCGGAGTCGACGATGTCGCCCGTGTGCAGCACGAAGGCCAGCTGCTGGGACACCCGGTTGTCGACCAGCCAGCGCGCCTGAGCGTTGAAGATGTCGGGCCAGCTCGAGGCGTAGTACTGCGTGTCGGGCAGCACCGCGAACGCGTACTCGGTGGGCCCCGTGGCCGCGTCGCTGGGCGGGTAGGCACCGTCGTCGCAGCCGCCAGCGGCAATGGCCGCGACGAGCAGCGCCGCGCACGCGGCCGTGAAGCGGGGACCCGACGGCATGACCCTTAGATTACCATCGCGCGCGCCTCAAGGCCGGGGCCGCGCCGGCACGGGCGGGACCGGGCGCTTGCCGTCGTACAGCCACGAATAGGCGAAGTACGACGCCAGGACCCGCTTCGTGTAGTTGCGGGTCTCGTCGAACGGAATCGTCTCCATGAACTCGTCGAGGGCGAGGTTGCCACGCTCGCCCAGCCAGCGATCGACGGCCCCTTCGCCCGCGTTGTAGCCGGCGATGGCGAGCGGCGCCACCTTGGCGAAGTGGGCCCACAGGAAGCCGAGAAACCGCGAGCCGTACTCCAGGTTCTTGACCGGATCCATCAACGCCTCGCGGGTCACCGTCTGTCCGTTGGCGAAGCGCTTGGCGGTCTTCACCAGCATCTGCGTCAGGCCGATGGCGTTCGCGAAGGATTCGATGCGCGGGGAGAACGCGCTCTCCTCACGCATGATGGCGAGCTGCAGCGCCTCCGGAAGCTGGTTGGCGCGCGCGTTGCTCGCCACCAGATCGGGGAACGCCCGGGGATAGGACAGCCGCCACTTGGTGGCGCCCAGGCCCGCGGGGTAGGCGGTCTTGTAGTCGGTCAGGGTGTAGCGCGGGATCGAGTGCGAAGCGCTCCACACACCGCCGCGATCGAGCAGCACGGCCGCGATCCACAGCAGGTCGTCACCGTCGCGTCGCCCGTCGCCGGTCGCGTGCTTCTCCCCGGCCGTGGGGAGTCCCAGGCGCGCGAGCTCGCGCCGCGCGTCGCCGCCCTGGCCCATGCGACACAGCTCCACGGCGCGGCGGAAGCCCGCCTCGCCGAACAGCGGGCGGGCCTCGAAATGAAACGGCACCGGCTTGCCGACGTCGCGCAGGGCGTGAAGCAGGTGGGCCTTCGCCTTGGGCGCCGTCTCGTCGAGCCGTGCGAAGGCGAGCAGGGCATACACGGACAGCGGGTACTCGCGAATGGCCCGTTCGTAGAACGTGCGCGCGCCGTCGTGATCGCCGGTCTTGTCGAGGACACGGGCCTTCCAGTACAGCGCCCGCCCCTCGGCGTACCAGATCTCCTCGTGGGGGATTCGCTGAAGGTTCTCGTCCAGCCAGTGAGTCATGTCGTCGTAGCGCTCGCCGCGCCACGCGGAGAACGCCAGCCGCCACAGCGCCTCGCCCAGCAGATCGCCCTTGGGGTAGCGGGTGGGAATCTCGGTGAGGATCTTCGCCGCGCCCTCCTCGTCGCCCGCGTCCTGCGCCAGCTCGGCCGTGCGCAGTCGCGCGTCGTCGGCGTAGCTGTGGTCGGCGTGCTCGGTCTCGACGCGCAGGTAGCGCTGCTCGGCGGCGGTGCGATCCCCGGCGGAGGCCCAGGAGCGGGCGCCCTGGTACAGCGCCTTGGCGTGCAGGTCGGCGTTCCCGGCCTTCTGACAGGAGGCCTCCGCGGCGTCGAACAGTGGCGCGGCGCGCGGCCGTTGTCGCAGCTTCCAGGCCGACTGGGCCAGGTGATAGCGGGCGCGGCACTCCAGATCGGTGTTCAGGCCGGGGGCGGCGAGGGCGTTCGTGAAGGCGACCTCGGCGTCGCTGTTGCGGTTCCGATCGAACAGCACCATGCCCCGTGACAGCCAGTCGGCCGCGACGTGCGAGCGAACCAGCTTCGCCTCGGCGGGCGGCAACGTCGCGGCGATCGCTTCGAGGCGCTCCGCCGCCCGGTCGCTCCAGGGATCGAGCGGCGCCTCGGCCCAGACGCGGCGATAAAGCGCGATTATCTCGGCGCGGTCGGCGTCGCCTTCCGGCGGCTTCTTGTCGACGGTCACCTTCTCCAGGGCCTCGGCGCGCTTGAAGGTCGCTTCGAGCCGCCGCGGGCCGCTGGGAAAGTCGGTCAGGTAGGCGGCCGCCGCGTCGGCGACCTCGCGCCAGCGCGACAGCGTGCGCAGGGCGTCGAGCCGCACCAGCGCACCTTCCGCCTCGGGGACGGTGCCGGCGGCGACGCGGCCTGCCCAGGTCAGCGCCGCCTCGGTCTGTCCGGCGCGCAGCAGACAGCGGGCCGCGTTGTAGGCGTGGTAAGGCGCGAGCCGCGGGTAGTCGCGAAACAGCGCCTGAAACAAGGTGGCCGCGTCGGTCCACTTCGACTGGTTGGCCTTCGCGAGGGCCGCCAGGTAGCGCGCGGCGTTCCGCTCATCCGAGCCGGGGGCGAGCTTCGTCGCCGCCTTCAGAAAGCCCGCCTCCGCCGCCCCCCACCGCTCCTGCCGAAAGTCGCCAGCCGCCTTGGCCGCCAAGGGTCCCGCGAAGAAAGGCTCGAGCCACCGCGCCTCGAACGCCACGGCCTTCCCGACCTTGGCCGGCCGCGCCACCTTTACCGGCGCCACCACCTCGTCGTCGTCACTGTCCCCCGACGAAGAAGCCCTGGCCAGCGCCCCCTTCGACGTGATCCCGGCGACGAGAACCAATCCAACCACGATCCGTGAACGAAGCACCGGCCGAGACTAGAGACCCAACCCCGCCCCCGCAACTTCTCACCCTCGGTCTCCGACGGAGATCTCGCTTCCCTTCGCTGGCGACCACACCATCGGAGCGAGCGCAGCGAGCGGGTCCAAGCGCCCGGAAGGCTCGGCTTCGCCGAGCCGGCCCCGCCGGCCTACTCTTCGGGGGAGCTCATGAGGGGGCGAGCCCCCTCATGCTGTTCGATCATGAGGGGGCGAGCCCCCTCATGCTGTTCGATCACGAGGGGGCTGGCCCCCTCATGCTCAGGGGGAGCTCATGAGGGGGCGAGCCCCCTCATGGATCGACACCCGGTTCCGGCCGCCCTGCTTCGAGCGGTAGAGCGCCTCGTCGGCGGCCATCACGAACGCGGACGCGTCCTTGATGGCGGGGTCCGGCAGCGCCGCCACGCCCACGCTGATCGTCACCGGGATGATCTTGTCCTGGAAGGTGAACTGCCGCCCCTCGGCCGCGCGCCGCAACCGCTCGCCGATCACCTGGGCCTGGGCGAGATCCGAGCCGCGGCAGATGACGGTGAACTCCTCGCCCCCGTACCGGGAGAAGATGTCCTCCGTGCGCAGCGAGATCATCATCAGCGCCGACAGGTCGGTGAGGATCGCGTCGCCCGCCGGATGACCGTAGGTGTCGTTGACCTTCTTGAAGTGGTCGATGTCGAACATCACCAGCGCCAGCGGCGCGCTGTGGCGGAGGGCGAACGTGAACTCGCTCTCCAGGCGGTCGGTGAAGTACTTCTTGTTGAACGCCTTCGTCAGCCCGTCCCGCAGCGACGACTCGTACATCTGCCGCTGGAACACCTCGTCCAGGTTGTCGTGGTAGGTGAACTTCAGGATGGTGGTCGACCCGACCAGGATCTTGTCGCCGTCCGCCAGGGTGCGGGTGTCGACCTTCACGCCGTTGCAGAAGGTGCCGTTCGTCGAGCCGAGGTCATGCAGGATCACCTCGCCGCCATCGATGACGATCTCGGCGTGCTCGCGCGAGATCCCGTCGTCGATCAGACGTATCTGCGCTTTGCCGCCCCGCCCGATGATGGTCCGTTCCTGACCGACCTTGTACATCTCGCCCACGGCCGAGCCGGCCAGGACAATCAGATAGGCGCGGTCACGCTTGACCCCGGCCGAGGTGGTGGCCGGGGGCTCGAACATGCGCGTTTTCTCGTCGGGCATGGTCCGGGAATGATCGTAACACAGCGCCCCGGGCCCGTCGCCAAACTTCGCTTGTGGGTCTGACGACTACTCGTCGACGGATGCCCGTCTATGCCTTTTGAGGGGGCAACAGAGCGGTTGCCAGGGCGCGCAGGGCCCCGGCGCGCCCCGGATCACGCAGGCGCCCCAGCGCCGCGTTGGCGTCGGCGATGAGGACGCTCATCTGGCCGCGCGCGCGCTCCGCGTGCGCCGGATGGTCGGCGTCATCGAGGTCGTCCGCGTGCTGGAAGGCGATCCCGAAGCTGGCGCCGAAGCGGGCCAGCGCGGCGACGTCGCCGGCGCTGGCACCCGACGCGTGGGCGCCGATCTCGACGGCGGCCTGGAACAGGGCGCCGGTCTTCTCGGCGTGAAGCTGCTCGAGTTGCGCGAACGACGAGGGGGGCGGGGCGCCCAGATCGCGCGCCTGACCCCGCACCATCCCCACCATTCCGGCTCCCCGGGCCAGCGCCAGGGCGGCGCGGCCGAAGGCGCGGGGGCGCCCCGAGCGTTCGCCCGACTCGGCCAGCCAGTCGAAGGCCAGGGTCAGCAGGCCGTCACCGGCGAGAATGGCCGTCGCCTCGTCGAACGCCTTGTGGTTGCTCGGCTTGCCCCGGCGGAAGTCGTCATCGTCCATGGCGGGGAGGTCGTCGTGGATCAGCGAGTAGCAGTGTACGAGCTCGACGGAGGCGGCCGCCACGCGCGTGGGGGCGTCGAAGAACTCGCCCGCCGCCTCGGCGGCCGCGAGCGCCAGGATGGGACGGAGCCGCTTGCCCGGCGCCAGCAGCGAGTAGCGCATCGACTCGACCAGCCGACCCGGATCCTCACCGGCCTGTGGCGTGGCCAGCCGGCTGGCGAGGAGGTCCTCCACCTCGGCGCGCCGGGCCGTCGCCCACGCCTTCCAGTCTTTGTCGCCAGCGCCGAGGCCTTCACCGTCGAGGGGGCGCGGCGCCGCGCTAGCCTCAGTCGCCATCGTGCGAAGGCGTCTCGAACGGCGCCGTGCGCGGCGCCTCCGTGGACCCCGACAACAGGACCTCGACCTTGCGCTCGGCCGAATCCAGGATGGACGCGCCCCGTCGGCAGAGATCGATCCCCTCTTCGAAGAACTTCAGGCTGTCTTCGAGAGGCAAGTTTCCCGTCTCGAGCTTGTCGACGACCCCGCGCAGACGCAGCAGGATCTCGTCGAAGCGCTCGGCCGTCACCGTCCCCTCGCTTGCGGCCGCCTTCGGAGGCGATTTCTCCGGCCCACTCATGGTCGGAACTTTTACCACGTCGCCCGACGACTTTCGCGTGGTCGTCGCCCGGGCTTGTCGTTAGACTGCCTCGTCATTCGCGGGGCGCCTCCCCGATGCGCGGGAGCACCACGCCACAAGCGAGAAGAGATGCCGCCAACTTCGAACGCCGACGAGCAGAGCCCCGAGGACGCCAAGACGCCCTGGCGGGACTATTTACGTAAGAATGGTCTCAAGACCACGCAGCAGCGCGAGGCGATCGTCGACGCGTTTTTGCGCAGCTCGGGCCACGTCGGTCTCGACGATCTGCTGGCGACCGCCCGCCTGTCGCATCCGGGCGTGGGACTGGCCACGGTCTACCGTACGGTGAAGCTGCTCGAGGAGGCCGGGCTGGCCGCCACCCGACACTTCGAATCCGGGCACACGCTCTACGAGGTGGCGCAGGGGCGCGCCCACCACGATCACCTGATCTGCCAGAGCTGCGGCTACATCGTCGAGTTCGAGAACGACGAGATCGAGCGGCTGCAAGAGACCGCCGCCCGCAAGATGGGCTTCAACGTGCTTCGCCACCGCCACGAGCTGTTCGGGCTGTGCGAGAAGGCTCAGGGGAACGCGCGCGGGCGCTGCCCGGCGGAGGAGGCGGGGCGCCCCGTCACGATCAAGACAGGCACTGCAACGCAAGCACGGTGACGTTGTCGGTGCCGCCCGCCTGATTGGCGGCGTCGACCAGCGCCGAGACGGCGTGCTCGAGGTCGGGGTTGGCCACCACGATCTTCAAGATGGCGTCGTCCTCGACCATGCCGGACAGCCCGTCCGAGCAGAACACGAAGACGTCCTCGCTCTGGATGTCCTCGGCGTGGATGTCGACCTGAACGGTGTCCCGCATGCCCAGCGCGCGCGTGATGACGTTCTTGTGCGGGAACTTCTTCTGTTCCTCTTCGGACATGCCCGGCTTGGCGTCCTTGTAGTCTTCCAGCAGCGAATGGTCGCGCGTCATCTGCTGGATCTGTCCGGTGCGCACGCGGTAGCAGCGGGAATCGCCGACGTGGGCGATGTACAGCTTCTCGCCCGCGATCTGGCCGCCCACGATGGTCGTGCCCATCCCCTTGAGGCGCAGATCCTTCAGCGCCGCCTCGTAGATGCGCTGGTTGGCCATCTTCACCCCGACCACCAGCCGGTTCTCGATGAACGACAGGGCGCGGTCGAGCTTGTAGGGCCAGGTGACGTCGTCGTCCTGGCTGCGGGTGAAGAACTCCTGGATGGTCTCCGCGGCCATCTTCGAGGCGACCTCGCCCGAGGCGTGTCCCCCCATGCCATCGGCCACCAGGAATAGCTGGTCCTGCTCGATCAACGAGAAATAGTCCTCGTTGTGCGTGCGCTTCATGCCGACATCGGTCTTAGCGGCGTAACGAATTCGCATTGCGGGGCGCGGCTCGGAGGTTAGCGGTGCGTCGGGAGGCGGTCAATTCCGGGGGGTCTTCGCGCTCGGCTCGCGGGTCATCTCGATCATGGTGCGGCGGAAGCCGAGCCGCTCGAACAGGCGCTGCGCCGCCGGATTCGCCTCGGCCGTCCACAGCATCACGCGCGGCGCCCCGTGGCTCTCCAGCCAGTCGGCCGCCGCTTGCATCAGCCCGGTGCCGATGCCCTGGCCCTGCGCCGCCTCCTCGACGACGACGTCGTGAATGAAGCCGGCGGGGCCGCGCAGCTCCTTCCACGACATCGGTTCGAGACCGGCGTAGGCGTAGCCGATCACGTCGCCGTCGTGCTCGGCCACCAGCACCACCACGTCGGCCTGATCGAGCTGCGTGCCGAGAAACCAGGCGTACCCATCGGCCGCGTCCTTCGCGGGCGCCATGAAGCGTGCGGCGTCGAAGCCGTGGTGGAGGCGAACCAGCATGGAGCCGAGGCGCCCCAGCGCGGTCAGGTCGTCGCGGGTGGCCAGGCGAATCACGATCTCCGAGGACATATGCCGCCATCATGCACGGCATCCCCGTTTCCGTGAAAATCGCGGCGCCGATCCGTGGCGTCCGGACGCCCGAAAAGCGGCAGTCATTCCCGGACGATGCGAAGCGCGGGCAGGGGAGCACCCCCCATATGCAGAGGGTATCGGCCGGTGTGGCACACAATTAGTAGTTGACGGCTGATTTTCGTGACGATACATTGCGTGACGTTGCTGGTGCACTGGCGCAGGTCCGGCCGGTGCTGAAAAAGGGAACCTGGTGAAAATCCAGGACTGCCCCGCAGCGGTTAGCAGGAACGAACGCCGTCATACGCACTGGGGTCCGCCGGGCATGGCCCGACGGTCCTGGGAAGCGACGGTCAGTAGACAAGCGCCCAGTTCATTTCGCGCTGGGCGCCACGCCTGCGAGTCCGAAGACCTGCCAGGAACTCACGCGGCTACCGCGTGATCGCCACGTGCCTCTCGGGGGAGAGGGCCGGGTCACGCGCGCGTGCGCGTTCCGTCCCGATCGTTCCCGGCGAGACACGCCATCCGCGGGAACGCGTGGGAACGCGTGGGAACGCGTGGGAACGATGGAAGGAACGAACATGGAAAGCCAGCTCGAAGCGCGCAGCGAAGGTCTCTCGGTTCAACGGACGTCCACCGCCCCTCGTCAGCCCGCCGAGGACGGCGCCGCGGCGACGTCGATGCGCGTGCGCAAGCGCAGCGGCGCGTTCGAGCCGGTCGACCTGAACAAGATCGTGCGCGCCGTGGGGCGCTGCTGCGGGGGACTGGCCGGCGTCGATTCGCTGCGCATCGCCACCAAGACGATCAGCGGCCTGTACGACGGCGCCACCACGCGCGAGCTGGATCAGCTGTCGATCCGCACGGCGGCGGCGCTGATCATCGAGGAGCCGAACTACTCGCGCCTGGCGGCGCGGCTGCTGGCCACCTTCATCGACAAGGAGGTGCGCAACCGGGAGATTCACTCGTTCTCGCAGTCGATCGCCACCGGGCACCGGCTGGGCCTCGTCAACGAGCGGCTGGTGCGCTTCGTGGGCGACAACGCCCGCAAGCTGAACGATGCCGTCGACCCTTCGCGCACCGACCGCTTCGAGTACTTCGGGCTGCGCACGCTCTACGATCGGTATCTGCTGAAGAACCCCACCAGCCGCGACGTGCTGGAGACCCCGCAGCAGTTCTTCATGCGCGTCGCCTGCGCGTTGACCGAATCGGTCGCGTCGGCCATCGAGCTGTACGGACTGCTGGCGTCGCTGGAATACCTGCCCAGCTCGCCCACGCTGTTCAACGCCGGGACGGTGCACGAGCAGCTGTCGTCCTGCTTCCTGCTCGACTCGCCCCAGGATCACCTCGAGTCGATCTACCGCCGCTACGCCGACGTGGCGATGCTGTCGAAGTTCTCGGGCGGCATCGGCATCGCGTATCACCGGGTGCGCTCGCGCGGCTCGCTGATCCAGGCGACCAACGGGCACTCGAACGGCATCGTCCCCTGGCTGAAGACGCTCGATTCGTCGGTGGCGGCGGTCAACCAGGGGGGCAAGCGCAAGGGGGCCTGCTGCGTCTATCTCGAGCCCTGGCACGCCGACGTCGACGAGTTCCTCGAGCTGCGCGACAACACCGGCGACGAGGCGAGCCGCACCCACAACCTCAACCTGGCCAACTGGATCCCCGACCTGTTCATGCGCCGGGTCGAGCGCGACGAGATGTGGTCGCTGTTCGATCCCAAGGCGGTGCCGGAGCTGCCCGACCTGTGGGGCGCGCCGTTCGACGAGGCCTACGAGGCGGCCGAGGCGGCGGGGAAGGCCACGCGGCAGGTGCGGGCGCGCGATCTGTACGGGCGGATGATGCGGTCGCTGGCGGAGACCGGCAACGGCTGGATGACGTTCAAGGACACGGCGAACGCGCGCTGCAACCAGACCGCCAGGGCGGGGAACGTGGTGCACCTGTCGAACCTGTGCACGGAGATCCTCGAGGTCACGTCCGAGGGGGAGACGGCCGTGTGCAACCTGGGCTCGCTGAACCTGGCGCGCCATCTCGTCGACGGACAGGTCGACTTCGAGAAGCTGGCGGCGAACGTGCGGGTGGCGGTGCGGCAGCTCGACCGCGTGATCGATCTGAACTACTACCCGATCGAGACGGCGCGGGCGGCGAACCTGCGCTGGCGCCCGGTGGGGCTGGGGCTGATGGGGCTGCAGGACGTCTTCTTCGCGGCGCGCCTCCCCTTCGATTCGGACGAGGCCCGGGCGCTGTCGACGCGCATCCAGGAAGAGGTCTATCTGTCGGCGCTGGAGACGTCGGCCGAGCTGGCGGTGGAGCGGGGGGCGCACCCGGCGTTCGCGGAGACGCGGGCGGCGCAGGCGGTGTTGCAGCCCGATCTGGCCGGGCAGACGCCGTCACAGGCCGAGCGCTACGCGGCCCTGCGGGCGACCATCGCCAGGACGGGGCTACGCAACTCGCTGCTCATCGCCATCGCCCCGACGGCCACCATCGCGTCAATCGCCGGCTGCTACGAGTGCATCGAGCCGCAGGTGTCGAACCTGTGGAAGCGCGAGACGCTGTCGGGCGACTTCCTGCAGGTGAACCGCTTCCTGGTCGACGATCTGAAGGCATTGGGGCTGTGGACCGACGCCACGCGCGCGGCGTTGAAGCAGTCGAACGGCTCGGTGGCGCGCCTGCCGGGGCTGTCGGACGAAGCGCGCAAGCTGTACCGGACGGCCTGGGAGCTCCCCATGCGCGCGCTCATCGACATGGCGGCCGAGCGCGGGGCGTTCATCGATCAGGGGCAGTCGCTGAACCTGTTCATCGAGAGCCCCACCATCGGCACGCTGTCCTCGATGTACTTCCACGCCTGGAAGCGCGGGCTGAAGACGACGTACTACCTGCGCTCGCGTCCGGCGACCGAGATCACCAAGACGACCGTGGCGGCCGTGCCCACCCCCGACGCCGAGGCGGTCGCTTGCTCCCTCGAAAATCCCGGCTCCTGCGAAGCCTGCCAATAGCACTGCCTCAAGGAGACCGATCATGCTGCTCGAACCTGGCTTGAACCTGACCTTGCGACCGATGGCGTATCCGCAGTTCTTCGAGATGTACAAGAACGCCATCAAGAACACCTGGACCGTCGAGGAGGTCGACTTCTCGACCGATGTGCGCGATCTGCGCGAGCGGATGTCAGCCGCCGACCGCCACCTGATCGAGCGGCTGATCGCGTTCTTCGCCACCGGCGATTCCATCGTGGCGAACAACCTGGTCCTGAACCTGTACAAGCACATCAACGCCCCCGAGGCGCGGCTGTACCTGTCGCGCCAGCTCTACGAGGAGGCGCTGCACGTCCAGTTCTATCTGACCTTGCTCGACACCTACGTGCCCGATGCCGAGGCGCGGGCGCGGGCGTTCGCGGCCGTCGACAACATCCCCTCCATCCACCGCAAGGCGGCGTTCTGCCTGAAGTGGATGGATTCGATCGACACGCTCGACGAGCTGCGGACGCGCGCCGATCGCCGCCGCTTCATGCTGAACATGGTCTGCTTCGCCGCCTGCATCGAGGGGCTGTTCTTCTTCGCGGCGTTCGCCTACGTCTACTTCCTGCGTTCGCGCGGGCTGTTGCACGGTCTGGCGGGCGGAACGAACTGGGTGTTCCGCGACGAGAGCGCCCACATGGCGTTCGCCTTCGAGGTGGTGCGCACGGCACGCGTCGAGGAGCCCGACCTGTTCGACGACGAGCTGGTGGCCCGCATCCACGAGATGCTCGACGAGGCGATCGCCTGCGAGACGCAGTTCGGCGAGGACATCCTCTCCGGCGGCGTGGCCGGCCTCTCGGTTCGCGACATGCGCCAGTACCTCGAGTTCGTGGCCGACCAGCGCCTGGCGGCGATGGGCCTCCCCGCCGTCTACGGCGCGCGCAACCCGTTCCCCTTCATGGATCTGCAGGACGTGCAGGAGGTGGCGAACTTCTTCGAACGCCGCGTCTCGGCCTACTCGGTCGGCGTGACGGGCGAGGTGGCGCTGGACGCCGCGTTCTAGCGCGCGGGCGGCGGCGCGAATCTCTTGACACCCCCGCGCAGGATCGGTAGGGTACTGCGCAAATGTCTAGTCCCCCGCGCGAGCGTATCAGGGCCTCTCTGTTGGCGATTGGCGACGAGGTTCTCCGAGGGGAGGTGGCCAACGGAAACGCGGCCTTTCTCTCCGAACGACTGTTCGAGCTGGGGGTCGACATCGTCGAGCAGGTCGTCGTCTCGGACGATCCCACGGCCATCCGCGGGGCGCTGCTGCGCTTGCGGCCCGTGTGCGACGTCATCATGGCGACGGGCGGGCTCGGGCCGACGGAGGACGATCGAACGGTCGACGTCGTCTCCGATCTGATGGGCGTGGAGAGCCACGCGCACGGCCCCTCGCTGGACGCGATGAAGCAGCGGTTTTCGACGCACGGCTTCGAGCTGACGCCGAACAACCTGCGCCAGGTGCGCGTCCCGACCGGGGCCGAGGCGCTCCCCAACGCGGCGGGGATCGCGCCCGGGTTTCGCATCGACCTCGGGGGGGCGGACGGCTATTTCATGCCGGGCGTGCCGCGCGAGATGCAGAAGATCTTCATCGACGAGGTGGCGCCCCGGCTGACGAAGCGACTGGCCGAGTCGTCGGTGGGCCCGCGCGCGGTGCGGACCTGGCACGTCTACGGCATGGGCGAGTCGCACATCGATCATCGCCTGGCCGGATTGCTCGACAACGTGCCGGACGCGACCTTGCACTTTCGCACCGCCTCGCCGGAGAACCACGTCAAGGTGATTGTGCGCGATCCCGATCCGCGGCGCGCCCGCGAGATCCTCGAGAAGGTGGACGTCGATCTCCGCAAGCGCATCGGGCCCGGAATCTACGGCATCGACGACGACACGTTCCCGGCGGCGGTGGGGCGCTCGCTGGTGGCGCATCCGGCCACGGTGGCGCTGGCGGAGTCGTGCACGGCGGGCTTCGCCGGCGAATTGCTGACGTCGGTGCCGGGCTCGAGCGCTTACTTCCTGGGAGGTGTGATGGCCTACTCGGACGACATGAAGCGCCAGCTTCTGAGCGTGAAGCCCGAGACCATCGCCACGTTCGGCGCCGTCAGCGAGCCCTGCGCGCGCGAGATGGCCGAGGGGGCGCAGAAGCTGTGCAACTCGACCTTGGCGGTGGGAATCACCGGCATCGCCGGGCCGGGCGGGGGCACGCCGGAGAAGCCGGTGGGGACCGTCTGCTTCGCCTGCGTCGGCCCGGGGACGCCCCGGTTGGCCACGAAGCTGTTCGCGGGGAACCGCGAGCAGGTGCGGCGCGCGGCGGCCTACTTCGGCCTGGATCTGGCGCGGCGGTACTTCGACAACCGGAAGTCGCGATGACGGAGCCGCCGGTCGCCTCCCCGGCGGAGGCGGGCACGGTCGAGCTGCGAAGCTTCGTGGCGCTGCCGCTGCCGGCGCGCGTGCAGGGGGCTGTTCTCGAGGCGGCGCAGGGACTGGGCGCGGCGCTGCCCGACGTGAAGTGGGCGCGCAAGGCCGAGAACCTGCACGTCACCTTGAAGTTTCTCGGTGACGTGACGGCGAATCGTCTGGAGACGCTGGCGGCGGCGTTGCAGGCGTTGCAAACGTTGACCGACGAGGGGACCTTGGGCCCGGCGTTCCCCCTGACGGTGCGCGGGTTCGGCGCGTTTCCCGACGAGGCGCACGCCGCCACGATCTGGGCGGGCGTCGAGGACGGGGCGGGGCGATTGAGTGAAGTGGCGGCGTCGGTGGATCGGGTCGTCGCTCGCCTGGGGTTCGCCTGCGAGCGTCGTCCGTTTCGGCCGCACGTGACGGTGGGGCGCTGCAAGCGTGGTGTCGACGCGCGCCAGGCGCTCGCCCCGTGGCGGTCTCGTGACTTCGGAACGGTGACGGTCACGGCGCTGGACCTCTATGAAAGTCGGCTGGGCGGGGCGGGGTCGACGTATGTGCTGCGCGGCCGGGCGCCGCTGCTCTGAATCTTTTTTTGTTTTTGAACAGGATTTACCAAGACCACAGCGGAGGACACGATGGCCACGACTGAGAAGAGCGAGAGCCGGGACGTGAAGGGCGAGGCGAAAGCCGACGTGAAGCTGGCGGCCGTGCCCACGCCAGCGGCGGCCGCGCCGGCGCCGCGCGTGCGCGACGTGCAGCGGGACAAGGCCATCGACCTGGCTGTCTCCACCATCGAGAAGCAGTTCGGCAAGGGGAGCATCATGCGCCTCGGCGAGGACGCGAAGGCGCCCGAGGTGCAGGTCGTCCCTTCGGGCTCGCTGGGGCTCGACATCGCGCTGGGAATGGGGGGATTGCCGCGCGGGCGGGTCATCGAGGTGTACGGTCCGGAGTCCTCGGGCAAGACGACCTTGGCGTTGCACGTGGTGGGCGAGGCCCAGAAACTGGGCGGCGTCTGCGCCTTCGTCGACGCCGAGCACGCGCTCGATGTCGGCTACGCACGCAAGCTGGGGGTGCGGACGGACGATCTGCTGGTGTCGCAGCCCGATTGCGGCGAGCAGGCGCTGGAGATCACCGAGATGCTGGTCCGTTCGGGCGCCGTCGACGTCATCGTCATCGACTCGGTCGCCGCGCTGACCCCGCGGGCCGAGCTCGAAGGGGAGATGGGCGACTCGCACGTCGGCCTGCAGGCGCGCTTGATGAGCCAGGCGTTGCGCAAGCTGACCGGCACCATCTCCAAGTCGAACACGCTGGTCATCTTCATCAACCAGATCCGCATGAAGATCGGCGTGATGTTCGGAAACCCCGAGACGACCACGGGCGGTAACGCGCTGAAGTTCTACTCCAGCGTGCGGCTCGACATTCGCCGGGTCGGCGCGCTGAAGGACGGCGACAAGGTCGTCGGCAACCGCACGCGCGTCAAGGTCGTGAAGAACAAGCTGGCGGCGCCGTTCAAGGAGGTCGAGTTCGACATCCTGTACGGCGAGGGGATCAGCCGCGAAGGCGATCTGATCGATCTGGGCGCCGAGTGCGGCGCCGTCGAGAAGTCGGGCGCGTGGTTCGGCTTCGAAGGGGAGCGCATCGGTCAGGGGCGCGAGAACGCGAAGCAGTTCCTGCGCGATCATCCCGACATGGCGCGCCGCCTGGAGGTGAAGGTGCTCGCCCATCACGGCGTGAAGCGCGAGGCGGACGGAATGGGAGCGGGCGCCAGCGCCGCCGCCGGTGGGACGGTCCACGCCCTCAGCCCGCAGCCGAAGCCAGCGTCGGAAAAGCGCGGACGGTAGAAGTCGTCGCCTCTACCTGGGCTCCCCGCGAGCCTCGGATCAACCGCCGCTTGCTGGCGCTCCGCGGATGCGTGGTCACGGAGCGCCACGGAATAGGTAGACGCCGCCGCATGTTTTCTTCGTTCGTCGCTTTCGATCGTTGGGGCGTTGGCCCCGAGACGAAGCCGACTGCGAGCCGGTCTTCTCGCATGGCGGATTCTCCTCGGGAACGCTAGACTACGGGCACGATGGCTTCCGCCAAGAAGACGCCCCCCGAGGGACCAGTCGAGGTCCCCGAGATCATTTCGATTCTCCCCCTCCGCAACTCGGTCCTGTTCCCGGGATCGATCATTCCGATCGACGTGGGTCGCAAGAAGTCCGTTCGCCTCGTCGAAGAGGCGATCTCGAAGGAGCGCCCGGTCATCGGCATCGTCACCCAGCGTGACGCGCGCACCGAAGAGCCGGGCCCCGGCGATCTGTACAGCGTGGGCTGCGCGGCGCGCATCCTGAAGGTGATCAAGCTCGCCAAGGACAACTTCTCGGTCATCCTGCAGGGCGTCTCGCGCATTCGTGTCCTGGAAGGGACGGGCGTCGAGCCGTTCATGACGGCGCGGGTGCAGCCCCTGCCGGATCTTCCCGGCAGCGAGGTCGAGCTGGACGCGCTGGTGATGAACCTGAAGGACGTCGCCAAGCGGGTCATCAAGCTGATGCCCGAGCTCCCCAAGGAGGCGTCCGCGCTGGTCGACAGCGTGACCGAGCCGGGGCAGCTCGCCGATCTGATCACGTCGAACCTCGACGTGCAGGTGGACGAGAAGCAGGACGTCCTCGAGACGTTCGACCTGAAGACGCGCGTGCGCAAGGTGCTGCAGTTCCTGTCGCGCCAGCACGAGGTGCTGAAGGTCCGCGAGAAGATCAACAGCCAGGTTCAGGAAGAGATGGGGCGCAATCAGCGCGAGTACGTCCTCCGCCAGCAGCTCAAGGCCATCAAGGAAGAGCTGGGCGAGATCGACGAGTCGGGCGGCGACCTCGACGACTTCCGCGAGAAGATCCTGACCGCGAAGATGCCGGCCGACGTCGAGAAGGTGGCGACCAAGCAGCTCGAACGCCTCAAGGTGATGCAGCCGTCATCGGCCGAGTACACGGTCACGCGCACCTACCTCGAATGGCTGGTCGAGCTCCCCTGGTCGGCCACCACCGAGGACAAGCTCGACATCCAGACGGCGCGCGACATCCTCAACACCGATCACTACGACCTCGAGAAGGTGAAGAAGCGCATCCTCGAGTACCTGGCGGTGCGCAAGCTGAAGGCCGACAAGAAGGGTCCCATCCTCTGTCTGGTGGGCCCGCCCGGCGTGGGCAAGACGTCGCTGGGGCGCTCCATCGCCCGCTCGCTCGGCCGCAAGTTCATTCGCATCTCGCTGGGCGGCGTGCGGGACGAGGCGGAGATCCGCGGCCACCGCCGCACCTACGTCGGCTCGTTGCCGGGGCGGCTCATCCAGGGGATGAAGAAGGCCGGCTCGAACAACCCGGTGTTCATGCTCGACGAGCTGGACAAGCTGGGGCACGACTTCCGCGGCGATCCGGCAGCGGCCCTGCTCGAGGTGCTCGACCCCGAGCAGAACCACACCTTCTCGGATCACTACCTCGAGGTGCCGTTCGATCTGTCGAAGGTGATGTTCGTCGCGACCGCGAACATCATGGATCCGATCCCGCCGGCGCTGCGCGACCGGCTGGAGGTGCTCGAGCTCCCCGGCTACACGCGCGAGGAGAAGCTGAACATCTCGCGGCAGTTCCTCATCCCCAAGCAGCTCGAGGAGCACGGCATCTCCAAGGACCAGCTCGACCTCGCCGACGACGCGGTCGAGGAGATCGTGGACTCGTACACCCGCGAGGCGGGCGTGCGCAACCTCGAGCGCGAGATCGCCAACGTCTGCCGCGGCGTGGCGGTGAAGGTCGCCGAGGGGAAGGCCAGCGCCAAGG
>DASYCK010000110.1:0-3058 GCA_036500205.1 Polyangia bacterium | reverse complement strand
CGGCGAATCGACACGTTCATGACCAAGCCCAGCGCCGCCATGATCGTCAACACGCTCGACCCTCCATAGCTGATCAGCGGCAAGGTCACGCCCACCACGGGCAACACGCCGATGACCATCCCCACGTTGACGGCGACGTGCCAGAACAGCATCGCCGCCACCCCCACGCACACGGTGGCGCCGAAGCGATCCCTCGCCTCGCTCGCGATCTTCAACGTCCAGAGCACCAAGATCAGATAGCCGGCAAGGACGATGAGGCAACCGACGAAGCCCCACTCCTCGGCCCACACCGCGAACGGAAAGTCGGTCCACAGCGCGGGCAGCCGGCGGATCCGGATCTGCGTCGCCTGCAGGAATCCCTTGCCCAGGAAGCGCCCCGAGCCGATGGCGTTCAGCGCCTGACGCGACTGCCAGGCCTCCGCGGAGTCGGGGTTCAACAGCGCCTCGACCCGCTTGCGCTGATATTCATGCAAGCCGTAACGCCAGATCGGCGACGCCGAGATGAGCGCCATGCCCATGATGGCCGCCAGGGTCTTCAGCTTCAGGCGCGCCGTCAGCATGACGGTGATGAAGATCAGGAAGATCATGAACGCGGTCCCCAGATCGGGCTGCCGCGCGATCAGCAGGACGGGGACGCTGACGATCCCCACCGGGATGGCCATGTGCCGGAACGTCCGCCCCTCGAGCGCCGGCGAGTCGTTCAGGTACTTCCCCAGCGCCACGATGATCAGGACCTTCATCAGCTCGGACGGCTGCAGGTGGATGGGGCCGAGGTCGAACCAGCGCCGCGCTCCCCCCACCACCCGGCCGAACAGCAGCACCGCCACCAGCAGCGCCGCCCCGGCGCCGTAAAGGATGTAGCCGATGCGGCTGATGGCGCGGTAGTCGAACGCCGCCACCGCGAGGAAGACCCCCATCCCCAGCGCCAGCAGCGAGATCTGCTTCGAGAACAGCTGGGGACCGCGGTCGACCAGCGCGCTCCAGAGATTGACGAGGCCCAGCGCCACCATGGCCAGCATGGCCAGCGTCAGCGTCCAGTCGAAGCGGAACCGCAGTTTCCGCCACGCGATGGCCCGCGAGCTCATCACGGTGTCGCCTCTTTCGGACCAGGACTGTCCGGCGCGGCCACGGTCGCCGGCTCTGGCACGGGGGCCGGCAGCGCCTCCGCCCGCGAGACCGCGCCGGCGCTGTCCAAGCTGTCAGTCACCGACGGAACCATGCGCCCAGGACGGCGTCGGGGCAACCCGATGTGGGGGGCCGCGCGATCGGCCGGCGCCACCGATTCGAAATAGCCGTGCGCGATCTCCATCGCCACCGGCGCGGCCACGTCACCTCCGTGCCCGCCGTGCTCGACCAGGACCGCGAAGGCGATGCGGGGGTTCCCGGCCGGCGCGTAGCCGGCGAACCAGGCATGATCGTTCTGCTCGTAGGAGGAGACCGGCTCGCCCCGCTTCCCCATGTGCCGGACCTGGGCCGTCCCCGTCTTCCCCGCCACCTCCAGATCGTCATCCGGCCGGGCCTTGTACGCGGTCCCCTTGCTCTCGTTCACCACGCCGATCAAGGCCTGCCGGACGAGCGCCAGGTTGTCGGCCGAGATCGACAGCTCACGCCGCACGCGCGGGGGAAACTCCTCCAGCACCTGCCCGGTGGGTGATTCGATGCGCTCCACGATCTGGGGCAGCCACAGCTTGCCGCCGTTCGCGATGGCCGCGTACAGCATCGCCATCTGCAACACGGTGACCCGCGTCTCCTGGCCGATGGCGGCGTTCAACGCATGCCCGACCTGGAACCCCTCGTTCTTGGGGTTGAGCCGCTTCTGCTCGCGGTACCACTCCTCGGTGGCGATGAAGCCCGACTCCTCGCCGTTCATGCCCAGACCGGTCGGCGCGCCCAGCCCCATGTCGGTGCCGAAGCGCGCCAGCCGATCCAGCATCCCGGGCCGCGCCCCCAGCTCGTAAAAATAGACGTTGCAGCTCTGCACGATGGCGTCGTACAGCTGCACCACACCGTGGGTCTTGGTGCACTTGAAGCGGCGCCGGCCGATCTCGAAGTAGCCGTGACACTTCGTGTGCTCCTCCGGCGAGATCAGCTTGTCCTCCAGCGCCGCCAGCGCGGTGACCACCTTGAACGTCGAGCCGGGAAAGTACGTCTCGCTGACCACCTTGTCGCGTAGCGGGTGAAAGCGATCGGCGAGGATGCGCGCCTGCGCCTCCACCGACAGGTGCCCCGACATCTCGTTCGGGTCGAAGTCGGGCTTCGAGACCGACGCCAGGATGCGCCCGGTCGCCACGTCGACGACCACCACCCCACCCGCGTTGGCGTTGCGCATGGCGCGCTCGGCGATGCGCTGCAGATCCATGTCCAGGGTGAGGAACACGTTGTTGCCGGGGATCGGCTCCTGCTTGATCGCCCCTTCCACCAGCTCGCGGATGTTCGTCTTGGGGACGCCGCGCCGATCGACCACCACCTTCTGGAAGCCGGTGCGGCCGCGCAGATAGCCCTCCAGCTGCCGCTCGATCCCCACCCGCCCCACCAGATCGCCTGGCCGGTAGCTCTCCTGCTTCTTCGCGCGCAGCTCGTCCGACGAGATCTCGTTCATGTAGCCGAGCACGTGCGACGCCAACGGGCCGAACGGGTAGTCGCGGCGGATGGCGTGCTCGAGGCGCACCCCCGGGAGATCCTGGGCCTCCTCCTCGATGACGGCCTGGGCGCTGCGCGAGATGTCCTCCTCGACCAGCAGCGGGTGCTCGCGGTCGTGGGTCGGCGAGGTCCGCTCGGTCTGGATGCGATCCCACAGCTCGGCGGCGTCCTCGGGACCCAACGCCAGCGCGTTTCGCAGCTTGTCGAAGGATTCGGGCGTCAGCTCGCGCGGCAGGACCGACACGTTCGCTGCCGGCCGCATGCGCGCCAGCACCTTGTTCTTGCGATCGCGGATCTCGCCGCGAACGGCTGGGCGGACCACGGTGCGGATGATGCTGTCGGAGGTCAGCTTGTAGAAGGCGTCGCCTTCGATGACCTGCAGATAGAAGAGGCGGCAGGCGATGGCGATGAAGATCAC
>DASYCK010000109.1:0-33309 GCA_036500205.1 Polyangia bacterium | reverse complement strand
CGAGCCGACGATCCCCCCTGAGCCCATGGCCCCCCCCGTCGCGCGCACGCCCCCTGAGCCGGTGGTTCCCCCCGAGCCGGTGGTTCCTCCGCTGTTGGCGGTCCCCCCGGAGCCGGTGGTGCCTCCGCTGTTGGCGGTCCCTCCGGTCGACGAATTTCCGCCACTGCCCTGGTTTCCGCCACTCCCGTTCTCGCTGCCGCCACTTCCCGAGCTGGCGTCTCCGCCGCCACCGGTGCCGACAGGGCCATCTTCGGGTGGTGACAAGCAGCCAGCCAACAGCAAGAACAATGCGGGCAGAAGTTTTTTCATCCAGGGGCCTCGGGTGGGGAGAGGAATGAGGTACGGTGGAATTCCGCTTTCGGGCCACGATAAGTACCCTCGGCCCCCGACTGGCAGGCACTCGTGAAGCCGTGGCGTTAAACACAGTCGTTGCCGTCCTGATCGCGATCAGTGACGCGTCCACGCCAATGACGGATTCGATGACGGGGGCCGTCGCGGAGGCGCTGGGGCCTGGTGTTTCGCTGGCGCTACGGAGCTCGAGCTCCCCCTCGGACGCGGAGGCGCTCGAGCTCGAGCGCCGGCTTCAGGCGGATGCCATCGCGCGGGTGAGCTGGAATGGGTCGGACAGGACGGTGGCGGTGCTCCGCGTCCACCGGGCCAAGACGGCTCGCTGGATCGAACGGCGGGTCAATTTTCTGGCTGCCGACGATCTCGGTGAGCGGGGCCGGACACTCGGGTTCGCCGTGGCGGCGTTGCTGCTGCCCGAGCCGGAGGGACAGGACGTCGCCGCTCCGGCATCCGCGCCGCGGGCCCCCCGTGCTGGACCGCCTCCCGCGGCGCCGTCCCCCGCCGTGGTCGCCATTCCAGCGCACGCGGACGGCAGGGGCATGGACAGGCCACGCGGTGCGGTGTCCATCGATCTATCGGCCATCGGCGCCACGGGAATCGCCGGCCCGGCGAACGGTCTGGGGGGCGCTTTCCACGCGGAAGTTCGATTGAGCCCGGCCGTTTTCCTGCGGGGAGGTGTCTTTCTACGAACAGGCAGCGTGCCCGATTTGAAGGGGGGCGACACCGTGGGGGCGGCCGGGGCCGGCCTGGCATTCCGGCCCTTCCTGGCCACGCCTCGCGCTCACCCTTTCGGCCTGGGGGTGACGCTGGAGGGGGTGGCCATTCATCACGACCTGTTTCACCGGAGCCTGAACGGAGAAGATCTTCGACAGGGACGCCTCTTGCCCGGGGTGACCGGCGGCGTCGAGGGGACCTGGGCGTTCAGCAGGGCCTTCGACGCCTGTCTGGGCGTGGGGGGCGAGGTTGCGTTCGGGACCACGGACGTGAGCGTCGCCGGTCGCCGGGTCGCTACCATCCCCGCGGTTCGCCTCATGGGGCAGGGTGGGGTGCGTCTGCATTTCTAGCCTTTGCGCTGTTGTGTGCCTGATTCGTCCGGACGCAGGGTACATTGATCGTGAATGAGCGCCGAAAAGTCCACGCTGCGGCTGGTGCGTGGGGAGGGACGGCAGGCCTCCGAGAAGGTGTCGCCTTTCGACGGGCCTTCCGACGACGCGCTGGTGGCCGCCGTCCACTCCGGTGACTTCGCGGCGGCCGCCCCTTTGTGCGCGCGGGTGACGCCACAGATTCGCCGCACCGTTCGTCGTCTGCTGGGCGCGGATTCCGACGCGGACGACGTCGCGCAGGTCTCGCTCATCGAGGTGGTGAAGACCATCGGTCGCTACCGTGGTGACTGTTCTCTCGACCGCTGGGTCCAGACCGTCACCGCGCACGTCATTTTCAAGCACATCCGGCGACGCAGGCTGGAACGACGAATCTTCACTGGCCTGCTGGCGGACGATGTCCACGCCGGGCCTCTGGACCTCGCTCGCGAGGCGATCGCGCGCGGGCTGGTCGAGCGCATCGCCGCTCATCTGGACGAGTTGAGTGAGCAGCGGGCCTGGGCGTTCCTGCTGCACGACGTGCTCGGCTACGATCTGAGCGAGATCGCCGAGATGACGGGCGACAGCGTGGCGGCCGTGCAGAGCCGGCTCTCGCGTGGCCGGCGCGATCTTCACGCGCGCATCGCGCGCGATCCCGAGCTGGCGGAATTGATGCGCGTCGAAGGGGCCGGGTCGTGACGGAGCACGCGTCGCGGGCCGCCGCCATTCTTCGTCGTGGGCTTCGTCGACGGCTCGAACCCGAGGCGCGCGTGTCCCGGACCGCGGATGAGGCTCGATCTGTGGCGGCGGTGCAGCAGGCGCTGGCCGGGCGGCGGCGGACACGCGCCTCGCGACGGATCGCGGGCAGGCTCCTGGGCGTCACGGCCGCGGCCGCGATGCTGGTGGTGGCGGGATGGATGATCCTGGGTTCGCGCGGGGGGATGGTTTCAGAGCGGGCGAAGGCTCGGCGGCTGGCGATCTTGTCCCCCGCGCCGGGCACTGACCCGTCGCGCCCGGTTGCGCCGGGGCTGCGCAGGAACGAGCTCTCCACCCGTACGACGTTGCCATCGGGCGCTCGGTTGCGGGCGCCTGCAACCGAAGAGCTGCGCCTGGGCAGCACTGATGGAACGATCGTGACCCTGGAAGCAGGTGGCGCCCTGGCACTCGGGGAGCAGGCCGGCGCGCGACGGTTCGTCCTGGAGGGGGGCGCGGTGCGCGCTCAGGTCACACGGCTACAGGGCGACGAACGGTTCATCATCAGCACGCCTGACGCCGAGGTCGAGGTTCACGGAACCGTGTTTCGCGTCTCCGTCGGCCAGCCCGCGGCGTGCGCGGGCGGCACGCGGACGCGGGTCTCCGTCTTCGAGGGGGTGGTCAGTGTTCGCGCCCGAGGTGGGGAGTCCTTCGTGCCGGCCGGCCGCGAGTGGCCAGCCTGCATCGCTGAAGCAGCCCCGTCCGACAAGGCGATGTCCCCTGGCCCACCTCCGACCAACGTTGGTGTCAGGTCGAACCAGTCCGCCCGCACCATCGGCACCTCTCCGGTGCGGGAGAGCAAGCGGTCCAGAGTCACCGCGAAGGTGTCATCGTCACCGGCCGGAACATCCGGTCTGGTGGAGGCGAACGATCTGTTCGCGGCCGCGGTGTTGGCACGACGAGAGGGGAACGGCGCGGAGGCGCTTCGTCTCGTGTCGCGCCTGCTCGAGCTCGCGCCGGACGGGCCATTGGCGGAAGGCGCGCGCGTCCAGCGGATGAAGTTGCTGGCGAGATCGGACCGGGAAGCCGCGCGACAGGCGGCGATGGAATATCTGGCGCGCTACCCGGATGGCGTTGCACGGGACGAGGCCCGGAAGCTGGCCGGGACAGGGCCGTGAACCCGCGCCGCGGAGCGCCCCCCGCATGAACCCGCGGCTGTTGCCCACCACCGTGGTGACGCTGGCGGTGGCCTGTTTGCTCGCCAGTTGCAAGGGGCACCTGGCCTTCGACGAAGGCGGGTGCGACGACGATTCCGAGTGCGGACTGGCGACCCTGCATTGTGACGTCGTCACCTCGACGTGCGTCGCTTGCACCGCCGACGCGCAGTGCGCCGCTCTGGGCGCGGGGCGCGACCGCTGCGACACGGCGGCCCACGTCTGCGTCGAGTGCGGCCTCGATTCCGACTGTGGCCAGGGCCGCGGGTGCCGATTCCGCCACTGTGTCACGCTCTGTAACAGCGAAGGGCCCACCTCCGCCTGTCCCAGCGCCGCCCCGTACTGCGAGGACGACGACGACGGGTTCTGCGTTCAGTGTGGCGACGATCTGGCGAACGCCTGCTCGATGTCGACGGCGGCCGGACCGATCTGTGGGCGGCTCGGCACGTGCGTGGCCTGCCAGGGCAACGCGGATTGCAAGGCGCCCACCGGCCGGTGTGAAACTTTCTCCGGCCGCTGTGTCGAGTGCCTGGGCACCAAGGACTGCAGCGGGGCCACTCCGGTGTGCGATCCCACGATCAATCGCTGCGTCGCGCCGGCGTGAGCAGGCCGAGTTCAAGAAGTCTCCGACTCGCTGCCTGATGGTGCCGCCCCCGGGGTACTCCTCTTCGACGGTAGTGCGTCGATTCGCAACCTCATTCCGTGAGCACATCGCTTTGCCTTCAATTCAGGTCTCCCGCGCTGGTCGCCTCTCATCGCCCCTCACCTCTCCCCCCACCAGGCCTGACCATCGGAGCGTGACCGCCGCCATGCGCGCGGTCACGCTCGGCGCGTTCTTGCTGGTCGCTCTCCTCGCCGCGCGCGCCGAGGCTTATCCCTGGATGATCCGTCACGATCACAGCGGGTGCGCGCAGTGTCACATGGACCCTTCCGGCTCCGGGCTGCTCACGACCTATGGGCGCGAGCAGGGCGACGAGGAGCTGCCGATGCGTTACCACGCCGCGAACGGCGAAGACGAGGGGCGCCAGTCCGGTCCGCTGTGGGGAAGGGTCAATCCGCCAGGGTGGCTGCTGCTGGGCGCCGGCTTCCGGACGGGGTTCCTCGACACCAAGGTGAGCGGCGCGCCGCCGGGACCGCCTGGTTCTCCATCCGCGGATTGGACACCCAGCCTCATCTTGATGCAGGCCGATCTCCGCGCCGGGATCCGCCAGGGCGGGTTTCGCGCTTCCGCCAGCCTCGGGGTCGTGACCGACGGTTCGTATGCCTCCGTCGCGGGGAACCTGATCTCGCGTGAGCACTGGGTTGGCTACGCCTTCGATCATGATGGCTTCATCGTTCGCGCCGGCCGAATGAACGTGCCTTTCGGGATCCGGTCGATCGAGCACACCCTCTGGGTGCGCCAGTACACCCAGACCGACATCAACGACACCCAGGAGCACGGGGTCGCCTTCGCTTACAATGCGCCGAAGGTGAGGGCCGAGGTGATGGGGATCCTCGGCAACTACCAGATCAGCCCCGATCGCAACCGACAGCGTGGGTACAGCGCGACGGTCGAGGCGGTGCCGTGGCCGGGCATGGCCGTCGGGGCGAGCAGCCTGCTCACCCACGTCGCCGAGGACATCCAGCTCCGGGTCGCGAACCTTCGTCAGGCCCATGGGCTGTTCGTGCGGCTGTCGCCGGTCGTTCCGCTGGTCCTGTTCGGCGAAGGCGATCTGGTCGTGAACTCACCAACGGGGGCGACGACCACGAAGGGCTTCGCGGCCATGGTCCAGGGGGACGTGGAAGCCATCCAGGGCCTGCACCTCATCGTGACGGGCGAGTCCTGGACACCGGGGACCCCGGGCACCGTCTCATCCTATGGTGGCTGGGCCGCGGTCGATTGGTTCTGCCTCAGACAGGTCGACGTGCGCTTCGACTTCATGTGGCGCAGCATGGCCTTCGGTTCGGACCGTCTCGATGCCAAGGCGCTCCTGTTGCAGGCGCACGTCTATCTCTGAGGAGTCATCGTGAACACGCGTCTCATCGCAGTCCTGTTCCTGACCACCGCCTTCGTCGCGGGCGCTGGCGCGCCGGCCCACGCGCGCGAGGAATTCCCGCGCGCGATCGCCAGCCATCTGGGCTCGCCCACCCCGGTCCCGCCCTGCAGCATCTGTCATCAGTACGGGAAGACCGGTGGCGACACCCTGGTCACCCCCTTCGCTTGGGGAATGAGGGCCCGCGGACTGTCGGGCGACGAGAGCGCCGTGATCGACGCGCTCGATCGGGTGAGGGCAGATGGCGTCGACAGCGACGGCGACGGCACCGGGGACGTCGACGAGCTCATCGCGGGGACCGATCCCAACAGCGCCACCAGCAACCCGACGACGCCGGGGACGGTGCCGGAGCCACGGCTCGGATGCACGCTGGCCGGCGAACCCGTTCGAGAACCGGCCGATGTGGCCTGGCTGTTCGGAGCGGGGCTGCTGTTGATCCGCCGGTCAGCCCGGCGACGGTTCGATCGCGTCGGGTAGCTGGCGACGTCCGTCGGCTCAGGCGGGCTGGAAACTGGCGAGCGGGCGCTGGCCAACAACCAGTCACGACACCAGACTGGAGGGCATGAACGGACCGACGATCGCGAATCGGCGAATGGTGCTGGGCGTGGGAACGGCGTTTGGTCTCTCGGTGCTGGGCATAACCGCCCGGGCGGCGGCCGACAAGAAGGGCGAAGAAAAGGAGGAAGACGTGGGACCTGGGGAGGACCTGATGCGCGAGCACGGGGTCCTGCGTCGCGTGCTGCTGGTGTACGGCGAAATCGGCCGGCGCCTCGAACGGGGAGGGGACTTCGACGTGGCGGCACTTCAGAAGAGCGCGCGCATCGTGCGCAAGTTCATCGAGGAGTATCACGAACGGCAAGAAGAGGACTTCGTCTTCCCGAGATTCGAGCGCGCCCACAAGCTGGTGGAGCTGGTGCGCGTGCTGCGGGCGCAGCACGAGGCGGGGCGGCGGGTGACGGAGCGGTTGCAAGGGGTGACGGCTGCCGGGGTCAAGGAGCCGGAGCGGCGCCGACAGCTTCGCGCGGACCTGCTCGCCTTCATCCGCATGTACGAGCCGCACGCGTCCCGGGAAGACACGGTGCTGTTCCCCGCGCTTCGCGATATCGTGAGCCGCTCCGAGTACGACGCGCTCGGCGAGGACTTCGAGCGACGCGAACACAAGGTGTTCGGACAGGATGGCTTCGAGCACGCCGTGGCAGAGATCGACGCCATAGAGAAGACGCTGGGGATCGAGGATCTGGCCCTGTTCACGCCCAAGGCGTGACGCCCGGGATGGTCCTCGTCGGCACATGCTCTTGACCCTTCGACACCATCGAGATCAGCTCCACGTTTTACCGCCCGGCCAATGCACTTCGGCGAGGGAACTCGCGGGACCTGCTGACCGGCGACGAACTGCGCTGGCCGGTCTATTGGTGAGCCGACCAGCGCACGGGGGGAATCGTCAGCGATGAAGATTTCCCGTCAACAGCATGATGACCAGAATTGCCAGGAGGATGCCTGCCGGCGACCAGCCGGCATAGCCGAAGCGGCTGTGACCGAAGCCTCCCCCCACCAGCGAGAGCACGAGAAGAATCAAGATGAGCGTCAACATTTAATACCTCCTGTGGGCCTGGGAACCGGTAGCTCTCCCGGAGAATTGCAAGAGCCGGACCCCCTCGGCGAAACAGTGGCGCGTCGCCGGAGGTCGTGAAGCCGACGCTCGGGACTGGTTCCCCTCAGTGACGTTTGTCGGGCGCGGGGGAAGGTTCCGTGCCCTGTCGGTCCGGATCGCCAGGCTGAGGATAGATCGGCTTTCCGGCGCGCTCCTGTTCCTCGAGGCGGCGGGTCGCTCGATCGGCGTCCTCCTGGGGGGTGAGCGTACGCGGCTCGACGGTCGCATCCTCGGGCACCCGATTCTTGTTGTCACGTGAAGCTGGCATGCGAGTCAACTTGGGTGCGGAGGCCGAAAAGGACAGCCCCGCAGCCTACGAGATCAGCGCGAGGTCGAGACGCGCCAGCATGTCCGCGGGGCCGTCAAACGTCAGGACGGCGCCCGTGAGCTCCAGCCCGGACCAGCCGCCGCAGCGGAACGCGATGGGACGGACGCCGGCCTTTCGCGCGGCCTCCACGTCGTAGGGGGTGTCCCCGACCATGCTGACCTTCTCTCTATCGACCTTCCCCAGGCGGGCCAGCGCCGCATGGATGATGTCGGGATCGGGCTTGGATCGCTCCGCATCATCGGCCGAGGCGCGTCGCTCGATCAGATCGGCCACTTCCGCGATGTCGAGCAGCCGCGCGAGATCGTCCTCGTCCGACGAGCTGGCGACCGCGAGGCGCACATCGCGGTTCCGCAGCGCCGTGAACAGCGCTCGCGTGCCGGCGAAGGGGCGGATGCGCTCCATGTACGTCTGGCGGAAATACGCGCTCCGCTGCTTCGCGATCTGCTTGCCTCGATCGCTGTCGGCGGCGATGCCCGTCACGGTGGGGAGCAGCTTGTCACCCCCCATGCCAATCAACCGGCGGACGACCCTGACTTCGGCCTTGATTCCGAACTGCCTGAGCGTTTCCACCCAGGCCAGCGCGTGGGCGTCGTTGCTGTCGACGAGGGTTCCATCGACGTCGAACACCATCACCTGTCCCTGGTCTTTCATCGTTCGCTCGAGGTGGACCCTTCCACGATCCGACTCAGCAGGGCTACGTCCACCGGTTTGACCAGGTGGTGGTCGAATCCTGCCTCGCGGCTGCGCCCGGGATCGTGGTCCCGGCCATACCCCGTCAACGCGATCAACATCGCATGTTCGGTCGCTGGTGACTCGCGCAGGCGTCTCGCCAGCTCGTAACCGTCCATGATCGGCAACTCGATGTCGAGGATGCAGACCTCTGGCGCCATGGTTCGGGCGAGGTCCAGGGCAGCCACCGGTTCGGTGGCCGTCGCCGCTTGATATCCGTCCAGCTCCAGCAGGTCCTTCAGGGACTGAGCCAGCTCGGGGTTGTCGTCGACTATGAGGATCCGCTTGCCGTTCGGAGGGCCCATCTCGGTCTTTTCCTCTCTGTTGGTGCGGGCGCCGCTAGGGGAGGGGGGGATCGGTATCGCTGAGCTCGATGTCTATCTGGTGCTCCTTGCCGTCGTTGTCGAGAGCGATGACCCTCTGGGCCTGCTGATTTCCATCGCGCAGGAGACGACTGACGGCCAGCTTGCCCGAACCGGTCCCCTTCTTGTGGATCCGGAGGTGATAGACGCTCTGGTGGAAGCGGTAGTGGACCACGAACCCGCTCCAGGCGGCGGGCATCACCGGCTCGATGAACAGTCGGTCGGCCTCCCTCCGCACGCCAAGCAGCGACTCCACGATGAGGCGGTACATCCATCCGGCCGAGCCCGTGTACCAGGTCCAGCCGCCGCGCCCCTGGTGCTGCGGGTTGGTGTAGACGTCCGCCGCCAGCACGTACGGTTCGACCTTGTAACGGGCGATGGCCTCGGGGCGGTCACCGTGGTGAATGGGATTGATCAGGCCGAACAGCTCCCAGGCGCGGGTCGCGTCCCCGGCCGCCGCGAAGGCCATCACCGCCCACACCGCCGCGTGCGTGTATTGGCCGCCGTTCTCGCGGACGCCAGGCAGATACCCCTTCACGTAGCCAGGCTTCAGCTCGGACACGTCAAAGGGGGGATCGAAGAGCTGAATCAACCCGAGATCCCTCCGTACCAGGCGGCGATCCAGCTCGTTCATGGCCTGGCGGGCGCGCGCCGGATCGCCCGCGCCCGTCAGCACGGACCAGCTCTGGGGCAGGGAATCGATCTGGCACTCCGGGTTCGACGCCGATCCCAGCGGCTCCCCCTCGTCGAAGTAGGCGCGCCGGTACCAGGCGCCGTCCCAGGCGTGCAGCTCGATGTTCTGGCGGAGCCGCTGCGCCTCGCTGCCGCACTGGCTGGCGAAGGCCTCATCGCCACGCATTCGGGCGATCGACGTGAAACGTTGCAGGACGTCGTACAAGAAGAACGCCAGCCAGACGCTCTCGCCCTTTCCGCCGTCCCCCACCAGGTTCATGCCGTCGTTCCAGTCCCCGCTGCCCATCAAGGGCAAGCCATGCGTCCCGAAGCGAAGGCCGTTCTTGATGGCGCGGACGCAGTGCTCGTACAGGGTCGCGGACTGATCCGAGCGGGTGGGAAGGTCGTAGTAGCTCTCCTCCTCGGGCTTGACCATGCGGCCCTCGATGAACTGCACGTTCTCGCCGAGCACCCCGGAATCGCCCAGCGCGTCCACATAGCGGCACACGGCGTAGGGGAGCCAGAGGTAATCGTCCGAGATGCGCGTCCGTACACCGCGACCAGCCGGCGGGTGCCACCAGTGCTGGACGTCTCCCTCCGGGAACTGCCTCGACGCCGAGCGCAGCAGCTGTTCACGCAGCAAGGCCGGCTCGGCGTGCACCAGCGCCATCGCGTCCTGCAGCTGATCACGGAATCCGAACGCTCCCCCCGATTGATAGAACCCGCTCCGTCCCCAGATGCGCGACGCCAGCACCTGGTACAACAACCACCCGTTGGCCAGGAAGTTGAGCGCCGGGTCGGGCGTCTCCACGCTGACGGTCCCCAAGGTGCGCGTCCAGTAGGCCTGGACCTCCCCCAGCGCCGCGCGGGCGGCGCCCGTGCCACGGAACCGCCGCAACAGGGTGCGGGTGTCGGTCGCGTCGCGGCCCGAACCGAAGGTGAAGACGAGCTCGCGCGTCTGTCCCTCCGCCAGCTCGATCGGGACCTGCATGGCCAGGCATGGGTCGAGGCCCGCCCCCGTCCGGCCAGAAAGGCGGGTTCGCTTCAGGCAGGCCGGCGCGGCCATGGTCCCGTTGCGGCCCAGGAATTCCAGGCGATCGCCGCTCACGGAACGGACCGCTTCGCTGCAGTCCAGGAAAGCGACCCGCTGGGCGAACTCGGTGTTGTAGGCATTGCGGGCCAGCAGCGCGCCGCTGGCTGGCTCGACCTCCGTCACCACGTAGGGTGCCTGGGCCGAGCGCTCGGCGCCGAGGACCAGCTCATAGAAGGCCGTGGCGGAAAGCCGGCGCGCGCGGCCAGACCGGTTGGCGAGCTTCAGGACGGCGAACTTCAGCGGCGCATCGATGGCGACGAACACGCGAAGCTCGCTCGAGATCCCCTCCTCGGAACATTCGAAGGCGCTGTAGCCGAACCCATGCCGCGTGGTGTACGGCGCCGCGCCCCCCGCCGGCAGCGGGGTAGGGGACCAGACCCGACCGTCCTCGTCATCGCGAAGATAGAAGGCCTCGCCGCTCGTGTCCTGGACGGGATCGTTGTTCCAGGGCGTGAGCCGGTAGCTATGCGCGTTCTCGCACCAGGTATAGGCGCCGCCGCTCTCGCTGACCACGCTGCCGAACCAGGGATTCGCCAGCACGTTCACCCACGGGGCGGGCGTGCGCTGCAGCCGGTTGGTGGTGATGACGTACTCGCGACCGTCACGGGTGAAGCCGCCCAGGCCATTGAAGGCCTCGAGCTCGTTCCCGGGGCGTTCGGCGGTTGCCCGCGGCGCCGCCTGGGCGGTTCCCGGCGTGGCGGCGTCCGCGCGCACCTTCGCCGCCGTCGTGACCAGCAGCCCGGGCAACTCGACGTGCTGCCGGCGATTCATCTGCTCCAGCAGCGGCCCGTCCGAATCGAGGACGATGAGGCGCGCCACCGTCTGCATCAAGACCTTGTCCTCCTCCGAGAGCTGATCGGCCCGCCGCACGAAGATGCCCCCCGGTCGATCGATGAGGCCGCCTTCCGTCGAGGTCCCGATGACGCCCAGGATCTCCTCCTGCAGGTCCTGCCGGTACCCCGACGTGTCCTCGTTCCAGATCACGAGATCGGAGGCCAACCCCTTGAGCCGCCAGTAGGCATGCGCCCTCACCAGCTGGCGGGCCAAGTTGACGTTCGCCGGGTCAGCGATGCGCAGCAACACGATGGGCAGATCGCCGGAGATTCCGTAGGCCCACAGGGCCGATTGCCCGCTGCGATTGCGGGCGATGACGCTGCGGGCGGCGCGCAGGTTGGGGTTCGCGTACAGGATGTGTCCGGCCATGCGCTCGTACAGCTGGGAATCGGCCTCGGTGATGGCGACCTGATGCAGGACCACCTGACTGTGCGTCCACGACAGGTCGAAGACCCGATCCCCCGAATGCCGATCACTGTACTTGTCGACGAGTGCCAGCGTGGCCGCGCGCGAGTCGGACACGCCCGTCACCAGATGGATGCGCGCGGTCTCGTCGGGCTCGAGCACGACGACGTGACGGATGGCCATGATGGGATCGAGGACGGAACCCTCGCTGTCGGTCAGACGGGCGCGGTGCATCGCCGCGGGATCCAGCAGCGAGCTGGCGCGACCCACGAACTCGGCCCGCGCCGTCTCGTAGGACGGCTCGCCCACCACGGTCCCTTGCACCATCATGAGGTGCATCGCCCAGGGCGGGTGCTCGTTCGGTGAGCGGGGGCGTCGGGTGCAGAGGATCGCCTGGCGGTGGCGCACCAGCTCCGTCTGCACGAACAGGTTGCTGAAGGCGGGATGGGAGGTGTCGGCCGCCGCCGAGGTGAGCAGCACCTCGGCGTAGCTGGTCAGCTCGACGGTGCGCCGGGTGCGGCCCCGGTTCGTGATGCTGAGGCGGCGCAGCTCGACGTCGTCCTCGGGCGAGATGCTGATCTCGCCGTAGCTGACCAGATCGCCGTCGCGGCGGCGGAACTCGGCGCGACCTTGCGAGAAGATCGCCTCGTAGCTGGTGGGGCGCTTCAGCGTCGGTTGGTGGGCCATCGACCAGAAGGCCTGGCTGGCGACGTCCCGGATGTAACAGAAGCTGCCCCAGCTGTCCCGGGTGGCGTCCTCGTGCCAGCGGGTGATGGCGAGGTCTCTCCAGCGGCTGTATCCGCCGCCCGCGTTGGTGACGGCCACGTGGTAGCGCCCGTTGGACAGCAGGTGCACCTCGGGCGACGCGGTGTCGGGCGTGGTGAAGATGCGAAGCTTGCTCTCCACATCGGGCTGCGAAGTACCCGCCGCCGCCGTCTCGGCCTGGTGCGGCTGGATCGTCGAGGTGCGCGGAACGCGCTCTTGCAGCAGCAGCAGATTGGCCTGGAATTCGGGCGCCATCTCGAAGCGCCGCTGCATGGGGCGATCCTTCAGCAGGTAGTCGAGGGAGAGGAACGCCATGCCCTGGTGATGCGCCATGAACGAACGCACGGTCACGCTGTCCTTGCCGGGGGGGAGACGGGACACCGTGTAGTCGATGGCCTCGTAGAAGCCGTAGCGCCCCTCGAAGCCCTCTCGGGCCAGGCGTCGCAGGTTCGCGATGGCGGCCGACGGATCGACCATCAACGCCATCACGCAGGCGTAAGGCGCCACCACCAGCTCGTTGACCAGGCCGCGCTTGAAGCCCAGGCCGGGAACACCGAAGGCCTGGTACTGATAGTTCAGCTGCGCGTCGGTCTTGTTGTAGCCCGACTCGGAGACGCCCCAGGGGATGTGCCGCTCGGCGCCGTACTGGACCTGACGCCTGACCACGCCTCGGTAGGTCTCGTCGAGGATGGTTCCCTCGAACGTGGGCATGATCAGCAGCGGCATCAGGTACTCGAACATCGAGCCGCTCCACGACAGCAGCGACGGATGGCCCCCCGCCGACGTCAAGAGGCGGCCCAGGCTGAACCAGTGCTCCTGGGGAAGCTTTCCCTGCGCGATGGCGACGAAGCTGGCCAGGCGCGCCTCCGACGCCAGCAGGTCGTAGAAGCTGCCATCGAGGCGGTGGTCCGCGACGTTGTAGCCGATGGCCAGCAGGTGCCGTTCTCGATCGTAGAGGAACTCGTAGTCGATGTCGGCGAGCTCGGTCGCGCGAGCGGCGAGCGCGGCCAGGGCCGACAGGCGCGTGGCCGCGTGCGCAGACGCGGCGGCCACGATCTCTTGAAGCGTGGCGAGGCGCTGCGCTGGCGCGGCCTGCCCCGACGCGCGGGCGGCGAGCGCCTCGAACTGCGGCGCCAGTTCCTGCTCCAGCCGGGCCAGCCCCACCAGCGTGGGGATTCCATCGAGCCGAGACAGCAGCTCGCGCCAGGGGGCGTCTTCCTCATCCGGCGCGCGCTCCGCCCCTTCCGTCCAGGGAGCCAGCGCCTTCAGCTCCTCGATCGCCGACTGACAGCGCGCGCTGAAGGCGCCGGTCCAGAAGGCGACGTCGAGATCGATGGCTGGCGTGGCCGCTCCCCCGAACAGCGCCGGCAACGTCTCGCCCTCCCGCCTCAGCGACTCGAGCAACCCCCGCGCCGCTTGCAGCGAGCGGGGCGGGGTCGCCAGCGCCGTCCGCAGACGCGCGAAGGTCTCCCTCTGCGCGGCGTCGAGGGCACTCCCCTTCGCGAGGACGGCGCCCAGCGCCGCCAGGGTGTCGAGGAGACCATCGAGCAGCTCATTCCGGAACACCGGCTGCTGCGCGAGGTCGTTCAGCCCGCTCGCCAGGATGAGGAGATGCCCGGCCAGGTTCCCGCTGTCCACCGTCGAGACGTAGGTGGGGCGCAAGGGCTCCAGGGTCTTCGTGTCGTACCAGTTATAGAAGTGGCCACGGAAACGCTGCATGCGATCCAGTGTGGCCAAGGTCAGCTCCGTGCGCGCCACCACCTCCGACGCCGTGAGATAGCCGCAGTCGTAGGCGGCGAGGTTGGCGGTCAGCGCGAGCCCGATGTTGGTGGGCGAGGTGCGGTGCGCGATCCCGCGGGGCGGGTCCTCCTGGAAATTGTCCGGAGGCAGATGGTTGTCCTCGGCCGCGATGAAGGTCTCGAAGAACCGCCAGGTCCGCCGCGCCAGCAGGCGCAGGAAGGCGAGGTCGTCGTCGCCCAACCGCGGGCGGGGCGGCGGAACGGGCTGGCTCAGCCACCACGCCAGGCCCGGGGAGGCCAACCACAGCGCGAGCACGGGAGCGGCGAAGGGCAGGGCGTCCGGACGACGCTCCAGC
This sequence comes from Polyangia bacterium, assembly GCA_036500205.1. Taxonomy (GTDB): domain Bacteria; phylum Myxococcota_A; class Polyangia; order Fen-1088; family Fen-1088; genus DASYCK01. Next base: position 19,008 of record DASYCK010000109.1, on the reverse strand, counting down.
AAGAACGCGGCGACCAGGATCGCCGCCGTCGGCGCGGGCCACATCTCGACATACGATCCCAGCACGGTGGCGCGACGGCTGCGTTGAGCGTCACGCGCGGTTCGCCATTCGAGCAGTCGCCGCCTGGTGAACAGCACCCTGGCGCTGGTGCGAAGCATGGCGGCGGCCGCGACCTGTGCCTCGTACGGGAGGGAGCCGAGCGCGAAGAGCGCGTGGAGAAGCTGCCGCCCCAGGGTCCGCGCCACCTCCGCCGCATGCTGGCCGTAGGGAAAATCCTTGGGCGGACGCGCCAGCTCGCCCCCCGCCGTCAGCAGGGAGGGCAGCGCCAGCAGCGCCGTCACCACGGCCGTGCCGAACAGCGCGAGGTCGGGACAGAGCCAGGTGGCCAGCAGCAACGCCAGCGTCGCGGGAGGCACCAGCGCCCGGCGCAGATTGTCCAGGATCTTCCAGCGCGAGAGGAGCGAGAGCGGATTCCGGAGCCGCGACCCGCCGGATCCCGGGACCCGCGGACCCAACCAGGGGGTGATCTGCCAGTCGCCACGCATCCAGCGGTAGCGCCGGCTCACGTCGGCGGCGTACGTCGAGGGGTAGTCCTCGAAGAGGGTGATGTCGGTGACCAGCCCCGAGCGGGCGTGCGCGCCCTCGAGCAGATCGTGGCTGAGGATTCGATTCTCGGGAAGGCGCTCGGAGAGTGACTGCTGGAAGGCATCGACGTCGTAGATGCCCTTGCCCACGAACGACCCCTCGCCGAACAGGTCCTGATAGACGTCGGAGACGGCGCGCGTATAAGGATCGATCCCGGGTTCGCCCGCGAACAGGCGCGCGAAGTGCGAGCGGCTGGAGCTGTCCATGGTGATGGCGACCCGCGGCTGCAGGATCGCGTAGCCGCGCGTGACCCTGTGCTTGCGCGTGTCGTAGAAAGGCCGGTTCAACCAGTGGGCGAGCGTTCCCACCAGCTGCTGCGCGGCATCCCGCGGCAGCTGCGTGTCGCTGTCGAGAACGATCACGTACTGGACGTCGGCGAGGCGGGGCAGATCGCCCACCGTCGTCTGGAAGAGCCCGCTCGCGCCCCGCAGGGTGGCGTTGAAGTTCTCCAGCTTGCCCCGCTTGCGCTCCCACCCCATCCACACCCCTTCGCCCGGGTTGAGGAGGCGGCGGCGATGAAACAGATAGAAGGGCGCACCGTCGAACGCGGTCGGACCTGTCTGGGCGGACCTGGCATCGGCGGGCGCGGTCTCGCCAGACGTCTGACCATATCTGGCGTTCAGCGCCGCGATGCCGGCGACGGCGCGGTCGAGAAGCCGCTGGTCGTCCTCCATCGTCTCCGCGGGGGCGTCCCGAAAGTCGCTGAGCAGAGCGAAGGCCAGGTGGTTGTCACGGTTCGCCAGATAGCGCACCTCCAACGATTCGAGCAGCCCGTCGATCTCCTCCTCGTCGGTCAACAACGTGGGTACGGCCACCACCGTCTTGTGGCCGGCGGGGATGCCGGTGGAGAAGTCGAGCCGTGGGAGCACGTGCGGCGGTACCAGCAGCGTGGCCGCCCAGTGAACCATCGTCACGGAGAGCTGACTGGCACAGACGAACAGCGACACGACGAGCAGCCCCACCGTCCCCCCGGGCAGGCCGATGTCACCGAGCGCGCGCGAGAGAACCGCGGTGAGAAACAACGTCATCGTCGCGATCGTCGCCGCATAGAGCGCGAAGCGCGCCGAGCCTCCGAGCTGATCGAGGCGGACACCCAGGGGGCGACGCGCGCCCACCGTCTGCTCGAGTCGCTTTCGCCCCTCGTCGACCAGGAACGTGCCGACGTGGGCGTCGCGGCCTCCGCTCGCGGCACCGGCCAGCCGCACCGCGGCCGCCGCGACCTCGGCCTCGGTGACGTCACTGCGCTTCGCCACCTGCTCCACCGCGCGGCGGTAGTGATCCCGGGTGGCGAAGTCCATGGTCGCGTAGACGCGGGCCGGATCGGCGCGCAGCGCCTTGTCGACCACGCTCATCGCCTCGACGAACGTTCGCCAGTCCGTGGCCCCCAGCAGCCGCAGGCTGCCGATGCTGTTGCTGATGGCGACCTGATGCTCGGCCTGGCTCTGGCTGACCGTCTGGAAGATCCCCTCGACGGTCTGCCCTTGTTCGGACAGGCGATGCTCCAGCCACGAGATGGGGAACAGCAGGGCGGGCCCCTTCCCCTGCAGACGACTGGAGAACTCCGCCACGAAGGAGTTCGTCAGGGGGGGCGCGGCCTTGACCATCTCCGCGAGCACCAGCACCACGTTCGCCGGCTCGCGGGCGGCGGTCTCCAGCATGCGGTCGACCCAGTGACTGGCCAGCTCACGATCGTTGCGGCCGGCGGTCACGGCCGCCACCACCCGCCGCAACCCTTCGATCAACGCCAGCCGGAGCATGATGGGGATGGCCCACAGCTCGCCCAGCCGGAGCGGCGTGACGGCCTGATAGGCGGCCACGAACGCCCGCAGGCCTTCGAGATCGACCCGCCCCTCGGAGTGAGAGATGAGCTCGAGCACGATCTCGTAGATGCGCGGCGTGCCCGCCGACCCCGCGCTCGTCAGCCTGGGGAGCTCTCGGTTGTAGCCGCGCGGCAGATGTCGCTTGGCCGTCCGGATCTGCTCCTCGATGACGTGGTAATTGTCGATGAGCCATTCCGCCGCTGGCGTGATTCGCGTGCCACGCTTGACGGCTTCGGCCAGCAGCGCGTTTGCCTCGCGTAGGGCCACCGCGTTCGAGTCCAGGCGAGAGAGGAGTCGATCGGGGCCGCCGCCCCGCGGTCCGATGGTGTGCCGCTCCGCGAGCGTCCGCGCGTGCTCCTCGAGCTGGCCGACGCTGAAGAGCTCCGCCCGCAGCGGTGGCTCGACGATGGCTCGCTCGGCCGCGGCACCACCAGTGCGCGCCGTCCACCAGCGCCCGATCCAGACGGGGACGTTCAACCTGGACCGTGCACGGTCGCCCCGAGAACATGGACGGTCTTCGCAGCATGCCCAGCATGCCCAGCATGCCCAGCATGCCAAAGACGGCGGCCGGGCGCATACCGCGTCCCCACTACCATTCGTGGATCTTGAGCAGGAGGCATCAGGCTATGAGCTGGGTTCGGGGCGGACTGTCTTGAGTTCTTTTTCGGCGGCAAGACGCGCCATCGGTGTCTCGGGAGCGGCGACGGCATTCGGCGAAGGCTTTACGTGTGACCCGAAATGATTGGCGTAGACCCGCGTGAATTCTGCCCCCATCAAGATCAGCTGAGTCGTGTAGTAGATCCATACTAGCAGGATCGCCAGCGATCCGGCCGCACCAAAGGCGGAACCTACGCCGGCTCGACCGACATAGAGCCCTATCAAAAACTTCCCCAGGTGAAACAGGACGGAGGTTACGAAGGCCCCGATCCAGACGTCCCGCCAGGCCATCTCGACGTCCGGCAGGACTTTGAAGATCATGGCCAGCAGGACACCTATGACGCAGAGGGAAAGCCCGTAGTTCAAGACGTAACCGAGGATCACCCAGCCTGGAATCCACGAGTGCATGACGTTGCTCGCGGCGGCCAGTCCCGCACTCGCCACGAGGGATACGATGAGGAGGAAGCCGAAGCCCAGCACCACCGCGATCGAGAGGAGACGATCGCGGATCAATCCTTTGATCCCCCGGCCCGGCTTCGGAAGAACCTTCCAGACCGTGTTGAGGGAGTCCTGGAGCTCGATTACCACGCCGGTGGCGCCGATCGCGAGGGTCCCCAGCCCGAGGACGGTCGCCAAGATGCTGCCCCCATGCAATCCGGCCTTGGCGACCATGGACTGAATGGCAAGGGCGGACTCCGGGCCCACGACGCCGGAAATCTGTTCGAACAGTCTTCCCTGAGCGGCGTCACGGCCGAAGATCAAACCAGCCACGGCGATTGCCACGACCAGCAACGGCGCCAGCGCGAAGATGGTGTAATACGAGAGCGCCGCACCCAGGCGGGGCGCCTTGTCGTTCGACCATTCGGTGAACGTCTCCTTGGCCAACATCCACGCTGTACGAGGTGCCTTCATGGATCGAGCAACCTGCGTATCCCGGTCCGCCTTCGCAAGCTCGCGTCATTCGATGCTGGAACGCAAATTTCCATGGTCGTGGGCGGCTCGTTCGATGGGGAGTGGTTTCCTACGACCAATGGCGTCTTAGGTTTGAACGATGAAGTCGCGTTCGGCGCCCAGTGCGGGGCTCAGGCGGGTCATCGTGTTTTCTGCCCTGTCGGTGACGGCAGCGAGTGGCTGTGCCACCACGGCATACTTGCAGCCGACCACCGTCGCACCCAAGGCGACGGGAGTGCTGAAGATGTCTCAGGAATCCGATGGTATGACGAAAGTGGTCGTCAGCGCTGAACATCTACCGCATCCGAACGAGTTCGATCCTGCCCTGAAGACCTTCGTCGTTTGGTCAGTTTCGGACAACGGCGCCCGAGTGCGGAATCTCGGCGAGCTGGCGGTCGACGAAACCGGAAAAGGTCTCGCCTATGTCCTGTCGCCTCTTCCGACCTTCCAGCTGGTCCTGACGGCTGAATCGTCCGGGGACGTCGACAAGCCCAGCAAGTACGTCGTCCTCGCGGGGATGGTCGGGCCGCACTGACCGACCGCTGAGGCAGGCTCGCCCGCGGCCATCGCGGTGGCCGACAAGACGAGGGGCACGCCGACGAATTCGACGAGTGAGGGATCGCGCAGGGGGGCAATTCCCTTGTACTCGGGGCGCCGCTGGCGTAACACCCCCGGCTCAGCATGATCACCACCCAGAACCTCTCCGTCGCGTTCGGCAGCCAGAGCCTTTTCGAAGAGGTGGACGTCAAGTTCACGCCCGGAAATTGTTACGGCCTCATCGGCGCCAACGGGGCGGGAAAGTCGACGTTTCTCAAGTGCCTGGCGGGCAAGATCGAGTCGACCTCGGGCACGGTGACCATCGAGCCGAACAAGCGGCTCAGCATGCTCTCTCAGGATCACTTCGCCTTCAACGACGTGCCCGCCCTGACGACGGTCATCATGGGCCACCAGCGGTTGCACGCGCTGATGGTGGAGAAGGACGCGCTCTACGCGAAGCCCGACTTCAGCGAGGCAGATGGGGTGCGCGCCGGCGAGCTGGAGGCCGCGTTCGCCGATCTGAACGGGTGGAACGCCGAGGCCGAGGCGGCCAAGCTGCTCAGCGAGCTGGGGGTCGCCGCGGCGAAGCACGCTTCGCCCATGAAGGAGCTGTCGGACAACGAGAAGGTGCGCGTGCTCATGGCGCAGGCGCTGTTCGGCAACCCCGACATTCTCTTGCTGGACGAGCCGACGAACCACCTCGACGTCGACTCGATCCTGTGGCTGGAGGAGTTCCTGCTCGACTTCCCGAACACGGTGGTGGTCGTCTCCCACGACCGGCACTTCCTCGACAAGGTCTGCTCGCACATCGCCGACATCGATTTCGGCAAGGTGATGCTGTACTCCGGGAACTACACCTTCTGGTACGAGACCAGCCAGATGGCGCTCGGGCAGCGCTCGGCCTCGAACAAGAAGAAGGCGGAGCAGATCGAGGAGCTGAAGACGTTCATCGCGCGGTTCAGCGCCAACGCCTCCAAGTCCAGGCAGGCGTCGTCGCGAAAGAAGCTGCTCGACAAGATCACGCTGGACGACATCCGGCCGTCATCCCGCAAGTACCCCTTCATCCAGTTCAAGGCGGAGCGCGCCCTGGGCAAGGAGGTCGTCACCGTGCAGGGTCTGCGCAAGACGGTCGGGGGCGAGGTGCTGTTCGACGGTCTGGACTTCTCGATCGGCCGGGGCGAGCGCGTCGCGCTCGTCGGCGACGACCGGGTGGTCTCGGCGCTGCTGGATATCCTGGGAGGAGCAGCCCAGCCCGACGCCGGCACGGTCACCTGGGGGCGCTCGGTCAAGGCCGGCTACTTTCCCAAGGACAACAACACCTACTTCGCCGAGAGCAAGAGCGTCCTCGAGTGGCTGCGCCAGTACGCGCCGGACATGCGGGACGAGACCTCGATCCGTTCCTTCCTGGGCCGCATGCTCTTCACCTCCGACGAGGTTCACAAGAAGGTCGAGGTCCTCTCGGGAGGCGAGCGGGTGCGCTGCATGCTCTCCCGGTTGATGCTGCAGGACCCGAACACGCTGCTGCTGAATCAGCCCACCAACCACCTCGATCTCGAATCGATCACGGCGCTCAACAACGGGCTGTTGAAGAGCGAGGCCTCGATGATCTTCTCCTGCCACGACGTGCAATTCGTGGAGTCGCTGGCCGACCGGGTCATCGAGTTCGACGGCAAGCGCACCCACGACCTGCGCATGACCTACGCGGAATATCTCGTGGATCCGGAGCGACTGGCGCGGGTAGGGCGGGCGCCGGTCTGAGGCACGGGCCTTGGTGCCAGAGCATCCGCCGTCATACAGGGGCGCTCTCGTGACATGTCTCAGGGACGCAGGGGCCGTGGTGTCTGCTCAGGCCAGCGGAACTGGTCGCGCGGTGCCGCAACTGTGATGCTGGCTCTCCTGGTGTCGGGGTGCCTGCGTGTGGTGAAACGAAGGCACATACGACGTCATGACCAACATGCAGAAGAACCAGCCCAACATCACCGGTACCAACCAGGACTTCGTGCAGTTCTGGAGCGTTCGCCAGGGGCCCCGGCAGTGTGGTCACATCTCGATCTCCAAGCACTTCGCCGCGTGGGCCAGCATGGGCCTCACGCTCGGCAACCTCGAGGAAGCGCGGATGTCCGTGGAAGGCCAGGCCGGAACAACAGCGGGACCATCGACTTCACGACGGCGACCGTCGTGGTCGGAAGTAGCGGGGGGCTTACGTGAGCGCTGCGCGCCAATCGCGCAGGTGATCCGTCGAGGAAGTGATAAAGTCCCGCTCCGGTGTGACAGGGCCGGTCGATTCATTCCAGGAGGACGGAGATGAATACGGGGCTATGGGGCAGACGGTTGTTGGTATCGGTAATTTTTCTCTCGTGCCAGGGGCCGCCTGGAGATGAGCTGGCTTCAACGCGGATGAGCGCGCTGTCCCTCCCGGCTCCCGGCGCCACCATCAAGATCGGGTTCGAAACGGATGCGGCGGGTGTCCCGCTGCCTCGCCTCACGGTCCTGGGAGAACAATACGCGGACCTGGGGGTGCACTTTCACGGTGGCTACCTCATCGGTGACCGCGCCACGGACTTTTCGGACTACGTCGTCGCTCCGACCCCGGACAACTTCATCTGCACCCCCGAGGGTGGGGTGCCCTCGGGGTGCGGCGCCCCCCAGGACAAGCCCGCCCAGGGCGTGCCGCTGGAGATCACGCTCGACTTTCCCCTCTGCTACGCATCGATCTTCGGCCGGGGCTTGGCCTCGTACACCCCTGGCCAGGTCGGTATCGCTGGTTTCGACGCGAATGGTTTTGAAACGTCCAGCTGGGGATCGCGCCTGATCCAGTCGGTCGTGATGTTCGATCCGGCGACCCTGCGCAACGTTTTCATCCAGGAAGGCGTCGGCCCCGCATGGCTCCCTCCATCCCTGGGCTTTACAGGGTCCCCAGCGCCGATCGAGGGGCTCGACGTGCATCGGCTCGAGGTCAACGAGACGACCGTCGGATCGTACGACGATCTGACGCTCACCCGCTGCATTGGCCTGCAGCCAAAATGCAAGGACCAGGTGTTGTGCACGTCGCCAGCACAGCAATGCGTCGGTGGCGGGCCGGTCAGTATCGATAATGGATCATACAACGCGTCCAATGACCAGCCGGTCACGGTGACCCAGACGCCCGCCGGACCGTACGCGCTGGGATCGAATCGCCTCACGTTGACGGTCAGTCAGGGAACCGCGACCGCCACCTGCGGGGCAAGCGTGGCGGTCGGTGACTGCTCCGCGGCACCGTCGCTGGTCTGTCCGCCACCCGCGACCCTGGAGTGCCAGCCGTCTTCGAACGGAATATGTACGCCCTATACGGCTGCCGCGACCGCAACCGATCTGTGTCAGGTCGTCACCGTCGCCCCTGATTCGAACTGCATGGCTCTTGGAAGCAACAGCCCTCGCTACAATGCCGCCAGCGTCAACGGGCTGACGTCGACCTGCACGACCCCGGTGACCGTCGTCGACACCAAGCCGCCCGTGATCACCATCAATCCGCTGAGTCCCGAGAACGACGTGCTCACGCCGGCCGATGGAACGATGCGCGTGGTGGCGCTCGACACCTGCGGCGTACAGGTCCAGGACCAATGCGAAGGCGGTCTGAACGCGGATGCCGTCGGGACCATCACGTGCGTCACTTCCGACCAGGACTGCCAGTGCGTTCAGACGAGCGATGACATCCAGATCGTCAGCAACAGCACGGTCAATCTGCGCGCAATGACCAATTCGAACGGAAAGAGTCGCGTGTACACCATTCACTTCGAGGCAGGAGACCAATCAGGCAACACCGCTGCCGGCTCGTGCGTCATCACGGTTCCGGGGGCGGGGGGCGCCAGCGCGACCTGCAGGCCCGTGGGCTCTGGTGGCGCCGGTGGCGGGACCGCGTCGGGCGGACGTGGTGGTGCGGCGGGCGCCACGGGCGGCGGGGGGATACCTGGCTCGGGCGGCAGGGTGGGGTCGGGCGGCGCACCGGGTAGCGGCGGAATGAACGGAGCGGGCGGCCGAGCAACGTCGGGAGGGGGGGCTGGCGGAAGCACTTCCGGTTCCGCTGGGAGCTACGGCTCCGGCGGCGCCAGCGCGGGCGCCGGTGGCGCCGGTTCGGGCGGCCAAGGTCACGGGGGTGTGACGGGTGGGGTGGCCGGACGCGGAGGCGCTAACGGCGGAGCCGGCGCCAACGGGGGCGGAGGAGCGGCGGCTCCCGGTATGGGGGGGACGGTCGGCTCCGACGCAGGGATTGGCTACGATGGCGGCGCAAAAGATGGAGCGACTTCCTTCGACGCCGGGACGGGCAACACGAGAGGCGGCTGCGACGTCGCGCCCTCCCAGGGCCCGGACAATCTCTCGCTTCTGAGCCTCGCTTGTATCCTGGCGCTCACACGCGGCCTGGTCCGCCGGCGATCTCGTGGCTGCGGGACAGCTCGCGCAACGTCTGCTCGAAGTGTCGTGTAAAAAGGCGCGTATCCATGAGCGGTGAGCGCTCGATCATGCAAGCTCGCGCGCATCGCTACGAAGCGAGGTGCTCGAGGTCGGAGCCGAGCGCCACCGCGAGCGCGCAGAACTCGTCGGGACTCTCCGCGCACAGCCCGTCCAGGCCAAGGCTTTTCGTCTGAGAGAGGCCCGCGCGGCCGACGACCGTGTCACCGACGAGCGTGACCACCGGGACGCTCTGACGGGACGCCTCTCAGAGGCCGCACGACCAGCCGGAGGCTTCACATCGGCAAGAGGCGCCAAGCCCGCCGACCACTTCGTCGAGATACCCGCACACGAGCCCCACGACCGAACACGCTCCTTGTGAAGTGCCCGACGCGTTCGGTTGGAAGCACGGCGCACACCGGGGGTCACCGCCCGTCACGAGCGGCGCCGGATAGCTGCCGCAGGTCGCGCCGCAGCTGTTGCTGCCTTCCCCGTAGGACCTGCACGGCGTGTTGACGACCCCGGCGCCGCTGTCGAGGCCGGTATCGCCACCGCCGGCCGGTCCGCCACAGCCCACGAGCGCCCACGCGAAGAGAGCTGCCAGTGCAGGCCCAAAACGTCGCGCGTGTACGTTCTCGGTGACCCCCGTCCGATGGGGATGCGGACGAAGGGCAAGCGCCGATGGGCCCGTCGCGCAGCCGCTACCAACCCAGAAGCGTTCGCAGTCGCGCGGCCAGCGTCGTTCCCATGGCTTGCTGGCCGGCCACGTCGGGATGCTGATTGCATCCCAGGTTGTTTTGCACCGAATTGAGACTGAGGACCTCTGCCTTCGTCTCGCCTCCGGCCTTCAACGTGGCCAGAATGTTGTCGAGCCGGGTGAGCCGCATGCCACCATACATATCGATCAAGATGAGGCGGGCATCCGCGTACTTTCCTCGAATGGTCTCGACGAATGAGACATAAGCCGATTCGAAGAGCGCGCCCGGATCGCTGGAGCCGAAATCGTTCGTTCCCAGATTGATGACGACCACCTGGGGTTGATAGAGCGAAAAGTCCCACGAAACGGTATCGGGGATGGCGTACGGATACCGCTTCGGCATCGTCAAGGACGCCGCGGTGGGCGTCGTCTCACCGTAGTTGCGATAGACCCCGATACCCGAATAGGCGATGGTCACCACATCCGCGGACACCGCCCGGGCCGCGATGGAGCCATAGGCGAGGTAGTTATCGGTGTACGCGTCGATGCCGCCGGTGCAGGTGGCGTCGCCATGGACGCCCGCGCCCACCGAAAGCGAGTCGCCCACCACCTCGATGCGCCTGTCCGGAGCGGGGTCGGGCGCCAGAAGGCCCCCGCCCGTCCCGAAGGCAGTCAGACCGGTGAAGGTCGTCGTGCCGCCGGGCGACGCTTCGGTGTTTCGCCAGATCAGGATGTCGTGCGTCCCGCTGGTCAGCCCCGAGGCCAAGGCGACGGTCGACTGCCCGGACGCCAGCGCGATGATCTTCGCGGTACCGCCGTCGACCACGACCGTGACGCGGTTGTTGGCCGTCGCGTCGTTGACAATCATGGACACCGCCGTCCCTGTGAAACGCGCCTGTAGGTTCACGCCGGGCCAAGCGTAGTCGGTCGAGCCGCTGGTCTGTCCGGGGGCGGTTCTCCCGACGATGCGCACGGCGGGCGAGCCCGCGCTTCCCCCTCCCATCCCACCCGATCCCTTCGCACCGCCATTTCCCGCGCCACCGCCCATGGTTCCGCCGGATCCCACGCTTCCCCCGGTCCCCGCTCCATGGCCACCGGCGCCACCTGCGACCCCGCCGCCCCTCCCGCCGGTCGACGTCATGCCGCCCGAGCCCTGGGCTCCACCCGTGGCGGAAGCTCCACCTGAGCCCGTCGCTCCGCCGGTTCCGGTGGATCCGCCCGAGCTGCTCGTGCCGTCCTGTCCGGACGTACCGCCGCTGGCGGATCCGCCGCCTGTGCCGGTTCCGCCGCCGGTGGCGGTCGCGCCGCCGCTGCTCCCGCTCGCGGTCGTCCCTCCCGTCCCCCTGTTACCACCTGTCGCCGACCCGCCGCCCGTGCCGCTCACCCCGCCGGTGGTGGTCGCGCCACCCGTTCCGGGCTCGCCGGTGGACGCTCCGCTGCTACACGCCAGGAGACCCGCCAGGGCGAACGTGAGCAGGCACCTTCGTGCGTCGAGGGACATCATGCGATCGGACCTCCGGGAGTGGGGAACACAAGGTAGACGCAACCCAAGGGCGAGAAGACGGAAAAACCTTCACGCATCGACGTGCCGTGCGGAGCTCGCGTGGTGAAGCATCCGGGTGAGGAAGCCCGAGGGGTCGGGCAACCTGCGGACATTCCCACAACCTCAAAAAAGAGAAAGGCCAGGTTTTTACCCGGCCTTGCAGCGCGGCAGACGGGACGCGAGCCCGCGAAGCTTCCCCACCACGGACGAGCCGGTTCGCCACGCATGGCTCATGGCCGATCTTGGGCTGTAACCGCGGCGTGCACGGCGTGCTACTTTCGTCCAGTGGTCAACACGTCCAATCACTGGATCGGGCTCGACCAAAGCATCACGGTCAACACCTTCTCGGACGCCAACATGGTCTACCCGTTCGAGGTGTACTCGTGGGACGGCCTTTACAGCGTGCCGAGGACGAACCAACCGATCCCGCTGAAGACGCTGAGCTCGTGCTACTTCGGCTACGTCGCTGGCAGATACTGAACGCCAGCGAGGTCGGGCCGAGTTCTTGGGTAAGGTTCTCCGGATGCGGGCGTTTGCGGCCGGAACGACCTTCGCGATTCTCGGCGCGTTGGCCAGCGGTTGTGGTCCGCTGGATGTCGGCTCGGATCTGGTGTGGACGTCGCGCTTCGAGATCGGGGACTTCAGCGAATGGACGGGTGTCGCGGGCGGAAATGCGCAGGCGTTTCCGACGCCGCCGAACACCCTCTCGCTCTCGGACGGCCAGGCTCACGATGGTGCTCGGGCGGCCGTGCTGTCGATTACGACTGGCAGCGATGGGACCCAAGAGAACGCCGTGTTGTCACGGGCGAGCGGCCTGCCCGCGGAGGCCTATTACAGTGCCTGGTACTATCTTCCCCGCAGCGTTTCGGTCGGAACGTTCTGGGTGATCTTCAAGTTCCGCACGCGTAGCAGTGCCGACGATCCCAATGTCGCCGCCGAGCTCTACGACATGGACCTGGCGACCTTGCCATCGGGCGAGATGACTCTGGAGCTCTACGATCACAAGACGATGGCCGATATTCCCCTCGACATCGATGGCCCCATCGTCCCGGTCGAGTCCTGGTTCCAGCTGGAAGCGTTCTATCGCCCCGCCGACGACGCCACGGGTCGTCTGACCTTCTGGCTCGATGGCCGGCAGGTGCTCGACCGGAGCGGTATGCCCACCAGCCCGACGCCGTGGGTCGAATGGGACGTGTGCAGCGTCGGCGAGGATCTCACGCCCCAGATGGCCACGATCTACGTTGATGACTGCGCCATCAGTCGATCGCGCGTCGGCCCCGGCGGCCGTCTCGCTCCCTGAGGCTCACAGGAAGCTCAGTGAAAGGCCGGCGGTGGCTCCGATCCAGACAGAGGGGGTATGACCCGCGGTGCCGACTGGCAGCGCGAAGACCGAGGGGGGATGGGGGACCAATTCAGCCGAGAGCGAGGCGAAGGGCGCGAACCGAGCATTCGCCGCATGAATGCCCATGCCGACCCGCAGCCCGACCTCGAGGGCCGTCCGGGACCTCGAGTCGACGAGAGCGAGCGCTCGCTCGGACAGGAGCGCGGCCGACAAACCGACCTCGAGATAGCGCTCGAGCCTCGTCCCCGGCACGCGCACACGCAGGCCGACGTCGACGGGGAGGCGCCACTGCCGGAGCCGCAGTCCTCCGACCGTGGTGTCGACCGGGAGCATCACCGTGATTCCCCCGGCCGGGCCGAACCAGCGGCGTCCACCGGAACAGCGCAGCTCCCCGCCCACATCCGTGACGCGATCGTTGGTTCCGAACCCGCCCTGGACCGTCACGCCCAGATCGATGCGAGCGACTGAAAGCGGCGCGTTCCCCGCGACGGCCACGGGCGGTGCGGGCCGGGCCGAGGGAGGGGAGACCGGCGAGGTTTCGGCCGGATCGATCGAGAGGGCTACAAATACTGCCGCGACGCGCGCCCGAGAGGCGCAGTCGCGACGTTCATCGCGGTACTCCCGCATCTGGCCCGCCGCGAGGATCCGGTAGGAGAGCCCGAGGTCGACGAGCTCCGCCACCGGCGCTTGGCCTCCCCCGATGGCCCCGAGACGGGCATTCAGACGCTCGCGGGGGATGAGCGTGATCACGTCTGCCCAGACGGCATCGGGCCGGGGACAAGCGCTCGGGCCGCCGATTGCTGGCGACGGGGCGGGGACGGGCGCGGGCGCGGGGGAGGCAACTTCCATTGCGTTGGCGCGGGCTGACGCCGCGGCGAGGCAGAGGAGCATGGCCGCGCTCAAGCGCGCTCGGCGAGACCCTCCATGCATCGCGCCACCATATCCGAAGGGCCAGCCTTCGCGGAGACGGCGGTCACTCAGTCGCATAGAATCGACGCGAACAATGAAGATTCTGCCGACTCGCCGCCCTAAGAGCGACGGACATGCGATTCTCCGCGCCTCCGGCTTCCTTCAGGACTTCCGTACCTTCTACGACGCGTGGTTCGAGGACGTGGGACGCTGGATCCGCGCGCTGGGTGGCGCCGACGCCGATCGCGACGACATCGCGCAGGAGGTATTCCTGGTCGTGCGTCGTAGGCTTCACGCCTTCGACGGCGTCAATCCGGCGGGCTGGCTCTACCGGATCGCACGGCGGCAAGTACGCGACTTCCGCCGGCGGGCCTGGGTCAAGCACATCTTCACCAGCCGAAGGGTCGCGGATCTGGATGCGCTGCAACACGGGGGCGCCGGTCCGGCCGCCGCGGTCGAGATGAAGGACAACCAACGTATTCTGTTCGCCATCCTCGGCAAGATCAGCGAGGAGCGACGGGCCACGTTCATGCTCTTCGAGCTGGACGAGCTCAGCGGTGAGGAGATAGCGCGGATCCAGAGCGTGTCGATCAACACTGTCTGGACGCGTCTGTATCATGCCCGCAAAGACTTTCTCGCGGCGGCGACGAAGTTCCGCCAGGCCCAGCTTCGGGCAAGCGGCAAGGCGAACGAGGGGGGGAGCGTGGTGTGATGAGGCGTGGTGACGATCCAGAGCGGTTGACCGATCATCCCGGTCTCGATGGGTGGCTCGCGGATCTCTTGCGCCAGACAGGTCCGTACAAATCGCCGCCGGGACGCAAGCAGCGCGTCCTGCTGAGCTTGGGGCGCCCCATCGGCGGTCGCGCGCCCTTGGTGCTCCGGTCAGTGATCGTGGCGAGCGCTGTGATCGCATGCGGTGCGTTTGCTACTGCGGCCATCGGCCCGTGGCGCGGCCGGATCGAACGCAGCCATGAGCGGCTCGTGCCGGCGGTGAGCATCCGGAGCACCGAGTCCACCCAGGGCCGGGGACCCGTCGGTCTCGCGCCCTCGAAGATCGCGTCCTTGCCCGGACCTGGGCCTGGGCCTCGCGCGAGCGAGCCGACGCCGGTGGCCTCGTTGCCTCGCGCGAGCGAGCCGACGCCGGTAGCGCCGGTGGCCTCGTTGCCTCGCGCGAGCGAGCCGACGCGGTCGGCGCCGCTGGTCTCGTTTGCTCGTCGCGAAGGGGGCAGTCCGGCGCGCGCGCGCCCGAGCGCGCCTCGGGGGCCGGTACAGCCGCCGCCTGCACAAGCGGAGGCGGAGGAAGATCCGCAGGTGGTCCTCGAGGGGATGCGTGCCCTCCGCTCGGAAGGGGACCCGGTACGAGCCCGCGGCTTGCTCACGCGGTACCTCGAACAGCATCCGGATGGCACGTTGGCCGAAGAGGCGCTGGCTCTCTCCATCGAGGCCGCGGTGGCCCATCGCGACGCCGACGCGGCCGAGTTGGGTCGCCGCTATCTACGGCGGTACCCGGCCGGTCGCTTCACCGCCTTGGCCCTTCGGGCCCGGCGCTGACGCGATTCACCGCCGACGGGACTGGCGCAAGTCATTAAAACCATTGAAGTCACGAAGCCGCCTCTCTGTCGAGGGACGTCGCGACTTCGGCTCCCGTCCCGTCTCCGTCCCCCGTCTCCTCGCGTGCAGCTGGACTGGGCGAAAGCGGCCCGCGAGACGCTGGCCGCGCGACTGCGAACGCTCTTGGGTTGGTGACCGGCTCCTTCGGAAGATCGCGTGAAGGTTTCTCCGCTCCCTCGCCCTATCTGGAACTGCCCGAGATGTCCCCCAACGAGCCAAGGTGGTGTTGATATGAATTGTCGTTCGGTCTTCCTGTCTGTCGCCGGATCTTTGCTGCTCATCGTGCCCGCCTGCTCGGGTGATGGCGGCGGCAACGGGAGCACCGGTAGTGGCGGAGAGGTGGGCTCGGGCGGCGCCGGCTCAGGTGGCTCGGGCACCGGCGGCCACGTCGGCAGCGGCGGCAGCGGCTCGGGTGGCTCGGGCACCGGGGGTGCCGCGAGCGGCGGAACAGGAGGCAGCGGAGGCGCGTCTGGCACGGGCGGCGTCGGCTCGGGCGGCTCGGGCAGCGGTGGCGCGACCGCCTCGGGAGGCGCGGGCCCCGGCGGAAGGGGCGGGGGTGGAGGCCGGAGCGGCTCGGGCAGCGGCGGCGCGACGGGCTCGGGTGGATCGATCGTGACGGGATCGGGCGGACTTGGTTTGGGGGGCGCGGGCGCAGTCGGCGGTTCGGGCGCGGGCGGCAGCACCAGCTCTTGCGCTGCCGCGCCTGTCAGTCCCAGCGCGACGGCGCAGGCGAAGAATTTGCTTTGCTACCTCTACAGTCAGTACGGCAACCACGTCCTGGCCGGGCAGCAGGAGACGAGCTGGAGCAACCCGGCGAACGACATCACGTGGTACACGACCAACAACATGAAGCCGCCGGCAGTCCTCGGCGGCGACTTCCTGTACCGCGACGGCGGATCGTGCTCGAGCCCCACCGGCACGACCCAGCGCGCGATCGCCTACTGGAACGCCGGCGGCATTCCGATGATCCGCTACCACATGGGGATGCCGGCGGCGGGGCTCACCTGCAACGACGATTGTTATATGGGGAGCAACTGCGCGGAGCCCACGAACGGAAACCCGAGCGCCGCCTTCTTCACCAATGTGATCACGGCCGGAACGCCCGAGAACACGTCGTTGAACGCCAAGCTCGATTACGTCGCGGTTCAGATCAAGGCGATGGCCGACGCCAACGTTCCCGTGATGTTGGCCCTCTTCCACGAGACGCAATCGAACGGTTGGTTCTGGTGGGCGATGACCACCAACGGAGCGAGCTTCGTGAACCTGTGGAAGTACAGCTTCAACTACCTCACGCAGACGAAGGGGCTGAAGAACATCATCTGGCTCATGCCGTACAGCGGCTCCCCCAGCTCGGCGTTCTATCCCGGCAAGACCTTCATCGACCTCGCTGGCCCCGACACGTACGCCACCAATGACCCGTTCACCTCCACTTACACCAGCGCGAAGGGGGTCATCGGCAGCGCCGTTCCCATCCCGCTTCACGAAACCGGCCTGATTCCGAGCCCGTCGAAGATGTTTCCGTCGACGGCGCCGTGGCTGCTGTTCAACATCTGGGCGGGCTACCAGTCCGACGGGACACACAACACCAAGGCGAACATCCAGAGCGTCTTCGCCGACTCGCACGTGGTCACGCGAGACGAGGTGCCGAGCCTCAAATAGTCGGGCGCGCTCGGGCGCTCGCTCCCCTCGCGCCGAAAGGGCCGAGAGGAATCTTTTCACGGATCGCCATTCATGCCGCAGCCAACGAAGCGATATCCTGTGGTCGTCGTCGCGCTGCTTTCGGTGGCGCTGGCCGCGTTCCTCGTGGTCCGAGCCCTGGGGGCAGCGCGATCCTTGCCCGACGCGCCGGCGAGCGGGCAGGCGACGTCCCCGGAGCCGGAGGTGACGCCTCCCGTCCCCGCCCCGCCGGTCGTCGACGCCGCGGCGCCGCCGTTACTTCCCGCGCGCGCATCTGCGGTCGCCGATCCGCTACCGCGCCGGGCGCCCCGGCCCGCCGCCGCCGCGGCGCTCGGCGAGGACGCGCTGCTGGCCCGCATTGACGAGCTCGGACCGTCGAACCTGCCGCTGACCGTGCAGCTGGCGCGCGAAGCGCTCGCCCGCTTCCCCGACAGCCCGCGCGCGCCCGAGTTCGCGATGAATCTCACAAAATCGCTCGTGCACCTGGGACGGATCGACGAGGCGCGCGAGGCGGCCCGAGAGATGCTGCGAAAGTACCCCGACAGTCCGTTCACCGGCGAGGTCGAGCGCCACCTGTTGACGAATCCGCCGAATCCCCCGCGTTGAGCGGGACCCGACGACTTCATGAAGGTTTGCCAGGTCACCCAATCCTGGCGCAGGCTGAGGTGATGGGGCTCCCGCCGAAGAAGCCCGCCACCTACGAGGATCTCCTCGAGCGGGAGACGGGACTTGAACCCGCGACGTCCACCTTTGCAAGGCGGAGGTGAGGGTAGGGGGTTCAATAGTTTAGCGAGGTTGGAGACGCGACAGGACGTGAGAGTGACCTGAGCCCTTGAGATCCCGGCCGACGAACACGGTAGCCAGCACGGCGGCCAAGGTTCCCGAGGCCATGTCAGCCCCCGTCCCGCGCCAGCGCCGCGCGCAGCACCAGGCCGAGCGCGATCAACACCAAGAGCGCCCCCGGCGGCACCAGGAGCGCGCCGAGCCCGGGGTCGCCGCCGCGCGCGTAGAGCCCGCCAGCGAAGAAGCCGGCGGGGATAAGGAGCGTGCCCGCGACCAGGCACGCCGACGCCGCCGCCGGCAGGCGCCCGGGCAGGAGAGGCAGCGCCGCCGCCAGCCCGAGGTTGACGAGGCCGAGCCCGATGCCGTGCGCGTGCGCCAGCGTGAAGAGGAAGCGGCGCGTCTCGCCGGCGACGCCGAGGTACCACGACGCCTTGAACGCGTGCAGCGACTCGAGCACCACGCCGAGCGCGGCGAAACCGAAAAGCGCCGCGGCGCCGACGCGCAGATGCAGGAGCTGAGCGC
Organism: Polyangia bacterium; assembly: GCA_036500205.1. Lineage (GTDB taxonomy): Bacteria > Myxococcota_A > Polyangia > Fen-1088 > Fen-1088 > DASYCK01. The sequence goes on along the minus strand of DASYCK010000109.1, from coordinate 889 downwards.
GGCGATCATTGTCGGCCGGCTGGTCGGCCGGCTGGTCGGCCGGCTGGGGATGCGCGGGCCCGCTCATTCGGCCAGGAACATCTGATCGGTTTCGTCGCGCCGTGCCGCCAGCCGCTCGAACTCGCCGCGTGAATACGGAATCTGGATTGCGTCATCCGGCTGCCGCGCCAGCCGTGCGCGCGCCTGGCGCTGCGCCTCCCAGCGCGACTCGTCGCTGCCGACGTAGTCGTACGCCAGATCGGCGAAGCCGGGAATGGTGCGCAGCGAGCGGATTGCCGTGTAGCGGATGGCGGAGTAGTCGTCGTCGAGGAGCTCGACGAGGAACGGCGCCATCGCGGCGTGGCCGGCCGCCGCGTAGGCGGCGATGGCGCGCACGCCCGCCTCGCCGCGCGCGATGTAGAGCGCGCCGGCAGCGGTGCCGCGCTCGTCGGCGTCGAGCGTCGGCGCTGGCATGCCCCACAAGCGCGCGAGCGCGTCGGCCGTCCAGGCGAGCGTGCGATCGAGATGGCAGAGGTTGCACGCATTCGGCCGCCCGGCGTCGATGTCGTCCTGCACGCGCGGAATGGTGATCTGGTGGCTGCGCATCGCGCGCAAAAGGCCCCAGGTCGTCTCCGGCATGTGGCAGTTGTAACACGTCGATCCCGTCGAGCCGGGCGCGTGGTGCGTGTGCGCGGCGACGTTCTTGCCGATGGTGGCGTGACACTGCGTGCAGGCGCCGTCGCCACCCTTGCCACGCGTGAGCTGCCAGTTGGGATCGCTGTCGTGCATCGAGTGGCACGACACGCAGGCGAGCGCGCCGCCAGAGAAGCAGCGCGACTCGACGAGGCCGTTGTACTCGCGCCCCGACACCCGCACCATGCCGTCCTTCCAATAGCGGCTCGGCGCGAAC
>DASYCK010000108.1:0-88084 GCA_036500205.1 Polyangia bacterium | reverse complement strand
CGCCTGTCAGGCGTGCCGGTTGCTGTTCGTCATCGACGACGGCATACCGAACTTTCTGATCGAAGAAGCCAAGCCGCTGAGCCCCTAGCGGCGCCCAGATTCGGCGGCAATTTTCTTGCCACGTTCGTCCCGGCCACTAACATCGACGTATGAAGGCTGAGCGCGAGCAGCGACGGGCGTCGGATGGGGTGGCGAAAGAGGCGGAGAGCGAGTCGGATCGTCGGATCTCCAACCGGACCTCGGCGACGTTCGGCGTCTCCGAAGCGGACGGCACCCGCATTCATCTGTGCCAGGCCGAGGACATCGCCATCGGCGGCATCACCATCAAGCACGCGCCTGGGCTGTCCCACGAGCCACGCACCGAGGTGGCGCTCCGTTTCGCGCTGCCCGGGTCGAGCGAGGAGATCGAGGCGCGCGGCGAGATCGTCTCCGACTCCAAGGCCGGGCGCTTTCGGCGCACCGGGGTGCGGTTCATCGCCGTTCGCCCGGAGCACCAGCAGCTCATCGCCGCTTACTGTCGTCGCGTCTGAGGGCGAATCACCCCTCGCCGACGAGGATGGGGCGGCGCAGGACGTCGCGCCGCGGACGCGACGTGGACAGCAGGCGCGCCAGCCCCCACGCGGAGACGAACTCCCCCTCGATGCCGAGCCCGGGGAGGTTCTCTCGGCCCACCACGTAGAGGTTCTTGATCCCGAGCGCGGTGTGCCCGATGCCGACCGGATCGAACGAGCGCACGTGCTCCGCGCTGTAGACGGCCGCCATCGGCTGGGGCGCAATCGGGTTCAGCTTGCCGGTCGCGCCGGGGAGCTCCGGAGGCAGTCCGTCGTGGGGCGACGCCAGCACGACCAGGTGTCGATCGAAGAACGGCATCAACCGCCCCAGTTGCTCGCGCACGCGCCCGCGCAGCGCCGCCAGGTGCCCAGGCCCCGCCTCCATCGCGGCGGCGGGCACCAGCGTCTCCACCCAGACCGGCAGGTGGTCGGGCTCGCGCGGATTCACCTGTCCGACTGTCACGGCGAGCGTGTTCTCCTCCAGCGGGGCGCGCTTGGGATCGGCGATCATGAACACGCGTGACCCCATCCCCTCGGGCAGCGCCGCCGCGCGCACCAGCAACGAGAGGGTGTAGCGGTAGCAAACGGGGCGCAGCGCCTGCGCGGCGTCGCGCGCACGGCGGGTGGGCGTCTCGCCCAGCAAGGGGAGGGCGCTGGCGGCCGGGCCCGCCCACACCAGGGTGCCGCAGCCGATCGTCTCGTCCCGGGGGCGGACCCGCAGGCCGATGGCCTTGCCGCGCTGCTGAACGATCTCGACCGGCAGCACCTTCTCGCGCCGCTCGCCCGAGAACGTCTCGATCTTCTCGAGGAACAGGCCCCACAGCCCGGCCTCGGCGCCGTCGAGGCGGAAGTGCCCCCGCCGCGCTTCGAGAAAAGCCCGCGCCAAGGTCACCGCCCCGATGTCGCCCGGCCCGAACCCGGCGCCCAGCACGGCGGGCGCCGCCACGGCGGCGCGAAAGGGATGACGCGCCTCCAGCGCCGCCAGCGGATCGACGCCCGGCTTGGGGAGCTGCGACTCGAACCGGCTCATCTCCCGACGCTCCCAGAAGCCGTCGGCGGGGATGGTCATCTCCGTCGCCAGCAAGGGGTCGACGGGGGCGCTGATCTTGTGCAGCCCCGCGATCGCCTCCTCGATCTGCGAACGGTCCTTCGGCCACTCCCGCTCCATCTCGCGCCGGAAGGCCGCCTCGTCGGGCGTCACGTCGAAGCGGTGACGGGGCAGCGCCACCTGGAAGCCGCCCGTCATCGGTTGGGCGCGGCGGCGCATCACCTGCACGAGCCCCAGCTCCTTCAGCACGCGGCTCACCGCGGGCGTGTCGGGAGAGGGGAGCAGCGCCGGTCCGCGCGACAGCGTGAACCCGCCGGCCTCGAAGCTGGGCCGCTGCAGATCGTGGCCGAGCAGCAGCACCCGCATGCCTCGCCGCCCCAGCAACGCCGCCGTGACGACGCCGGCCAGCTCCGCGCCGCACACGATGACGTCGTAGTAGTTGGTGTCCATGACAGACCTGGGGCCCGTGGTCAGGAGGACGCGGGCAGGGGACGGACCGTGACCTTCCGCCCCGTCATCGCGACGCGCCCCTCGCACAGCGCGCGCACCACGGCGGGCAACAGCGCGTGCTCCTCGACGAGGATGCGCTGGCGCAAGCGCTCGGCGTCGTCATCGTCCCGCACCGGCACGGCGGCCTGGGCGATGATGGGCCCGCTGTCGACCCCCAGCTCGACGAAGTGCACCGTGCATCCGGTCACCTTGACGCCGTAGTGAAACGCCTGCGCCTGGCTGTTCACGCCGGGAAACGCCGGCAGCAGCGAGGGGTGAATGTTGACGACGCGCCCCGGGAACGCCCCCAGCAGCTCGGCGGTGAGGATGCGCATGAACCCCGCCAGCACCACCAGCTCGACGCCGTGTCCGCGCAACGCCGTCACCAGGGCCTGATCGAACGCCTCGCGGGTCGGGTAGCCGCGGTGGGCGAGCACGAACGTCTCCAGCGAAGCGGCGGCGGCGCGGGCCAGGGCGCCGCAACCGGCGACGTTGCTGCCCACGACCACCAGCCGGCCCGGACCGAGCTGACCGCGCGCGTTCGCGTCGATCAGCGCCTGCAGGTTCGTTCCGCTCCCCGAGGCGAGGACGGCGATCCGCGACGGCGCGGGGCCCGTGGCGGCCTGAAAGGTCGTCGCGGCCGCGCCGTCCATCACATCTGGCCGATGAATTCGACTGGCCCGTCAGGCGCGTCGGCGGCCGCGACCACGCCGATCTCGGTCACGCGCTCCCCCTCCGCCTCGAGCAGGTGACGGGCATCGTCCGCGCGGGCGGCGGGGACGGCGACGATCATGCCGACCCCCAGGTTGAACGTCCGCCGCATCTCCTCGGGCGCGACCCGACCGGCCCGCGCCAGGAGCTGCATCACCGGCGGGATGGTCCAGCTCCCCAGGCGAATCTGCAGCTTCAGCTTCGCCCCCGGCGGCAGCATGCGCGTCGGGTTGTCGACCAGCCCCCCCCCCGTGATGTGGGCGGCGCCACGCATGAGGTCGGCCGCGGCCAGCTTGCGCAGGGAGCGCACGTAGATGCGCGTGGGGGCCAGCAGCACCTCGCCGAGCGGCCGGTCGAGCCCGTCATCGAGCTCCTTCAGCGGGCGGGTCAGATCCGCCTTCAGCTCGTCGATGAAGACGCGCCGGACCAGCGAATAGCCGTTCGAATGGAACCCCGACGAGGCGAGCGCCAGCAGCTTGTCGCCAGGCTCGAGCTGACGTCCGTCGACCCGGCGGCTCTTCTCGACGACGCCCACGCAGAACCCGGCCAGATCGTACTCACCCACCGCGTAGAACCCGGGCATCTCGGCGGTCTCCCCGCCCAGCAGCGCGCAGCCAGCCTGCTGGCAGCCGTCGGCGATGCCGGCGATCACCCGCTCGGCGACGCCGACCTCCAGCTTCCCCGACGCGAAGTAGTCGAGAAAGAACAGCGGCTCGGCGCCCGAGACGACCAGATCGTTGACGTTCATGGCCACCAGATCGACTCCCACCGTGTCGTGCCTGCCCGTGAGGAACGCCAGCTTGAGCTTCGTCCCCACGCCATCGGTGCACGAGACCAGCAGCGGCTCGCGATAGCCGGTGGGGAGCGCGCACATCCCGGCGAAGCCCCCCAGATCGGTCAGGACCTCAGGGCGCATGGTGCGGCGGACGTGCCCCTTGATGCGCTCGACCAGCTCGTCGCCCGCGTCGATGTCGACCCCCGCGTCGCGATACGTGAGCCCCGCCGCGGGGGCCTTGCCAGATTCATCACTGCGGTCAGACATCGCCGGTCATCCCTTTCCCTTCGCCTTTCCCTTCGCCTTTCCCTTCGCCTTTCCCGTTCCCTTTGCTCGTCTCGCTGTCGTTCGCGAGCGGCGCGGCGCCGAAGCGGGCCAGGAACCGCCCCAGCAGCCGCGCCAGCTCGAGCTGCGGATGGCGGGTCACGCCGAAGCGCACGAAGCGCGCCCCCGCCGTCGCCGCGCCTTCCAGGCCCAGCACGCCCCGGCCGCTCACGTAGCCACGCAAACTCTCCGTGTCATCGCTGCCGCCGTAATAGACCATGGCGCTCTTCCCGCGCGGATAAGCGCGCAGGGTTTCGGCCCGCGCCTGCAGCACCCCCGGCTCGTCGGGGGCGGTGTGGGACGCGTCGGTCAATTCGTGCCAGGCACCGAAATTCACAGGCGCGGAGTGTACCATCGGGCGCGGCTCCGGGGCCCCGGCGACGTGTCGAAATCGCGTGCTATTCTCCCGCGCTCGGATGGCCTGGTACAAACGAGAACGCGACGACGACACGGGTGCGGCGGAGAAGCGCAGCGTCCCGGTCGGCGTCTTCACGAAGTGCCCGACCTGCCGCGCGGCCCTGCTGACGGCGGAGATCGAGCAGAACCAATATGTCTGCAGCCGCTGCGGGCATCACTTCCTGATGCCCACGGCCCGGCGCATCGAGCTGGTGATCGACGAGGGGACGTTCGTCGAGACCGACACCAAGATCGAGAGCATCGACCCGCTCGGCTTCAAGGACACCAAGCGCTACATCGAGCGGCTGCGGGCCGCCCGCAAGACCGCCGGCGCCGGCGACGCCTTTCGGGCCGGCGGCGGCAAGATCGGCGGCCACCAGATCCAGGCCGGGTTCTTCGCGTTCGAGTTCATGGGCGGGTCCATGGGCTCGGTGGTTGGCGAAAAGCTCACCCGCCTGTACGAACGGGCCCTGGAGAACCGCGAGCCGGCGGTGGTGTTCTCGGCGTCTGGCGGCGCCCGGATGCAGGAGGGCGTCCTGTCGCTGATGCAGATGGCGAAGACCTCGGCGGCGCTGGGGCGGCTGCGTGACGCGGGCGTCCCGTACATCTCGGTGCTGCTGCATCCGACCACCGGCGGCGTGGCCGCCAGCTTCGCCATGCTGGGGGACGTCATCATCGCCGAGCCGAAGGCGCTGATCGGGTTCGCCGGTGCGCGCGTCATCCAGAACACCATTCGCCAGCGGCTCCCCCCGGGGTTCCAGCGGGCCGAGTTCCTCATGGAGCACGGCTTCCTCGACAAGATCGTGACCCGGCACGAGCTGAAGCCGACCCTGGCCCGGCTGCTGCGACTGCTCGGCCCACGCGCTTCCTGAGCGACCCGCACGACGATGGCCGGAGCGCGCTACGCCGATTTTCTCGCGCGGCTCGACCGCACGCGCACGCTCGGTGTGGCGCTGGGGCTGGAACGGACGCGGAGCGCGCTGGACCGGCTGGGCAACCCCGAGCGGCGGGTGGCCGCCGTGCAGATCGCGGGGACGAACGGCAAGGGCTCGGTGGCGGCGATGACCGACGCCATCCTGCGCGCGGCGGGTGTCCACACGGGGCTGTTCACGTCGCCGCACCTGTCGCGTTTCACCGAGCGCATCCGCATCCAGGGGCGAGAGATCGACGGTGATCATCTGGCCGAGCTGTACGACGCCATCGTCGCCACCGCGATCCCGCTGACCTACTACGAGATCGGCACGGTGCTGGCGTTTGCCGCCTACGCGGAGGCCGGCGTCGAGCTGATGGTGCTGGAGACGGGGCTGGGGGGGCGCCTCGACGCCGCCACCACCTGCCACCCGGTCGCCACGGCCATCACCAGCATCGGCTTCGATCACGCGGAGATCCTCGGCTCGAGCCTGGCGGCCATCGCGCGCGAGAAGGCAGGGATCGCCAAGCCGGACATTCCGCTTTTTCTCGCTCCGGTGGCGCGTCAAGCCGACCAGGCGATCGCCGAGGTGGCCGCGGCCGTGGGGGCACCGGTGCTCCGGCTGGCGACCGACTTCCCGGAGGCGCCGTTTCCCACCGCGCTGCCGGGCGCGCACCAGCACACGAATGCGGCCCTCGCGGTGGCGCTGGCGCGGACCGCCACGACCCACCTCGGGCGAGCGCTGGCGCCGTCTATGGTGCAAGCCGGCCTGCGCGACGTCGTCTGGCCGGGCCGCCTGGAGTGGCTGGGGGATCACGTCCTGATCGATTGCGCTCACAACGCCGAGAGCGCGGTCACCCTGGCCAATACGCTCGATCGATTGCCGCGCGGGCGCCGGGCCCTCGTCGTCTCCGTCGTCGCGGGGAAGGCGGTGAAGGCGATGCTGGCGATCCTGGCGCCCCGCTTCGATCTGGTCATTTTCACGCGCTCGGCCAGCCCGCGCGCGCTGGGCCCGAGTGAGCTGGCCGCCGCCATGCCGGCCGGGCCCGGGCCCCGCACGGACGTCGCCGACGAGCCGCTTCGCGGGCTGGCGACGGCGCGCGAAGCCGTCGGAGCGGACGGTCTGGTCGTGGTGGCCGGCTCGATCTTTCTCGTCGGTGACGTGCGCGCCGCGCTGACCGGCGAGCCACGCGATCCCGTTCTCACATCCGATCCGCCGGCCACCTCGGTCTGACCATCCCGGGCTCGGAACGCACGAAAAAGGGCAGAAGTGGTACGATCACAGTGTGCGTGTTTTTTGCGCCATGGTCGTGCTCGGATCGCTCGCGCTGCCGGCAGGAGCGCTGGCCGAGCCGAAGAAGTCCACGGCGGTTCACGCGAGCCCGCCAGCGCGGGGGCGGACCCCAGCGGCGCCCAGAGCCACGGGGAGCGCGCACCTGCTGGGCACGGCGTTTCGAACGAAGGGGGGAGGGGGCGAGGTGGTGCTCCAGACCTCGACCGAGGTCGAGCTCGAGCCCCGCGCTGGCGTCGGCGTCGGGACTTCCGGGGCGACGTACCTGCTCAAGCGCTGCCGCATCCTGCGGAACAACGACCGTCGCCCCCTCGACACCCGCTTCTTCGATTCTCCGGTGACCGGCGTGACCCTCAGGGAACGTGGCCCCGACGTCGAGATCGCGGTTTCGCTCCGAAACGCCACCGCGGCGCAGCCGCGCAAGGAACATGGTCCTGGAAGCAGCTGGTACTGGGTGCTCAGCTTTCCACGCGCCGCCAGCGCGCACGGAACGCCCTCCGCGACGGGGGGGGCCACCGCCGCCGCCAATCCATGACGGCAACCAGTGACGGCTACCAGCCGTTCGTGGCCAGTCCGCGCGCCGGGCGAACGCGAGAGGGACGAGTCGGCTGGCCGTACCACGACGTCTGCACGGCCGACGCCTTCTGCGTCTCGAACGTGAAGAAGAACAGCTTCAGGTAGTGATTCCGGCCGATCCGTTCCTTGCCGAACAGCCCGCCCAGGATCTCCCAGCGAAAGTCGCCCGGCCGCACCACCGCCGCGTCGAACAGGGGCGGGATGAACAGCCGCCAGGTCCCGTCCGCCTCGCCGGCGGTGATCCCCTTGCGGTAGTAGATGTTCGGGAACACGTACGTCCCCGCGTATGTCGCGCGCGTCCAGTGGGCGAAGAACGGAAACAGCACCGTGGTGCGACGGGCGTTGTGCTTGAAGTCCCAGAACAGCGGGAACACCACGTTCGTCGTGTCCTCCGCGGTGACATGCCGGTAGTAGAGCGGCGTCAGCCACAGGCTCTCGCCCGTGACCTCGTTGGCGTGGCGAACGAACAGCGGCAACACCACCGTGGTGCGGCTCTGCCGGAAGTCGTGAACGTCGATGAACAGCGGAAAGAACAGGGTCGTCGCCGAGCTGATGTCGCGCCGCCGCCAGAACAGCCCCGCCACCGTGGAGATGCCCTTCTCGGGACTCCCCCGCGAGAAGTACAGCAGCGGGAGGATGAAGCGGGTGCGCGTCTCGGTCTTGCGGTTCAGGTGGCTGACGTAGAGCGGGAACAGCAGCCGCGTGCTGCTCTCGACCGTGTCGCTGACGTACAGCGGCCCGACGTAAAAGCGGCGCGTGTCGACGGACCGGCTCCACCCCGCCAGCAAGGTGAACAGCGTGAAGCGTTGCGGTCCGTGCGCCGCGTAGAACAGCGGCAGGAGCGCCTCGCTGCCCGTGTGCTGCACGTCGTCGCGCGTGTACCAGGCGATCGGCAACAACGCCCGCAACCGCGTGGTGCCGCGCGTGGACCAGTACAGCAGCACCGCCAGGGTCGACCGGCTGGCGGCACCGTCCTGGAAGTGCCAGTACAGCGGGAACAGCATCTGGTGCGTGCGGTCGCCGTCGCGCCCGGACCAGAAGAGCGGGAACAGCACCGTGGTGTCCTGCTTCTCCGAATGGCTCTTGAAGAACAGCCCCGCCCAGGTCACCGACGTGCCGGCGCGGAAGTCGTGGCGGTGGATGGTGAGCAGCGGCGGGATCACCAGCATCGTGCGGTCGCCGTTCTTCGCCCAGAAATAGAACGGCGCCAGCCCCGTGTCGTGAACGCCGCCCCCGTCTCGATCGTAGAACGGACCGACCACGGTGGTGGTCCGGTCCTGCCACTTCGACCGCCAGTACAGCGGCAGGAAGGCGTCCACCTCGTATCCGTCGGCCTTGCGCTGCCGAAAGAAGGTCGGGAAGACGTAGGTGTCGGTCTCCTGGGCGTCCTGGTAGCGCCCGAACAGCGGAACCAGAATCCGCGCGCTCCGTCCGGGAGCGTCCATGGCGAACAGCGGGCCCCACTGTCGCGTGCGCTCCTGCGTGTCGGCGCGCGTGACGTCGGCGTACAGGCCCGGCACCCCGCGGGCGGTGAAGGTCTTGCCGTGGTACCAGAAATACGGCCCGACGAAGCCCCCCTGACGCTCGGGCCCCGCCAGCGAGGCGCCGAGCGGCGTCACCAGCACCCGGGTGGTGGCATCCCGCCGGTAGTGGACGAGCGGAAACAGCGTGAAGCTCGTCTCGTCGCTGCCCCCCGGCTTGGCGCCCCGTCGGTAGTAAAACAGCGGGAACAGCGCGTCGGTCGTCTCGTCGCCATGGCGACGGTGCAGGTAGTTCGCCACCACGGTGGTGGTCTTGTCGGCCTGGTCGTCCCGGAAATGCCAGACGATGGGGAACAGCACGAAGTGCCCGCGCGGCCCACCGCCCGCCGCCCAGATGATGGGGAGCAGCGGCCCCACGCCCAGGCGCCACCCCTCGGGCGAGCTTCCGTAGAAGCCGAGCGGCGTGACCGCGGTGCTGGTCCCCGTCTCGGCGTTGGCGAACCGCCAGAACAGCGGGAACTGAACCTGGTACGACGTCGCGTCGCGACGGCCGAAGAACGTCAGCAGCGGCAGCACGCCCGCGTCGTAACCGTGCCTGTCATGGCTGGAGAAGAACAGCGGCGCCAGCACGGTCGTGCTCCCCTTGGCGTCGGAGAGATGCCAGAACAGGGGAAACACCACGGCGTGGCCGCCGCTCGGGCGGTGCCCGAAGAACGCCAGCGGGAACAGCCCGGCGCTCCACCCGCCGTCCGCGAACGAGCGATGGTAGCCCCACAGCGGGAAGATGCCGCCCGCCGTCAGACGATCGCGTGGCGCCTCGCGGTGGAAGAAGAAGGGCAACACCGCCGTGGTGGCGCGACCGCTGGCCACGTCGTGAAATCGCCAGAAGATCGGGAACAGCACCGTCGACGTTCCCGCCGGCGCGCTGTTGCGGTACAGCAGCAGCGAGATCAGGTGCGTGGTGCTGTCCGTGGGGCGATCGGTGTAGCGCAGGTACAGCGGTGTGACGAGGTCGATGGCGGTGGTCGGATCGCGCCGATACAGCAGCGGCGCCGGAAGCAAGAACAGCGTCCTCGACTGTGCGTCACGGTCGCGCCCGTAGCCGCCGAGCGGGGTCAGCCAGGAGAACTTCGCCCCGTGATCCCCCTCGGCCCAGTAGAAGAAGGGGAGCAAGGTCTGGAAGCGCCAGCCCTTCGTGCTGTTGCCGCCGGTCCACCACAAAGGGAGGACGGTGTTGAGCCAGCCGTCGTCGCGACGGAAGCTGAACACGAGCGGCGCCACGATGGTGGTGGCGCTCTTGGGCGAGCGGAAGCTCCACAGCAGCGGGAACAACACGTCGTAGGCGTCGTCCGACTCGCCGGTGCGGCCGCCCCAGTACAACCAGAGCAACGAGCCGTTGCTGTTGCGCCCCTGACGGGTCCGGTAGCCGAGCCAGGAGTAGACGCTGGAGCCGTTCTTCCAGGCGTGGCCGAGAAACAGCGGGATGGCGAGGGTGTGGGACTCGACGTCGGTGCGCCAGTAGAAGTTGAGCGGCAACGCGAAGCCGAAGGCCGACTCGGGCGAGCGCTTGTAATAGAAGACCGGGAACAGCAGATCGGTGCGGCTCTTCGGGGCGTGGCTCCACCAGTAGAGAAAGCCCAGCGCGCCGAACGATTGGCCATGATCGGGATCGGCGACGTCGAACGACCCGAGCAGGGGCGCCGCCCATCCGAACTTCGTCGACCTGTAGAACAGCGGCCAGATCCCGAACGACCGCGCGCCCGGCTCGCGGCTCCAGGAGATGGGCAGGCCCGGCACGATCACCGTCGAGGTCCGTTGCGCGACGTCGTCCTCGAAGTGCCAGTAGAACGGCGCCACCACGCGCGAGCGGGACCGGGGCGCGAAGAAGTGCCAGTAGAACGGGGCCAGCACGGTGAAGCCGGTGGGCCCGCGCTTCGCCCAGTAGAGGCCCAGCAACTCACGGAACGCTCCCTCCTGGTAGTAGAGATAGAGGACGTTGACCCGCTGCTGGATGCGCTGGCAGACAGCCTGCTCGCAGATGTTCTCGTCGGGACACTCGGCATCATCCTGACAGGCGATGGCGGCCGGGGCGTGCGACGCAGGAGAGGGGACGACAACGTTTTCCGACTTCGCGTCGCCTGCCGGTTGGACGGGATCGAGCGCCAGGCGTTGCGGCGACCCGGTCGTCGGACGGAAGGGATCGAGCGTCAGCGCTCCGGCGGCGCGCGCACGCCCCCCGCAGAGCGCGAGCAACGCGACGGTGAAGGCGATCCGGAACAGAGGAAGACGGGTCATGCGGAGCGGGTTACGACGCGGTCTCACTGAGAAGGAGGCAGCATCTTCCACTCGCCGTTCTCGCGCACGAATGCCACTTCGCCGGTGTCGTTGTCGTCGCCCTTCTGGCGGGCCACCTTCAAGGTCGCGCTCTCACCCTTCGTCGACGAGCCCTTGATCTGGAACTTCGTCCCCTCGATCTCCTTCTGCATCTTCTTGACGGCGTCGTTGGCCTGACCCATCTGGCTGGCCAGCATCCCCTGGTACATGAGGGCGTAGCAGTCGATGACCCTGTCCATGGCCCCCTCGGTCAGCGCCTTGCGCCACCGCTCGAACGTCTTCTCGGGGGTCGAGAACTCGGGGCGGGCGGGCGGCAGCGAGAACCCGATCGAGCGAATCTTCTCCTTCGGGATCTTCTGGGTCTGCCCGGCCACGTCGATGGTGAAGACCCCGTCGTAGAAGTGGATGATCTTGGCGTTCAGCTTGGTCTTGTCGAGCAACTCGACCACCTCGGCCCGGGCCGGCACCGCTGCGCCCAGCGCCAGCGCGAACGTCAGCAGCGCCGACGCCCCACGCAGGCCGAAACGGAGCCCAATCTTTGCCGAGAAACCATGAGAGAGTCGCATTTTCCGTCTACCGTCCTTGCCTTCGTCGCGTCCCTGGGTACGCGCTGCGTAAATTTGCTTGCGTGACTTTGCTTGCGTCCTTGGACCGGATGGCGACGTCAGCCGATGCCCGACCCGGAGAACTTTCGCGCCGGCACGCGGCCCCACCGCGTCCCGGCATTCCAGGCCCGCGTGCCGCGTTCGGCGCGGCGATGCCCCTGAGATTCGGCGCCGGCCGCTTTCAAAACCTCCCCGATCATGGGGCAGCAAGCTAGTCGCGGGGCCCGGCCGAGTCAACGCACATCGAAGGCGCTTGACCTAGCAGCCCCGATGACCAATTAATTGGGTGCCCGGCCGGGCCGGGTGTGATGTAGGTAACGGTCCCTTGGACCTCGTCCCGAGACGAACATTTCGCACAACATTTTCAAGGAAGCATGAAGACACCCCTACGCGGCGCGCTCATCGGATACGGCTTCATCATGGAGAAGGGCCACGGGGCCGCGTACCGGCAGCGTATGCAGGGCACCTGGCGCGGGCAGAACAGCGGCGATGTCAGCGATGCCTCCGATGTCCGGATCGTCGCCGTCGCCGACATCTCCGAGGCGCGCCGCCGTCTGGCGGTGGAGCATCTTCCGGGCGTGCGGGTGTACGCCGACCACGTGGCCATGCTGGACGCCGAGGCGGGCAACCTCGACTTCGTCGACATCGCCACGCCGCCGGCCGAGCACGCCGCCGTCACGCGCGAGGCGTTGAGCCGCGGGCTGCACGTGCTGTGCGAGAAGCCGCTCGCCACCAGCATAGCTGACGCGCGTGAGATGCTCGACCTGGCCCGTCGCGCGGGGCGGGTGATTTATCCCTGCCACAACTACAAGCACGCGCCGGTGATCCAGAACGTCCGCCGCGTCATCGACGCCGGCGAGATCGGGCGCGTTCATCTGGTGACGCTTCAGACGTTCCGCAACACCCACGCCCGCGGCGTCTCGGAATGGCGACCCAACTGGCGGCGGGAGCGGCGCCACTCGGGCGGCGGCATCGCCATGGACCACGGCAGCCACACGTTCTATCTGGCGTTCGAGTGGTTGCGCTCGTATCCGACGGCGATCTCGGCGCGCATGTCCACCATGGGCAACTTCGACACCGAGGACGATCTGAGCTGCAGCCTGCGCTTCCCCACCGGCGTCGCCTCGGCGCACCTCAGCTGGCAGGCCGGCGTACGCAAGGTCATCTACACGATCCACGGCGATCGCGGCGCCATTCGGGTCGAGGACGACAACATCGAGGTGGCGCGGGGCGGCCGCGGCAACAACATCAATTCGCCGGAGATGGCCTGGAAGTTCGAGCGTCTGGACGTCCCCTCCGACTGGATGGACTCGAGCCACGTCACCTGGTTCAACTCGCTGTTCGACGACTTCGAGCGCGCCATCGCCGACGGCGAGTGGGTGGGCAAGGAGGCCGAGGAGGCCTTCCTGTGCGTCGAGCTGATCCAGACCGCGTACGCGTCGGCCAAGGACGCGTCGCGCGAGCTGCCGCTCGGCGGTCGCCAGGAGGCCGAAGCGCTCCCCGAGCTCCGCAAGCTGCGCAAGCGCGCCTGACGGGCTGCGCCATCAATCTCACGCCGATCGGCGGGCAGGCCAACCGGCGGGCGTGCCGGCCGATGGGGGCGTTACCCGCCGGTCACAATCGGGTTGCCTGACCGGGTTCGCGATCGTAGGGTTCGCCGCCTGACGACCAGATGAAAGACATCCATTTTTCCGTGGGGATCGTGAGTCTCCTCGTCGTGACGCTGCTGCTGTACGGCGTCCGCGCGGCCCTGGTCGGACGGGCCCGCCACGATCGCGTCGACAAGGATGGCGGCAGCGCCTTCGTCGGCAAGCGGTTCATGGAGTTCGGATACTGGCTGGTCGGACCGCTCGTCGCGTCGCTGGATCGGCTGGGCGCCACGCCGAACGGGGTGACGGCGTTCTCGCTGTTGCCGGCGGCGGGCGCCGGCGTGGCCGTGGCGTTCGGCTGGTTCGGCCTGTCGTGCGTGCTCGCCACCATGGCCGCCTTCGCCGACATCATCGACGGTCTGCTGGCCCGGCGCCAGGGCGTCTCCTCGGACGCGGGCGAGGCGCTCGACGCGGTGGTCGACCGCTACTCCGAGTTCTTCTTCGTGACGGGCCTGCTGGTCTATTACCGGACCTCGATCCCGATCTTCGTGCTGGCGGCCTTCACCTTGCTGGGCGGCTACATGGTCAGCTACGCCACCGTGAAGGCGGAGGCGCTGGCGGTCACCGCCCCGCGCGGCAGCATGCGCCGCTCCGAGCGGGCCATCTACCTGTTCTTCGGCGCCGGCTTCACCCCCCTGGCCGAGCTGCTGGCGGGGCCGTCCCGACCGCTCGTGGTGCGCCAGGCCCCCATGGTGTTCGCCATTGCGATCGTGGCCCTCGTCGCGAACGTCTCGGTCATTCGCCGCGTGCGCGCCATCATGACGGCAATCCAGCGGCGCGAGCGCGCTCCCGCCGCCGACGCTCGTCCCGAGGTCACGATGCGAGAGAAGGGGGCCGAGGTCGTGGCCCCCGACGGGGCTTTCCCGGCCCAGGTGGCGCCCTGAGCTGCAAGGGCCCGTGAACCGCGACGCCCTGTACAGAGCACCGAGGTCCCGCCTGCGTCAGTGGCTCCGCCATCACGCGGCGGCGCTGGTGGCGGCCATCGTCGATTTCGGCTTCATGGTGGGCTGTGTCGAGTGGCTGCATGTGCGGGCGGTGCCCGCGACCATCGTCGGCGCCTCGTGCGGCGCCGTGACAAATTTTCTCATCGGGCGCTACTGGACCTACCGGCGCGGCGACATCGCACCGCAACGCCAGTTTCTACGCTACGCCCTCGTCTCGGCGGCCAGCCTCGGCCTGAACGCGCTGGGCGAGCACCTGTTTGTAAACCTTCTTCACATTCAATATGTGGTGTCTCGTGTTATTACGGCGCTGGTCGTGAGCAACGCCTGGAACTACCCCATGCAACGTTTTTTCGTTTTCGGCGAGAGACGAGCGGCCGAGTGACGGGGCCCCGCAATCCGTCGCAACCCAAGGATCAGCGGCCACTGCTGCGCACGGCCGTTCCGGGGCCCAGGAGCCGCGAGCTGCGCGCGCGGGAGGACGCGTACATGGCGCCTGGCCTGCAGGGCTACGCCGTCATGGCCGGCATCGTCGTCGAATCGGCGCGCGGCAGCGCCGTCACCGATGTCGACGGCAACCAGTTCGTCGACCTGATCGGCGGCATCGCCGTCAACGCGCTCGGGCACTCGCATCCGCGCTTCGTCGCCGAGGTGTCGCGACAGGTGGCCGAGGTCTCGGTCGGCTCGTTCACCTCACCGGCGCGCGTGAATCTGGTCGAGCGACTGGCCGCCAAGCCGCCCGCGAAAGGTGTGCATCGGCTGCAGCTCTACTCGGGCGGCGCCGAGGCGGTCGAGAGCGCGCTGCGCCTCGCCAAGTCGCACACCGGCAAGTACGAGTTCGTCAGCTTCTGGGGCGGCTTTCACGGCAAGACCATGGGCGCGCTCTCGTTGATGGGCTCGACGTTCAAGGACAAGCTCGGCCCGATGGTGCCGGGCTCGCACCAGGTTCCCTACGCCGACTGCTACCGCTGCCCGCTGAAGCTGGAGTATCCGAGCTGCGGGCTCGCCTGCGCCGAGCTGGCGCGCAAGCACGCCAAGGTGGCGACCGCCGGCGAGATCGCCGCGTTCATCATCGAGCCGATGCAGGGGACGGCCGGCAACGTCATCCCGCCCCGCGAGTTCCTGCCCGCCATCAAGTCGATCGCCAAGGAGGTGGACGCGCTGTTCATCGCCGATGAGATGATCACCGGCCTGGGCCGCACCGGGCGCACCTGGGGCGTCGAGCACTCGGGCGTCGAGCCCGACATCGTCACCCTGGGCAAGGCGTTCGGCGGTGGCTTCCCGCTGTCGGGCGTGCTCACCACCGACGAGATCGCCTGCGCCAAGCCCTGGAGCGTCCCCTCGGGCTCGTCATCGAGCTACGGCGGCAACCCACTGGGCGCGGCCGCCGGCGCCGAATCGCTGCGCATCATCGACGAGGAGCAGCTGACCGAGAACGCGCGGCTCGTCGGCGAGCTGATGCTGAACGAGCTGCGTGGCTTCGTCGATCGCTATCCGTTCGTCGGCTTCGTCGACGGGGCAGGGCTGTTCCTGCGCATCGAGCTGGTCAAGGACAAGCAGACCAAGCAGCCGCTGTCGCGTCCGGTGACGGAGCGGCTCTTCGGCGAGTGCGTGCGGCGTGGGCTGCTGACGATGACCTACGCCGCCAGCGTCCGGCTGCAGCCCGCGCTGACGCTCGACGAGGCGACCGCCAGGACGGGGATCGCCATCCTCACCGAGGTGTTCGATCGCATGAACGAAGAGGGTTGGTGGAAGGGGTAGCCCCCGCCGGGCCGCGCAGTTCCGCCAGCGGCCTCGATCGTCTCGCCCACGTCCTGGCGGTCTGGTTCGGCTGCGGCCACGTTCCGGTGGCCCCCGGGCTGGCGGGAACCCTGGGCGCCATTCCCTTGTACCTGCTGCTGCGCCCGTACGGCGCGGGCGTCATCGCCGCCGTCGCGGCGGCGTTGACCGTGATCGGCATCTGGGCCTCGGGGCGGGTGGCCCGGCGGCTGGGCGGCAAGGATCCGCAGATCATCTGCATCGACGAGGTGGCAGGCGTCTTCGTCACCTGGATCGCGGCGCCCATGAGCTGGCGCGGCCTGCTGGTGGGGGTGATCCTGTTTCGCCTCTTCGATCAGACGAAGCCGTGGCCGGCCCGCCTGGCCGAGCGCCGGCTCCCCGGCGGGGCGGGCATCGTGCTCGACGACATCGCGGCCGGCCTGTGGGGGGCCGGTATCCTGCTGGTGCTGCGCCGCTTCTCCCTCGTCTAAAGTCGCCGCGCGCGTAAAAAATGATAAGTTTGCCGGTCCCGATGTCGTCCGCAGCGAGTGGCTACTTCCCCGATCGCGCCGGGTTCCTCGAACTGGCGCGCCACGGCCGCCTGGCCTTCGTTTACCGGGAGATCGTCGCCGACGGCGACACGCCGGTGTCCGCCTACGCGAAGCTGGGCCGCGGTCCCTATTCGTTCCTGCTGGAGAGCGTGGTCGGTGGCGAGAAGTGGGCCGCCTACAGCTTCATCGGCATCCGTCCCCGCGCCGTGCTGCGGGCGCGCGGCAACGAGGTGGAGATCCTCCGCCCACGCGCGAACGGCGCCACCGCCGAGTTCGAGGTCACCGAGCGCGTCAAGACGCCGAACCCCGTCGCCTTCGTCGACAGCTACCTCGCCGATCTGGCGCCCGCCGTGCCGGCCGGGCTGCCGCGCTTCTTCGGCGGCGCCGTGGGCTGGATCGGCTACGACGCCGTGCGATCCTTCGAGAAGCTCCCCGCCACCAAGCCCGACACGCTGGGGCTACCCGAGGTGTGCCTGGCCCTCACCGACACCGTCCTCATCTTCGACAACCTGCGCGGCACGGTGAAGGTGGTCGCCGCGGCGGACGTCGGCGAGACGGCCAACGCCGGCCGCGCCTACGACGACGCCTGCGCGCGCATCGAGGACGTGCTGGCGCGCCTGGCCCGCCCCACGCCCCCGCTGCGCACGTTGAACCCCGCGCGGCTCACGCCGCCGCCGCCCAGGCCGACGGTGACCCGCGAGACCTACGAGGCGGGCGTGCGCCGCATCCAGGAGTACATCCTGGCCGGCGACGCGTTCCAGGTCGTCTACTCGCAGCGGTTCGAGGTGGAGCGCGGGGGCGTCGACCCCTTCGACGTCTACCGCGCTCTGCGCGTGACGAACCCGTCGCCCTACATGTTTCACCTCGACTTTCCCGAGGCGATCGTCACCGGGGCGTCGCCCGAGGTGCTGGTGCGCTTCGATCGCGGCGAGATCGAGCTGCGACCGCTGGCGGGCACGCGGCGCCGCGGCGCCACGCCCGAGGAGGACGCGGCGCTGGAGACCGAGCTCATCAACGATCCCAAGGAGCGCGCCGAGCACGTCATGCTGATCGATCTGGGGCGCAACGACGTGGGGCGGGTCGCCGCCACGGGCGCCGTGCAGCTGACCGAGCGGATGCAGATCGAGCGCTACTCGCACGTGATGCACATCGTCTCGAACGTGAAGGGGAAGGCGGCCCCGGGCGTGCGCGCCGCCGACGTGGTGCGCGCCACCTTCCCGGCAGGCACGCTCAGCGGCGCCCCCAAGGTGCGCTCGATGGAGATCATCGAGGAGCTCGAGCCCTCCCGGCGCGGCATCTACGGCGGCGCCGTCGGCTACATCTCGTACACCGGCAACATGGATCTGGCGATCGCCATCCGCACGCTGGTGACGAAGGGCGACACCATCTACGTGCAGGCGGGCGCGGGCGTCGTCGCCGGCAGCGTCCCCGCCGACGAATTCGAGGAGACGGTCAACAAGGCGCGCGCCGTGCTGTCCGCGGTCGAGATGGCGCGCCGGGGCGAAATGCCGCGCGCGGGATCGAACACCTGAACATGCTGCTCGTCATCGATAACTACGATTCGTTCACCTACAACCTGGTGCAGTATCTGGGCGAGCTGGGGCAGGACGTGCGCGTCGTCCGCAACGACGAGATCGCGGTGGCGGACATCGCCGGGCTCGCCCCCTCGCACATCGTGATCTCGCCCGGCCCCTGCACGCCCAACGAGGCGGGCATCAGCCTGGCGACCATCCACGCCTACGCCGGCAAGATCCCCATCCTCGGGGTCTGCCTCGGTCACCAGTCGATCGGCCAGGCCTTCGGCGGCAAGGTGATCCGCGCGCGCGAGGTGATGCACGGCAAGACCTCGATGATGTCGCACGACAACCGGGGCGTGTTCGCCGGGCTGCCGAACCCGTTCGAGGCCACCCGCTATCATTCGCTCGTGGTCGAGCGGTCGAGTCTGCCCGACTGCCTGGAGATCACCGCCGAGACCGCCAGCGGCACCGAGCGCGAGATCATGGGGCTGCGGCACAAGACGCTCGCCGTCGAGGGGGTGCAGTTTCACCCGGAGTCGTTCCTGACCGTCGTGGGCAAGGACCTGCTGCGGAACTTCCTCACCCGCGGGGGGCGACCGTGACGTCGGCGTTCGGAATCAAGGAGGCGCTGGCGCGCCTGGGCGAGCGGCAAGGTCTCACCGCCGACGAGATGGCGGCCGTGATGGGAGACATCATGGACGGCCAGGCGACGCCGGCCCAGATCGGCGGCCTGCTCACGGCGCTGCGGCTGAAAGGGGAGACGGTCGACGAGGTGGTGGGCGCGGCGCGGGCGATGCGCGCGCGCATGTTGCAGCTACCCGCCAGCGCGCCGACGACGGGGGCGGTCGACACCTGCGGGACGGGGGGCGACGGCTCGGGCTCGGTGAACGTGTCGACCCTGGCCGCCTTCATGGTGGCGGCGTGCGGCGTTCCGGTGGCCAAGCACGGTAACCGCGCCCTGTCGTCGAAGTCGGGCTCGCACGATGTCCTCGAGGCGCTGGGGCTCGATCCGTCGCCGCCCCCTGCGCTGGCGGCGCTGTGTCTGGCCGAGGCCCACCTGGCGTTCCTGTTCGCGCCGCTCTATCACGCCGCCACCAAGGCGGTGGCGGGGCCGCGCCGCGAGCTCGGCTTCCGCACGATCTTCAACGTGCTGGGACCGCTGACCAACCCGGCCGGCGCGCGCTTCGCCGTGAACGGCGTGTTCGCGCGCGACCGTTGCCAGGCGCTGGCCGAGGCGCACCAGCGGCTGGGGACCGAGCGGGCCTGGGTGGTTCACGGAACCGGCTCGCTCGACGAGATCGCGCCCAGCGGTCCCACCTTCGTCGCCGAGCTGCGCGACGGCGCCGTGAAGACGTTCGAGGTCAGCCCCGCCGACTTCGGTTTGCCCGCGTCCGATCCCGCCGGGCTGCGCGGCGGCGATCCGCAGTTCAACGCACGCGTCCTCCAGGAGGCGCTGGCGGGCGCGGCCGGCCCGGTGCGAAACGTCGCCGCCATGACCGCCGGCGCGGCGCTTTACGTCGCCGGGGCCGTCCCCGATCTCCCGGCCGGGGCCAGGCGCGCCGCCACCACCCTCGACGACGGCAGCGCTGGACGCGTCCTCGAGCAGCTGCGCAAGCTGGCGCCCCGTTCTTCATCATGATCCTCGACGACATCCTCGCCCGCACGCGCGCCGAGCTTCCCGAGCGCAAGCAACAACGCTCCTCCGCCGAGCTGGAGCGCCTGGCGGGCGACCGCGCTCCGGTGCGCAGCCTGCGCGCGGCCCTGCGCCGCCCCGGGCAGGTCACCGCCATCGCGGAGTTCAAGCGCCGCTCGCCCTCGCTCGGCTGGATCCGGGAGGGAGCGGACGCCGGCGAGATCGTGCGGGCTTATGCGTCGGCGGGGGCCGCGGCGCTGTCCGTGCTCACCGACGAGCCGTTCTTCGGGGGGACGCTGGCGGATCTGGGCCGCGCCCGCGAGGCCGCCATCGCCACGCCCATCCTGCGCAAGGACTTCATCGTCGACGAGTACCAGATCGTCGAGGCGCGGGCCGCCGGCGCCGACGCCGTGCTGCTGATCGTGGCGGCGCTCGACGACGCCACGTTGCGCGCGCTGTTCGCCGCCTGTTCGCGCTGGGGCGTGGAGGCGCTGGTGGAGACCCACGACGCCGGCGAGGTGGAGCGCGCCGTCGCGCTGGGGGCCGGCATCATCGGCATCAACCACCGCGACCTGCACACGTTCACGCTCGATCGAGAGCTGGCCGCGCGCCTGCGCCCGGGGATCCCGCGCGACACGGTGGTGGTCGCCGAGTCGGGGATCCGCGACGCCGCCGACGTGGCGCGCATGGGGCAGGCCGGGCTCGACGCGGTGCTGGTGGGCGAGGCGTTGATGCGCGCCGACGATCCGGGAGCGAAGCTGGCCGAGCTGCTAGCCTAGGACGACCGTGTCGGCGTCGTTCCTCATCAAGATCTGCGGCATCACCACGCCCGAGGACGCGCGGCTCGCCAGCGCCGCCGGCGCGACCGCCATCGGCGTCAATTTCTGGGCGGGCTCGAAGCGCTTCGTGGGCGATGACGCGGCGGCGGCCGACGTGCTCGCCGCCATCGCGCCGGGGGTCCTCAAGGTGGGCGTGTTCGTGAACGCCGCCCCGGCCGAGGTGCTGGCCACCATCGAGCGGCTGGGGCTCGATCGGGCGCAGTTGCACGGCGACGAGCAAGCGGGCGCGTTCGCCCACGTCCCGCCGGAGCGGCTCATCCGCGCCGTTCGGGTGGGCGCGGGAGACGACGCGGGCTTTTCCACGGCGGCCGGGTGGGGCGCCGACATGTTCCTCTACGACGCCCTGGTCGACGGCTACGGCGGGGGCGGGGTGGTGGCCCCCTGGTCGCTCGTCGACGCACGGGCGCGCCGTCCGTTCCTGCTGGCCGGCGGGCTGACCCCCGACAACGTCGCGGCGGCCATCCAGGCCACGCGCCCCGCCGGCGTCGACGTGGCGAGCGGCGTCGAGCACGCCCCTGGACGGAAAGATCCCGCTCGGGTCGTGGCCTTCATTCGCGCCGCGACGGAAGCCGCCGCGGCGTTGCGCGCCGCGAACGAGGCCGCGTCGACGTTGTCGCGGTGAGCTCGTCGGATATAGTTCGCTCCCCCATGTCAGTCATGCCCGATCCCACGACAGCGAAAGCCGCGGGCCGCTTCGGCCAGTTCGGCGGGCGCTATGTCTCCGAAACGCTGTTGCCGTCCCTGGACGAGCTGACCAAGGCCTGGCAGGACGCGCAGCGCGACCCGCAGTTCTCGGCCGAGCTCGACCGCTTGCTGCGCGACTACGTGGGGCGGCCGACGCCGCTCGGGTTCGCGGGGCGTCTTTCCGCCGAGCTGGGGCGGGGCGCGCGCGTCTACCTGAAGCGCGAGGACCTGTGCCACACGGGCGCGCACAAGATCAACAACTGCATCGGTCAGCTGCTGCTGGCCCAGCGGATGGGCAAGACGCGCATCATCGCCGAGACGGGCGCCGGCCAGCACGGCGTCGCCACCGCCACCGCCTGCGCGCTGTTCGGCATCCCCTGCGAGATCTTCATGGGCGCCGTCGACGTCGAGCGCCAGTCGCTGAACGTGTTCCGCATGAAGCTGCTGGGCGCCAAGGTGCATTCGGTGAAGGCCGGCACGGCGACCCTGAAGGACGCCATGAACGAAGCCCTGCGCGACTGGGTCACGAACGTGCGCACCACGCACTACGTGATCGGCTCGGTGGCGGGGCCGCATCCGTACCCGACCTTGGTGCGCGAGCTGCAAGCCGTGATCGGCCGCGAGGCGCGCGCGCAGATCCTGGCCGTGGAGAAGCGACTGCCCGACGCCTGCGTGGCGTGCGTGGGGGGCGGCTCGAACGCCATGGGGCTGTTCCAGGCATTCTTGCCCGACGCCGACACCAAGCTGTTCGGCGTCGAGGCGGCGGGCGAGGGGCTCGACACCCCCCATCACGCCGCCACGTTGACCCTGGGGCGGGTCGGCGTGCTGCACGGCGCGCGCTCGTATCTGCTGTGCGACGACGAGGGGCAGATCCTCCCCGCGCACTCGATCTCGGCCGGGCTCGACTACCCGGGGGTCGGCCCCGAGCACAGCGCCCTGAAAGACAGCGGCCGCGCGCAGTACTTCGCGGTGACCGACCGCGACGCCCTGGAAGGCTTCAAGCTGCTGGCCCGGACCGAGGGCATTCTCCCGGCGCTCGAGAGCTCGCACGCCATCGCCGGGCTGCACAGAGTCGTGGCGTCGCTGCCGGAGGGCTCCGTCATCATCGTGAACGTCTCGGGGCGGGGCGACAAGGACATGGGAACCATCGCGAAGGCGCTGGGGGTGGAGCTGTGAGCCGCCTCGCGCAGGTTTTCGCGCGCTGCCGGGCCGAGAACCGCAAGGCGCTGGTCGTCTATCTGACCGCCGTCGATCCCGACTTCGAGACCAGCCGTCGGCTGATCCTCGCGGCGGCGGCGGCCGGCGCCGACATCATCGAGATCGGCATGCCGTGGAGCGATCCCTCCGCAGATGGGCTGGCCATCCAGGCCGCCATGCAGCGGGCGCTGGCAGCGGGCGGCGGCCTGACGCGCGCGCTGGCGCTCTGCAGCGCCGTGCGCGCCGAGAACCGCGACGTCGGCCTGGTGCTGTTCGGTTACGCCAACCCCATCGTGGTCACCGGCCCCGAGGTCTTCGCGCGCCGGGCGCACGAGGCCGGGGCCGACGCGCTGCTGTGCGTGGACTGGCCCCCCGACGAGGCCCCCGAGCTGCTGGCGGCGCTGTCTCAGAATCAGGTCGGGTTCATCCCGCTCTTGGCGCCCACCTCGACGACCGCGCGCGCGGCGCTGGCGGGCCAGGTCGCGCAGGGCTTCATCTACTACGTATCGATGACCGGAATCACCGGCGTGAAGCTGAACGATCTGGAGGGCCCGCGCCGCCACGTCGCCGAGCTCCGCGCCGCCAGCGGCGACCGTCACCCCATCGTGGTCGGCTTCGGCATCACGAACGCCACCGACGCCCGCGCCATCGGCGCGTTCGCCGACGGCGTCGTGGTGGGCAGCGCCGCCGTCCGCATCATCGAGAAGGCCGTCGCCACCAAGGAAGATCCGGTGCCGGCGATGACCGCGTTCGTGCGCGGCCTGGCCGACGCGCTTAGGGGGTAGCCAACCTGAACGCTGGGTCCCGCCATCATTGGGGCGGCATCTCGTGGGGAGCCTCGGCGACCAGCGCTCCGGGGGGGACCACGTGTGCAGTCTGGTCACACCGGGCGCTATCCATTCGGAGGCGGTATCTCGGCTACGCGATGGACGACCTCGCCTGACCAAGATCGCCGCCACCGACAAAGAGCTGATCGATGAGCGAGCGCTGATTGCCGAGATGATCGGCGCGTGGGCGTGACCGAAGATCCGAGGGCTGGACGGACCACGGAGCATGGGGGACAATCCGCGACAGGGATGGAAGCCGACCTTTTCGACGAACCGGAGCTTTTCAGCACGATCGCGGCGAGTGGCGCTCGTGCGCTCCTGATCGGCCGACGGGCCTTGATCGCAATTGGGATGCCTGTTCTCACGGCGGACTACGATTATTGGATCCACCTCGACGATATCGCGGCATTCAACGATGCCCTGGCCCCACTGGGACTGGTGCCGACTCTTTCGCCTGAGGATGCTCGAAAGCGCGGACGCTACCGCTTGGAAAATCATGAAATAGTGGATGTCCTCTTGGGACGTCAGATTCCCATGACGACTGGAGGAACGCTGGTCTTCGACGAGGTTTGGTCTCGACGGTCGCCCGTCGAGGTCGCGCCGGGGGTCGACGCTCAGATTCCCTGTCTGGAAGATCTCGTTGGGACCAAACGTTTCGGCGCACGTCCCAAGGACCTCGAGGATTTACGTTTTCTGGCCGTGCTCATTGGAACAAAAGAGAAGGGATGAGCGACCGGACCGAACCACTCCCTCCGGCGCTCGCGGCGCTCAGCCGATCGATATGGGACGAGACTTTGTCTCCGGAAGAGTTCGGCCGGCGCGCGGCTGAGCCGATAAGCGCCGGCGAGCGCGCCGACATCGAACAGCTCATCACGTGGTTCACACACCGCTATCCGACGGCTGCGGCGAGGCTTCAGTATGCGCGCAGGAGGTTCAAGCACACTATTCCAGCGTTGACTCGCCAGCCCTCGAAGGTGATTGATTTCGCGAATTTCGTCGCCAGTCGCTTGCCGAAGCTCACGGAGGTTTCCGGGATCGTGGAATCCGGGCCGTTCTTAGGGGCGAAAATTCGGATGTCGGCCGCGCCAGGCGACTTTGTTCTTGAGCCCTCAACGAATGAACAATACGTGATGAACGTGTTGGAGATGTCGGAGACGGACCTGGCGTTTCTTTGCGGGGGCCACAGGTTCGTCGTGGCGCGCGCGCTATTTTTCTCTCGGACAGGGGCGCGAATGTCAGGGGGCGGCGTTTCGGTATCGATGTTTTCCCTTGACTCGACATCAGCTCGACCAAAGAAGTTCCTTCGCCAGATCGGGCTCCCCAAGACTCTGGAAGGCATTGTATTTCCTGCCGTCATCGAGGATGCCGGAGGGCGCCACCAGTCGCGGAGTTACTTGCCACTTCCGGGCGACATCGTTCCTCTCGACATCTACTATTTGCACGCTGAGGCGCCAGCTATCGGACCCGCGCTGATCATGGAGTCGACGGCCGACATGTCGAGCCGCGCTGAATTCGACGACATCGCCGACACGGCCTGGTCGTTGTTCAGCTACTTCACCGGCGAGGCAGTCTCCGGCACATCGTGCGATATCGGTCTCGATTCGGACGGGAATGTGGTCGAAGCCGACTGGAGCAATGGTCGGGTCGGAGAGGCGCACGTTTACGGGGGCGCCATCCCCGTCGGCTACAGCGAATGGTACCGTGCGCGCGAGGCGCTGGGTTGGAGCGAGGACCGCCCCCCTTTGAACGGTCCGACCTTCGCGCGATGCCTCAAGACCCTGCTCGCGCACGAAGATCTCCGTTTTGCCATGTTTTATCTTCTCACGGCCTTGTCCGTCCCCCTCGAGATGAGGGGAGCGCTGCTGTCCGTCGCGCTCGAAACCGCGACTAAGTTCGACGAGCCAAGCGTCGAGGAAATACTTTCGCCAGCGGAGTGGGCGCCCCTAAAGACCGATCTTCTCGCGGCCGTCGCCGGTCAAGTCCTGCCCAGCGGACCTTCGAAGCCTGCACTGGAAAAGAAGCTCGAGCTAATTCGAGCGAGGATTGAGTCGTCGTTGAACCGGGGAAGCAATAAAAACGCCTTGCTGGCTCCGTTCGAACGTTTGGAAATCGCCCTCACGGACGGCGAGCGCCGCGCAATCGCCAACAGAGATCGTTATCTCCATCGGGGCCGGATTGGCCGCAATCCTGACCAGGCCGAATGGAGAGATCTCCATCGAGCCGAGCTGGCGCTATATACGGCAATCAACAAGCTCGTGCTGACGCGTCTTGGTTATCGTGGACCCATCCGCGACTGGGGCTCCGGGGAGACTGAGGGGGCGACCTCTTTTGCAATTGTCTGAGCACGCCTCCCGCTGGTACGAGGCAGTTATTGCGCAGCTTGGTATCGCGGTGGTTTTTTGATCATCCTGTCCAAGAAGGTCAGCTGAGCACTCAGAGCTTCAGGCGGGCGTCCGCCTGTAACAGCTTGTCGCCCACGACGAGGCGCGCCGTCTTCGTGATGCCGGCCCCCTTGCCGTCGGTGGGCTCGTGCCAGTATTCGATGGTGTATTCGCCGGCGGGGACGTCGGTGATGCGGAAGTGACCGGTGGCGTCGGTGACTGCGAACGTCGGTTCCGCCAGCACGGAGATCCAGGCGTTCATCCAGCTGTGCCCCGCGTCGCACTGCAGGCGCACCAGGCCGGGGCGGGTCAGCTTGGTGGGAAGTCGCTGCCCCTTGATGGGCATGGCCACGTTGAACACGGTCACCCCGCCCAGGTTGCCGTGAACGTTGTGCAGGACGCGATCGCTGTTGACCAGGATCAGCTCGCTGCCGACCGTCACCGCCTGCACGTGCGGCCTGTACATGCACCCGAGCTGATCGATGGCGGCGTGGCCGGGTGGGGGAGCCGGCGGCGTGCCGGCCGGCTTCATCGCGCGCAACGAGACCACGACGTTTCCCAGCCCGCCATCCTTGGCCGCCACGACGGCTTCATTCGCCTGCTCCGCGCCACAGACGCTCGCGTCCTTGCCGATCTTGACCGGCTCCAGCTTGGGGCACGGCCCCTCGGCCCGGACGAACCCCTCGACGGTACCGCCCGCGCCCCAGGCCCCGCGCGGGAAAACGCCCGCGACCGCCAGCAACAAGACGAGACGCCAGTTTCCACGCATGGGCGTATCCCTAACGGGGGCAGGCGCCCGCGCGCAAGTGCTCCCGACGTGCGCCCTCAGACGGGACGGCTCGGCGCCTCGGGGGGCCCGCCCACGCGCGTCCGGATGTCCTTCACCACGCCCGGCCCGAGCATGGTCTCCATCCGCTGCAGCAGCTCGGCCCGCAACAGCACGATCTCGTGGGCGAGGGCCGAGCTGGTCGTCCGCACGAACAGCGTCCCTTCGCGAAACGAATCGGGGGTGGTGCGCGCGGCCAGCATCTCCCCAGCCGCCTTCAGGTAGGCGTCGTACACCCGGTACTCCAGCGCACGACCCTTGCCGCCCAACCTCGTCAGCAGGCCCGACATCAGGTCGCCCGCCGTCTCGGGCTCGACCTGAAGGCGTTGCGGGCGTCGCGACTTCACCACGGCACCATATCCCAACGGCGGCGTTATGATGCGCCGATGTCCATCGAAATCATCGCGACGCCGGACGCCCCCCGCGCCATTGGTCCTTACAGCCAGGCGGTGGCCGTGACGATGCCGGCGCGCTTGCTGTTCTGCTCCGGCCAGATTCCGCTCGACGCCGCGACCGGGGAGTTCGTGGGGGCGGGCGACGTGCGCGTGCAAACGGAGACCGTGATGCGCAACCTGGCGGCCGTGCTCGCCGCCGCCGGAGCGTCGTTCTCGGCGGTGGTGAAGACGACGATCTTTCTCGCCGACCTCCGCGACTTCGGCGCGGTGAACGAGGTCTACGGCCGCTACTTTCCCGAGCGTCCCCCCGCCCGCGCGACCGTCCAGGTCGCGGGCCTGCCCCGCGGCGCCCTCGTCGAGATCGATGCCGTCGCGGCTATCGCGACGTGAGCCGTCCAAAAAAACCAGGGCGCACCACGCGGACGCACGAACACCCGCGCGGCGAAATCGCGGCGCGGGTGCGTCCGACAATCTGGCGCGAGACCGCGCCGGCTCGAGTCAGGCCGCCTTGACGACGGCGCCGGATCGCAGGCACCGCGAGCACACGCGAACGTGCGTCGGGACACCGTCGATCTTCACGTGCACGCGCCGTAGATTGGGGCGCTGAATGCTCTTGGTCTTGATGTTGGAATGGCTGACGTTGTTGGCAACGCGGCGTTGCTTACTACAAACTGCGCACATAGCTGGCATGACATCCTCCGGAAAAGGCGCCCAGCTTTAGCACCCCCCCATGTCTTTCGCAAGCTATCCCGCGCGTTTGCGCTCGAGGGGCAGGTCGATCCGCATTTCGCTGCTCGCCGGGGCCCTGATCTTGGCCCTCGGGTGCGCCCGAAGGCCCACCGTTCCGCCCGCCATGACCGGCACCGTCGAGGGGACCGTGGTCGATCCCGCGGGGCGCGCGCTCTCCGAGGTTCTGGTCGAGCTGGCGAGCGATCCGGCCGACGGACGTGTTCCCGTGGCCGCCGCTCGGACCGCCGCGAACGGAGCCTTCAAGCTCGAGCGCATTCCGGCCGGGCACTATCACCTCCGCGCCAGGCGTCGCTCGTTCGCCGTGCCCGCGCTTCCGGTGGTGGTGGAGACGACAGGGGGCACCGTGCGCGCCGACCTCCGCCTGGCGCCGCTGGTGGCCTTGCAGGGGCGCATCGAGGACGGACACGGCACGCCCGTGCCGCTGGCGCACGTGCTGGCGTTCGCCGTGGCCGAAGCGTCCGCGCCCACGTTTCACGAGGGGCGCGCCGACGCGCGCGGCCACTTCGCGCTCGAGGATCTGACCGCCGGCGCCTACCGGCTCCTGATCGACGCGCCGGGCCTGGGGATGGCCTCCGCCGGTCCGGTGACGGCCCCCGACGCCGACGTCGTGGTCATCCTCCCCGGCGAGAGCCGATCGATCTCGGGACTGGTGACGCGGCAGGGGCGGCCCGCGCACGGCGCCCGCGTTCATCTGGGAGGGGAGGCGGTCTCCGAACCGCGCATGACGGAGACCGACGTCGCGGGACGCTTCGCTTTTCCCGGGCTCGGCCCGGGCACCTACGCCCTCCGCGCCGAAGCCGGCTCGCTGGTGTCGCCAGTCGTCGCCGACGTGATCGTCGGAGCCGCGTCGCAACTCCGCCAGATCGACCTCGCCCTCGATACGGCGGTGTTCCTCGACGGTGTCGTCGTCGACGATCGCGGCGCCAGTCTTCCCGAGGCGTGGGTACGAATCGACCTGATCCCGGCGACCGGGCTCTGGCCGTCGGTCGAGACCGACGGGGCCGGTCGCTGGACCTCGCCGCCGCTGCCGCCCGGGAAGTATCAGGTGCGGGCGCGGCGGCCTGGGTTCACGGCCCGTCGTACCGCCATCGTCGACATGGCCCGCGCGCCCGCGCCGCCAGGCGGTCCGGTGAAGCTGGCGCTGCTGCGCACCGGAGAGATCGTGGGGCGCGTGGTCGCCAGTGATGGTACGCCCATCGCGGGCGCGCGCATTCACGATCGCCCGGCCACGATCGAAGCGCTCGGTGTCGTGTCCGCGCCGCTCCCCCCGGCCGCCACCGCCGCCGCCCTGCCGCCCGGCGCCGTGCCCGCCGGGGAAGCCCGGGTCGTGGTCCGACAGGCGATCAGCGGCGCCGACGGTCGTTTCGTGCTCGCGGACGTGCCCCCCGGCCGGCTGCGCCTGGAGGTGCTGCAGGCGTCGACGGTGCCCTTCCGAGGGAGCCCGCTGGTGTTGCCGCCCGGGGGGAAGCTGGATCTGGGCGCCCTCAACGTCGCCAAGGCGGCCCTGGTGTCCGGGCAGGTCGTCGATGCCGACGGCGCTCCCCTGTCCGGGGTACGGATCACCGCGCGGCCCGAGGGCGGCTCCGCCGACCCTGGTCTGTACGCGGTCACCGGCGGCGACGGTAATTTCGCGCTGCCCTTGGCCGCGGGAGACCACACCCTCGTCGCCTCGGCCGATGGCCGGGCCGACGTCGAGGTGCGCGTCCACGTCGCCACCGGCGCGGCGGCGACGGTTACGTTGCGCTTCGCCAGGAGCGGAACGCGAGCGCTGGCGGGGCTCATCAAGGACAGCGAGGGGAGACCGCTCGCCGGGGCGCGGGTCGCCGCCTATCCGCGAACCGTCGCCGGAATGCCCGCCTCGGTGGGCGGGCAGGGCCCGGCCCTGGGGAGCACCGTCACCGATCCTGGAGGGCACTTCAAGCTCGCCAGCGTGCCGGAGAGCGGGCTGTGGCTCGAGGTGAATCAACCCCGCTATGCCCTCCATCGGGTCGACGTACCGGCCGCCAGCCCGCCCGCTTCAGCGGAGCTGGTCGTGGTCGTGCCGGTGGCGGGTGGCATCACGGGCGAGGTTCATGAAGCTGGAACCGGAGGCCCCGTGTCGGGCTTTGAGATCGAAGCGGAGGGGCCCGGGGGGGCCACGGCGCGGTATCCGCAAGCGCGCGGGCGCGCCGACGGGCGCACAGAAAAGAAGGGCGGCCCCTTCCGGTTCACGCTCGGCCCGCTGACCCCCGGAACGTGGACGCTGCGCGCGCGCGCGGTGGACCATGCGCCCGTCGAGCGCCAGGTCGTCGTGCCATCGGCCGGCACGCCCGGCGAGGCGTCGGTCCGCGACCTGCGCCTCGAGCTCGTCCTAGCGACGCCGCGAACGAAGTGAAACGAGCACGCCGAGCGCGAGCGCGCCGCCGAGCAGCCCGAACCATCGCCCCCCCCGGCTTCGCGCCGGCAGCGCCCCGTCTGCACCGGACGCCACGGCGCAACCGC
This sequence comes from Polyangia bacterium, assembly GCA_036500205.1. Taxonomy (GTDB): domain Bacteria; phylum Myxococcota_A; class Polyangia; order Fen-1088; family Fen-1088; genus DASYCK01. Next base: position 58,164 of record DASYCK010000108.1, on the reverse strand, counting down.
CGCTCGAATGTTGCGCCCCACAGGTGACGGGATTCGCGCCCGCCGGGTAGATGGCCCAAAGACCGTTCAGATCGTCCTGCGACAAGGTCCGCTTCGAGACATCGCCCGCCTCGGCGGACGGGTACATGGTGGCGTCCATTTCGGCCACCGTCGCCTCGTCGCACGAAGGAACCGGGTTGCCGAGATCGTCGACCTCTCCCGCGGCCGCCGCGGGAGAGCTCAACCAGCAGGTGTGGTCGAGGCCGATGAAGTGCCCCATCTCGTGCGTGAGCGCGTTCTGCAGATCGTGGAATCCGTTCGTCGTCGTGACGTCGAGATCCGCCCAGTTGAACGCGGGGGTGGCGGCCGGGTCGGCGTTCACCTCGACGTCGGCCTCGACGACCTCACCGCAGGCGCGGGACCACACGGTGGTGAGCGCCAGCTCGCCGGACTGGTGGCAGTCCTTGGTGCCGTTCTTGAGGGTCGAGCAGATGGCGGTCCAGACGCCGGTGCGGATGGCGATGGTGTTCACGTTGTCGTTTGCCGCGTCGGGGGGAACGGTGGTCGACGGTTCGAGCGTCAGGGTCAGGTCGAGGAAGCTGTGGCCCACGTTCAACGCGTTGTCGGCGCTCCACGCGCCGACGGCCGCCGTCATGGCCCCGCCGATCTGGTCGGCGGTCATGTTGGGCAACCCGTTGGTGTATCCGACGATGTCGACGCCGCGAGCGCCCCAGGCGTACGGGGTTCCCAGCCCCCCGGCGGCCGGGGCCGTCGCCCGGTAGCGCACGTAACCGTGAGCGGCGAGGGGAACGGCCAGACCGACCACTCCCACGGCGCCTGCCACCAGGCGCCCCCAGACGCGCGTACGAATCATGGGGTCGTCGTCCCGATCAGGGTCTTCACTTCCGAGCGGAAATCCTCGAGGCCGCGCTCGCGGACCGGCGTCCTGGCGGTGGCCGCCGCCGGCAGGGGAGCGAGCTTGCCATTCGTCGGCGTGGCGACGCGCGGCTGCACCAAGGTCGACTGATGGAGATTGGCCGCCTGCACCAGCCATTTTCCGGACACCGTCTCGAGGCGCATGGGCCGCTTGCCTTGGCCCATCCCCAGCACGCGCGCCTGCGTCGAGGTGCCGCGCAGGAACACCAGCGCGCGCTCGCCGGGCGAGAACGTCGACAGGCCCGTCACCGTCATCGTCAGATCGCCGACCGTGCCGCCCGGCTGCACGATACGCAGGTGATCCTCGCCGGCCGCCGCCGCGCCTTTCCAGCGCTCGACGACCTTCAAGTCGATGGTGGAGAAGATCCTCTCGTGCTTGGCGTCCCAGTCGGCCGTGGTCGACACGACATCGACGACCGCGATGTGATCCGCCTCGCGGACCAGGGTGGGAAGATCCATCGCCACCACGATCGACGCGGCGGCGGGGCGGGGCGCCAGCCCCGCTCCCGTGACTGTCACGACGGCCATCGTCAGGCCGGCCGTGAATCCCACCGTTCGTAGGCGACGGAGCAAAGGGGGGCTTTTCATGCGGGCTTTATTATACCCTCGAACGGGCACGAACAGCGAGACGCCCCTCACGGCGACGAGTGACGATCTCGGCTCAAGCCGATGGCAGGGCGGGTGGCGGAGGGCTGGCCGCGGCGGCCTGCCCCGGACCGCGAACGACCCCGGGCGCCGTGGTCCGTACCACGAATCCACCCGTCGCCGGCCCGGCGATCCCGGGCCCGGCCTGGGCCTTCTCGCGCGCCAGCTCCATGAACCGCACCTGGCTGCGGAGGCGCGGCGTCTTCTCGTCGACGACGGGGCGGTGATAGCTGCCGTCCGGTCCAAGCCGTCGGGCCTTGACGTTGTCGGCCAGGGAGATCCCCAGGACTTCCTTGATGACCCGCTCGCGAAGCAGCGGATCCTCCAGCGGAAACATGACCTCGACCCGGCGCACGAAGTTACGGGGCATCCAGTCGGCCGACGACAGGTAGACCTCGTCCTTGCCGCCATTGCCGAAGTGAAAGATGCGCGCGTGCTCGAGGAAGCGATCGACGATGCTGACGACGCGGATGTTGTCGCTCGTGCCGGGGACGCCCGGCCGGAGGCAGCAGATGCCGCGAACGATGAGATCGATCGAGACGCCCGCCTGGGAGGCCCGGTACAGCGCCTTGATCACCGCGGCGTCGACCAGCGAGTTCATCTTGGCGACGATGCGCCCCTTGGGCCCGAAGGCGGTCTCGCGCTCGATGAGCCCCAGGATCTTCTCTTGCAACCCCACCGGGGCCACGTCGAACCGCTTCCACGATGGCGGCGACGAGTACCCGGTCAGCAGGTTGAACAGCGCCCCCGCGTCGTCGGCGAAGGCGTCGCGCGCCGTGAAGTAGGACACGTCAGCGTAGACGCGCGCCGTGCTGGGGTTGTAGTTGCCGGTCGACAGGTGAACGTAGCGCTTGATGTGGCCACCTTCGCGCCGCACCACCAGCGCCACCTTGCAGTGGGTCTTCAGGCCCAGCAGACCGTAGACGACGTGAACGCCCGCGTCTTCCAGCGTCCGGGCCCACTGGATGTTGGGCGCCTCGTCGAAGCGCGCCTTCAGCTCGACGACCGCCGTCACCTGCTTGCCGTTCTCGGCGGCGCGGATCAGCGCCCGCACGATGGGCGAGTCGGCGCTGGTGCGATAGAGCGTCTGCTTGATGGCGAGGACGTTGGGATCGGCGGCCGCCTCCGAGACGAACTCGACCACGTCCTCGAACGACTCGTAAGGGTGCTGCAGCAGGATGTCCTTGGTGGCGATCACCCCGAAGATGTCGTCGTATTCCTGCAGCGGGGGAACGATCTGGGGCGAGAACGGCTCGTCCTTCCAGTCGCGCAGATCGTCGCGCGCCGCGATGGGGGCCAGATCGGCCAGGTGAATGGGGCCATCGATCAGGTAGGCGTCGTCCGGCTCCAGTCGAAGCGCGGTGCGCAGGAAGGTGACCACCTCGGACGGCGTCTCGTGGGCGATCTCGAGGCGCACGGCATTTCCGCGCTCCCGCCGGCGCAGCTCTTTCTGAATGGTCTTCAGAAGATCGTCCGCCTCGTCCTCGTCGATGCTCAGATCGAAGTTGCGCGTGACGCGGAAGGCGTTGCACCCCACCACCCGGAACCCGGGGAACAGATCGCCCACGTGCATCGCGATCACGTCCTCGAGGAGAATGAAGGAGACCGAGGAGGGGGGGACATGAGGCTCCCCTTCGCCGGGCGCCGTCTCGCTCGGCGGACGCGGCAGCTCGAACAGCCGCGGCAGCACCGCCGGTACCTGCACCACCGCCACGATGTTCTGGCGGGGCGCGACCTTGCCCTTCTCTTTTTGAAGGGAAATCGCGAGATTCAGGCTGCGATTGCGCAGCATCGGAAAGGGGTGTCCGGGATCGACGGCCAGCGGCGTCAGCACCGGCCAGACCTCGCGCGAGAAGGTGGCCATGATCAGCGCGCGCTGCTCCGCGGACAGGCTGGCCGGGCGCAGCAGGCGGACCCCCGCGATGTCGGCCAGGCCGGGCGCCACGGCTTCGCGCCACACCCGGTACTGCTCCGCCACCATGGCGTGCGCGCGCTGGCTGATGGCGGCGAGCTGCTCGGCGGCCGTCAGGCCATCCGGCGGCGTCTCCGCGACGTTGCCGGAGAGTTGCTGCTTCAGGCCGGCGACCCGAACCATGAAGAATTCGTCCAGGTTGGACGACACGATGGAGAGGAACTTCAGCCGCTCGACCAGCGGAACGGAGGGGTCGCGCGCCTCGTCCAGCACCCGGCCGTTGAACTCCAGCCAGGACAGCTCCCGGTTCAGGAACAGCCGGGCGCTCTCCCGGTCATGCGGTATCGCCCTCGTTACCGAGGCTGTCTTGCGCGAACGTCGAGCCATGGCCGCCCAACACTACCGGCTGATCGCCCCGACCGCGAGCCGACACCCAGTTCCCAACCAATCGTCACCGCATTGTAACAATCCACGGTTCACCCAGAAGGCCTGACCGGCGAGCGTCGTCGACACCCTCACCCGGCGCCACGCGCCGGCCTCTCCCGAATCGGGAGAGGCAAGATCGCCATTCAGCGAGGACGAGCCAGGTGTCCAGGCAACTCTTCAGGAGGGTCGCAGGGAGGACAAAGTCCTCCCCGGCATCGCAGGCGGGCTCCGCCCGCCGGAGACCCCGCCCGCCAAGCAACTCCGCCCCGGCAAACGGTCCGGATCCGGGGGGTATCGTAGGGGGGCAACGCCCCCCTGCGCGCCTTTCAGTGCGCCTCGGACTGAAACCCAGCCCGACGCTCCGGACCATCGAATCCAAGCCGGACACCGCGCCGATCGCGCCGGTGTCCATGGGCCCGCAAGCGGGCGCCGCGCAGGATCTCTTCCACCAGATCATCGAACGACATCCCGGCCGCGTGGGCGATCTTGGGGAGCAGGCTGGTGGGCGCCATGTCGGGCAGCGTGTTCACCTCGAGGATCACCTCGTTGCCCTTGTCGCTGATGATGAGATCGACGCGCGACGCTCCTTCGCACCCCAGCGCCTCGTGCGCCATCACCGCCATCCGCAGCGCCGAGCGGTAGCGCTCGGGTGAGAGCCGCGCCGGCAGGTGATAGTCGGAGCGCCCGGTCGGGTGCTTGCTGCGAAAATCGTAGAACGGCTGGCGTGGGACGATCTCCACCGCGCCCAGCGCCTGCCCGTCGAGCACTCCGACCGAGACCTCCTTGCCTTCGATGAAGCGCTCGACCAGCACCTCGTCATCGAAGCGCAGCGCCGCCTCGACCGCCGACTCGAGCTCGAGCTCGTCGCGCGCCAGGCTCACCCCCAGCGAGGAACCTTCGCCGGCCGGCTTGACGATCACCGGAAAGCCGAACGAGCCGTGCTCGGCGATGACTGCCGGCACGTTGCCTGCCGTCGACGAGTCCCCCGGGAGGCGCTCGGCCATTCCGTCGAACAGGTAGCCGGGCGCCGTCGGCAAGTTGTGCAGCCTGAAAATCTCCTTGGCCTTCGCCTTGTTCATCGCCAGGCCGGACGCGAGCACGCCCGAACCCGTGTAGGGGATACCCAGCAGCTCGAGCAGGCCCTGGATGCAGCCGTCCTCGCCGTAGCGGCCGGCCAGCGCCAGGAACGCCACGTCGATCTGCTTCTGGCGCAGGATCAGGTCGACGTCGCGATCGACGAAGATGGGCGTGGCGTCGTACCCCCGGTCGGCGAGGGCGCGCAGAATCGCTTCGCCCGATCGCTGCGAGATCTCGCGCTCCGCCGACAAGCCACCGAGGAGCACGCCGATCTTTCGGTTGATCATGATCATCACGGGTAACCCTCCCCGATCCGCCCGTCAAAATTTTGTGGTAAAGACGGGCGCCATGACTTTCCTTGAGGCAGCGCTCGACATCTTGAAGCGCGAGGGACGGCCTCTTCATTTCAAAGAGCTGACCGAGCGGGCGATGACGAAGAAGCTTTTGACCTTCGTCGGCCGAACGCCCGAGGTCACGATGCAGACGCAGCTCACGTCCGCGGTGAAGAAGGCCCCAGGTAATCCTTTCGTTCGCGTGAAGCCGGGAGTTTTCGGTTTGCTCCGCTATCCGGAGATGCCGCCCGAAGAGAAGCCCGTCGCGAAGGCGGAGGCTCCCGCGGCGGCCGGTGGCCGGCCCGCCAAGCGGGAGCGGGACGAGGCGGCGCCAGCGGGCGACGCCGACGAGCGTCCGGGACGGCGACGACGCCGGCGTGGTGGTCGGGCGCGCGGTGGCAAGACCGACGAGGCGGCGACGCCAGAGACGAAGGAGAGCGCGGCGGACGAAGGTTCGGCCGACGATTCGGACGATTCCGTGCAAGAGCCGAGCGCCGGTGGCCTGTCGGCGGCGGCGCGCGCGGCCGCCCTGGCCGAGACCGGTGTCCTCGAAGGGGACGACGAGTCGATGGGCGGCGAGGGCGACGGTGACGAGGACGAGCCCGAGGAGACCGAGAACGGGAAAACGGCGGCTGCTCCGGCGCAGGGCGACGGGCCAACGGCGGATGCGGGTGACGGCGCCAGCGATGGCGACGAGACGCTCGAAGCGGACGGCGACGAAGCACCGGCGGCGGGCGCCGGCACGGAGGTCGGCGAAGATGGTCGACGGCGCCGTCGGCGCCGTCGGCGTCGTCGTGGCGGCGAGGAAGATGGCGCGCCCCGCACCGATGAGGCCCCGGGCGCGACGTCGGGCGAGCGACCGGCGAGCGGCGAGCGTCCCGCCTACGCCGAGCAAAAGGGGGGCGAAGCCGGGCAGGGCGCGAACGCCGAGTCGACCGCCGAAGGCGGCGCATCGGCTGGCGGCTCCCCGGAGTCCACGGGCGCCGACGGCCAGGCGTCACGCAAGATCATGACGCCGGTCGATGCGGCGATCGAGATCCTGCGCGGGCAACCGCCGGGACGCGGCGTGCACGTTCGGCAGCTCGCCGACAGCGCCATTCGCCGGCGGCTGATCCATGGCGAACCGAACGAGGCGTGGCGGGTCATCCGCACCGCGCTCGCCAGCGAGCCGAAAGATCGCCTGCGCAACGGCCTGCGGCCGCGGGTGCGAGCGGCGGGCAGCGGGCTCTACACGCTGGCCCGACGCACGCCCGACGCCGAGCTCGAGAAGGCCGAGCAGGTGTTCGGCGATGCCCGCCGGGCACTGCGCGAGCGCACGATGGCCGCCATCGAGCGCCGTCTGGCCGAGCTGGCGCCGGGGGCCTTCGAGGCCGTCGCCCGGGTGCTGTTGCAGCGCGAGGGGTTCGGCCCCACGACGTTCGTGAAGCGGGTCGATGGGACGATCTACGTCGAGGCCCTGCGCGGTCGCGGCTCCCGTCCCGCGAAGTGCCTGATCGCGTTGCGTCCGGGCGGAAGCGCCGCGGGCCGCCGCGCCATCGGCGAGCTCCGCGCCGGCATCCGCGCCCGCAGTCACGACGAGGGCGTCCTGATGCTGGCCGGTCGCCTCGGCGATGACGGCATCGCCGAGTGGAAGCAGCCGGGGCCGCCGCTCGAGATCGCGGACGGCGCCGCCATGGCGGAGACCTGCGTCCGTCACGGGGTCGGCGTGGTCAGCGCGACGGTCAGCGTCGATTTCGTCGACGCCGACTTCTTCGCCGAGCTGGCCGAAGGTTAGCGTCGGGGCGCGCTGGCCATGAACGCGGGGGAGGTTTCCTGCGATTCGCGGCCAGCTCCGCCGCGCGACGGCGCGCCAGCGAGCGGCGTCTGGCGCTGGCTCGGCCGGGTCCCCTTCGCGGAGACGGCCGAGCTGCAAGAGCGTCTGCGCGCGCAGGTGCTGGGCGGCGGCGTCGAGACGTTGCTGCTGCTCGAGCACGACCCGGTCATCACGCTTGGTCGCAGCGCCGTGGCCGCCAACGTCCTCGTCGACCAGGACGAGCTGGCGCGGCGGCACATCACGCTGCACCAGGCCTCGCGCGGCGGTGACGTCACCTATCACGGCCCCGGACAGCTGGTCGGCTATCCGGTCGTTCGCCTGCGCGGGGGCGTCCGCGCCCATGTCGAGGCGATGGCCGCGGCCATCGCGGAGGTCCTGGGCGAGCTGGGCGTGCAAGCCCACTATCGCCCGACGGCGCCTGGTCTCTGGGTGACGGGGAGCGCAGGGGAGGCGAAGATCTGCGCCTTCGGCATCCACGTGCGCCGGCGCGTGGTCATTCACGGATTCGCGCTGAACCTCGCGCCTGCGCTCGACGCGTTCGGGCTGATCGTGCCCTGCGGGATCTCCGGCTGCGCGGTGACGTCCGTGCAGGCCTCGATCGGGCGGGCCCCCACGCCGCAGGCGTTGGGGCCGCGCATCGCCGCCGCGCTGGGCGCGCGTTTCGGGATCACGTTCGCCCCCGATGACGCGAGCCCCGCCGGCGTTTCGATTGCAATGCGCACGGCCGCGCCTAGAATGGACGGCGCGTGACGGGAACAGGTCAGCCGCGAGTCGTCGTCATCTACAACCGCGACTTCGAGGGCGCCGAGGCGGACCCGGAGAATCGTGCGCGTGAGGATGTCGAGAACGTCGCCACGCATCTGATGCGGGTGCTCGAGTCCCACGACTGTTTCCCCTCGACGGTGGGGGTTCACGACGACGTGGGCGTGGTCATGGACGAGCTCCGGCGGCGCAAGGCCGACGTCGTCTTCAACCTGTGTGAATCGATCTCGGGCGACAGCCGCTTCGAGCCGCTGCTGCCGCTGCTGCTCGACAAGGAGGGGATCGCCTATACCGGCTCGGGGCCGCTGGCACTGTCGCTGGCGCTGCACAAGCACAAGGCGAAGGAGATCCTGCGCGCGCGCGCCGTGCCGACTCCCGAGGCCGTCTTCGTCACGCGGTCGGACCAGGCGGTGACCATTCCGTTCCCCGCCATCGTGAAACCGGCGCGCGAGGACGCCTCGGTCGGGATCTACAGCGAGTCGGTGGTGTCCAACGCCGCCGCCATGCAGGCGCGCGTCGCCCACGTCATCTCGCAGTACCGGCAGCCGGCGCTCGTGGAACGCTATATCGAGGGGCGCGAGATCTACGTGTCGCTGCTGGGGCGGCTCGACGGCCCCCCCGACGTGCTGCCGTTCTACGAGATCGACTTCTCGGACCTGCCCCCCGATCGCCCGCGCATCGTCTCCTTCGAGGGGAAATGGATGGAGTCGTCGGTGGAGTACGCGGGGACCAAGCCGGTGCGCTGCGTGCTCGATCCGGCCCTGACCGAGGCGGTGACGGCGGCGGCCCGCGGTGCCTGGGACGCCCTCGAGCTTCGCGACTACGGGCGCGTCGACATCCGTCTCTCCGCCGACGGCGTCCCCTATGTCATCGACGTGAATCCGAACTGCGATCTGTCGCACGAAGCGGGAGGGTTCTCGAAGGCGGCGAAAGCGGGAGGGCTCACGTATGATGACGTCGTCTCGCGAATTCTCGAGCTGGCGCTGGCGAGACGGCAACATGCGGACAGCATCCCTTTGGCGATCCGATCGCGCGCGCGGCAGACGCCGCCTCCCCCGGCGGAACGCCGCTCGGGAACGGGTGTGCCCGACGGCGGCGAGCCCGGCCGAAAGCGCGGCCCCGCCGTCGGGTGAGGGCCCGCGCCCGGCACGAAGCCGGAGCGCTGGCGGCTCCCTCGGCCTCGTCTGCATCGCGGCGTCGCTGGCCTTTTTCTCTTGCCGAAAATCGGCGTCGCCTCCGGCACCGCTCGCGCTGCGTCTGGGCGACATCGAGCTCAGCACGGGCGACGGTGACACCAAGATCGACGCCACCGAGCTGGCGCGACGCCTGCGCGGTCTCGTCGAAGGCTCGGGCCTGGTCGCGACGGCGCCATCCGGCGCCGGGGACTCCGCACCGATCGTGCGGATGACCGGTCGCGTGGGCACGGAGGTCGTCGAGGCCGGCCACAAGGGGCTCTGTCGCGCGAGCGTCAGCCTGATCATCAGCACCCGCCCCAGCGACGCCCCGGGCGCGCTTCGCGACGAGCTCTCGGCGACGGGCGAAGAACGGTTCGACATCGTCCCCGGCGTCGACCGCGCCGGGATCGCCGCGCGCGTCGCCACGCGGACGGCCACTGATCTCCTGAACGCGTTCTTGCAGCGAGAGCGCCTCCGCATCGCCAGCCCCGCCGAGATTCATGCCGTGCTGATGGGCGATGGCGGCGTCGCCCTCCGCGAGGCGGCGATCCGTCAGGTGGCCGCGCGCCGGCTCGCCGCGGAGGCGCCGGCGATGCTCGCGCTGCTCGACGATTCCGACGAAGCGACGCGCGACGCCGCGCTCGGGGCGCTGATCGCGCTTCACGACAGGCGGGCGGTGGCGAAGCTGACCCGCGACCGCTCGCTCGAGGACAAGCACGAGATGATGAAGACCCTCGATGCCATCGCGCTCATCGGGGGGACCGAGGCGGCGGAGTATCTCAGCTTCGTCGCCGACAGCCACGACGATCCCGACATCCGCCAGGCGGCGAAGGAGGCCAGGGAGCGCCTGGCCCGTCGCACACCTGACGCCTCCGCGCCCTGAACGACGCGCCGCGCCGGCCGTCGCCGATGGCAACTAACTTTTTGAGCGTTCGTTTCCCGTTAAATTACACTATCGTATGAATGATGCTGGGTGCCAATCAAGTTGGCAAACGCCGACGAGACGGGGCAGGAGGACCGGCGGAGACGATCGTCTCCGGCCGCTACCGGCTGCGTGAACGGCTCGGGGCAGGGTGGGAGGGGGAGAGCTTCGTCGCCTTCGATCAGGTGGCGAGCCAGACCGTCGCGCTGAAGCTGTTTCGGGCGACGACCACCGCGGTCGAGCGCCGGGTGCGAAGCGAGTTCGAGCGCCTCGCGGGACTGTCCCATCCGGGCATCGTGCGCGTGCGCGACGTCGGTCGGCACGACGGCCAGCTGTTTCTGGTCACCGAGCTCGTCGTCGGGGAGCCGCTGATGGCGATCGCCGCGCTCGCGGATGACGACCAGCGCCGCGCGCGGCTGACCGCCGCCGCCTTCGGCCTGGCCGACGCCCTCGCGTACCTGCACGGGCGGGGGCTCGTTCACGGCGACCTGTCGCCGTCCAACGTGCGCCTGGACGGAGAGGGGCGACCGATTCTCTTCGACCTGGCCTTCCCGGCGCTGGAGTCGGCCGGCGCCGCCGTGGGGACCTTGGGGTTCGCCGCTCCGGAGGCCCTGATCGGCCAGGTCGATGCATCGACGGATCTGTTCAGCCTGGGGGCGACGCTGTTCGCCGCCTGGACCGGCGCGGGGCCGTTCGGCAGCGGGCTCGACGCGGCGGCGCGCGTGCTGTCCCATCGCGCGCCGCTGCTGTCCTCGACGCGACCGGGCCTGCCCGCGGGCTGGGACGAGCTGATCGAGGACCTGCTGCACCCCTCGGCGCTCGATCGTCCGTCGTCCGCGCGGCAGGTGCTGCTGCGCCTGGGACGGCTCGCTGGCGCCGACGCGCCCACCGGCTTCGGGGACCTGCTGCCGCCGCATCCTGGCGGCGATCCGCTGGCCGGGATCTTCGTGGGGCGCGCCGTCGAGCGCAAGCTGTTGAGCGACGCGCTCGCGCTCCTCGGCGAGGGGGCCGCCGCCCACGGCGTGATCGCGCTCAGCGGCGCCGAGGGGACGGGACGACGCCAGCTGATCGACCAGGCGCTCCGGCAGCAGGCGATCGCCCAGGTCGCCGGGCGGGCGGAGCCGGTCACCCTGTTTCGCGGCTCGTTCGCCGCGCTCGTCGCCTGGAGCGAGACGGGCGAGGGGGAAGCGAACGCGTCAGCGCGCTCCGAGGAGTCGGCGGACCCCGAACGAGATCTCCAGCGACGTTTCGCGCGCCTGGCGGCCGCGCTCGATCGGCGGGCCGAGCCGCGTCCGCTCTGCGTGGTCCTCGACCCGGGCACCAGCGAGACCGGCTTCGCGGCGTTCGTGGCGGGGGCGCCCCCCTCCGGGCGCCTGATGCTGGTCGTCCCCACGCGGGAGCCGCTGCGGCGGATCGGCACCTTGGATGTTTCGCTCGGACCGCTGACCGCCGCCGACGTGACGCTGCTGGCGTCGCGCGCCGCGGGTGAGGAGCTGCCCGGTGACGTGGCGGCGCGCCTGTGCGAAGCGACGGGGGGACACGCGGCGACGACCTCCCACGTCGTCCGGCAGCTCGTCGCCGCCGTTCGCGACGGGACGCTCGCGCGATTCGCGCCCGCGCGCTCCGCCGGCCTCGAGGACCGTCTGGCGGTGTCGTTCGCCGCGTTGCCAGCCCACGTGCGGCGCCGCCTGGCGAGCGTCGCGCTGGGCGTGGCTCCGGACGAAGAAGCCGACCCAGCCGGCACGTTCGACCAGGCGCGCGCGGCGGGGTGGCTGCGGGACGGAAGACCGGACGCGGAGCTTGCCAGCACCGCCCATCGCGCGGTGGTGATGCGCGCGCTGGGCGAGCCCGATCTGCGCGCGCTCGCCGAGTCCGCCATCCACCACCTGCCCGAGGCCGACGAGCGCCGGGGCCTCTGCTGCGAAGCCCTGGGCCGCCTCGACGACGCGGCGGCGACCTTCCGTCGCGTCGCGCGGGCCACCCTATCGACGCCGATGACGGCGGTCTGGCTCGAGCGAAGCTTCGAGATCGCGCCACAAGCGCTCGACGTGAATGAGCGAATTCGCCTCGCCGACCAGCTGGCGCTCGAGGGGCGAGGCGGAGATGCCGCGCGGGTGCTGGCGTCCTCTTCCACCAGCGAGGAGACGGCTCCCCCCTCCGAGCGGCTGAGGCTCGACGAGCGGCGTGCCTGGCTGGCGGCCCGAGGGGGCGACCTCGAAGCGGCGCGACGGCTGCTGACGCCCGCGCTCTCCGCGCCGCCCACGCCCGCGACGCGGGAGGCGACCGCCGCGGTGCGCGCACGGCTGGCCCGGGTGCTCGTGGCCATGCATCGCTTCGAGGAGGCCATCGCCGTGGCCGAGGCCGAGGCCGCCATCGAGGATGGGACGGCGGGCGCGGTCGCCGTCGAGTCGACGCTGCTCGCCCATGCCTACGGAGGGGACATTCCCGCCGCGCGCGCTCTCCTGGCGGCGCCGGCCGCGCAGGCGCTGCCCGTCCCGCGGGCGCTTTACCTCACCGCGCTGATCGCTCACCTGGGCGGTGATCTCGCGAACGCGCTGACCGGGTACCGGGGGGCGCTCTCGCAAGCGGACGCCGCCGGCGACATTCACACCGCCGCCGCCATCGCGTTGAATCTGGGGGCGCTGGCGGGCGAGGGGGGGCGTTACGGAGAGGCGCTGACCGCGCTGGATCGCGCCATTCGCGAGCTGGGACGCCTGGGCGCCACGGCCGAGCTGGGAACGGCGCTGTTCAATGCCGGCATGCTGCTGAGCGAGATCGGCGATGCGACCGGGGCGCGACGCTTGATCGACCGGCTGCGCGGCGAGCTGGCGCGACGTCCCGGCGGGTCCGACGCCGCGGCCGTCTACCTCGAAGCTGAGCTCGACCGGCGCTCGGGGAACGAGGCCGCGGCGCTCGAGGCCTTCGCCTATCTGGCGGTCAGCCAGTCGACGCCGCGCGCGCTGGCCCGGGCGGCGGCGCTGACCCAGATCGAGCTGCTGGCGCGCACCGGGCGACCGGACCAGGCGGCGGCGCTGCTGGAGCGCCTGGCGCCAGCGCAGCCCTCCGACGACGCCGAGCTGCGGCTGGTGCGCGCCCGGGTGCTGCTCGCGACGAAGAGCTGGGATGGCGACGCCGCGCTGGCCCTCGCCGAGGCGCTCGCCGGGGACGCGCGGCAGGCGGCCCAGCAGGGGCGCCGCGCGGCCGCCTGGCGGCAGGCGCTGACGTCGGCGCGGCTCTTCCACCGTCTGGGGCAGGGCACGCTGGCCGCCCAATCCGCCGCCGAGGCCCGTCGTCTGTTCGAGGAGGTCCGCATGTCCACGCCCATCGATCACCGGCCCGGCATCGATCAGGATCCCGACGCTCGCTTCTTCGCCGAGCTCACGCGGCTGGGCGGGGGAGACACCGAGGCGACCGCGCGCGCCGCCCGCAACGAGGGGCGCCTGCGCCGGCTGCTGCGAATCAACAAGCGGCTCAACAGCGAGCTGCGCCTGCCACGCCTCCTCGAGCTGATCATGGACACGGTCATCGAGCTCACAGAGGCCGAGCGCGGCTTCCTGCTGCTGGAAGACGACAAGGGGGAGCTGGCGGTCAAGGTGGCGCGCAACATCGATCAGCAGACCCTGGAGGCTGGCGCCTTCGAGCTGTCCCGCTCGATCGCGCGCCAGGCGGCGACGGGGGGCGGACCGATCGTGACGATCGACGCCGCCGGCGATCCCCGCTTTCGCGAGGCGATGTCGGTCTCCGATCTGCACCTGCGCTCGGTGCTCGCCGTCCCCCTGCAGGTCAAGGGTCGCGCCGCCGGCACGGTCTACGTCGACAACCGGCTGCGCAAGGGGGCCTTCAGCGACGACGACGTCCAGCTGGTCCTCGACTTCGCCGAGCAGGCCGCCATCGCCGTCGAGAACGCCCGCCTGCTGTCGGAGCTGCGCAAGCGGGAGCGTCAGATCGAGGTCTTGAACCGCAAGCTGCAGGGGGAGCTCGACGCGCGCAAGGAGGAGCTGTCGGGTATGAAGCAGGAGCTGCGCGAGAACCGCGAGGCGCTGGCCATTCGCTACGACTACCGGAACATCGTGGGACGCACCCCGCGCATGCTGGACCTGTTTCGGCTGCTGGACCGGTTGACGGATACGGCGCTCCCCGTGGTGATTCAAGGGGAGAGCGGAACCGGCAAGGAGCTGGTGGCGCGCGCGCTGCACTTCAACGGTCCGCGCCGTCAGCAGCCGTTCGTGTCGGAGAACTGCGCCGCCATTCCCGAGACCTTGCTGGAGTCGACGCTGTTCGGCGCGGTGCGGGGCGCGTTCACCGGCGCGGATCACGACAGCCGCGGCCTGTTCGAGGTGGCGGACGGCGGCACGCTGTTCCTCGACGAGGTGGGCGAGATGTCGGCCGCCATGCAGGGAAAGCTGCTGCGCATCCTTCAGACCGGCGAGTTACGCCGGGTGGGCGCCGAGCGGACCCGGAAGGTGGACGTGCGCATCATCGCGGCGACGAATCGCGATCTCGGCCGCATGGTAGAGGAGGGGCGATTTCGCCAGGATCTGTTCTTCCGGCTGTCGGTGGCGCGCATCCTGTTGCCGCCGCTGCGGGAACGACGCGAGGACATCCCGACCATCACCGAGCATCTGCTGACCAAGCTGACCGCGGCTCAAAAGACCGCGCCCAAGAGGATCGACGCAGCGGCCGTCGCCCGCCTGAGCGCCTACCGCTGGCCCGGAAACGTCCGCGAGCTGGAGAACGAGATCATGCGCGCGCTGGCGTTCTGCCGAGACAGCATCACGGTGGCCGATCTGTCCCCTCACATCGCCGGAGACGGCGAGGCGGCGCTCACCACCCTGGAGAACCCCGACAGCCTGACCCTGAAGCCGCGCGTCGAGCGGCTGGAGCGGGCCCTGGTGAAGGAGGCGCTGTCCCGGAGCACCGGCAACCAGACGAAGGCCGCCGAGGCGCTGGGGCTGTCCCGCTTCGGCCTCCAGAAGAAGCTGCGCCGTTACGGCATGGCTTGACGCCCAACGGAGCCATCAAAGTTGCATTCCCGGCCAACAGAGTTGACGATCTCTCCGTCCGAAGGCCCGCGCTTTCGGGCTCGCCCGGGGAGCGGTTCTTGCTTTCCCGATGAGCGGAGCCCCGGTCACGGAAAAATTCCCATCAACGAGGCAACCTAGCGGCATGAAGATCCGATCGGCTTCTCGAAGACGGACCGCGGTGCGGCTGGGTCGGCTGCTGTCCTGCTGCCTGGGCGCCGTGGCGCTGTGGGCCTGCGGTCCCGTCTACATTCCGGTTCCTCCGCCCAGCCAGATCGCCTTCACCTCGGAGGCCTACACCGATGCGGCAGGAAATCCGCATACGCTGTGGACCACGGCGGGGGGCCCGAATGGCCTCGCCGCCAACGGCACGTTCTACATAACGGACCTGGAGCGAAGGGCGGGGGTGATCGCGCGCGCCAACACCGATGGCAGCTTCGTGGCGAACCCCATGGAAGGGACCGCCGGCGAGCACATCGCCGTCTACTTCCAGGAGGTCGGCGGCCGCGACAGCGTCACCGCGTGCGTCCTGCTCAGCGAGCTTCCCATCGCGACCACCTGCGGCAGCACTCCGTGAGACGAGCGCGTGGGCCGCAGGCCCGAAGGCTATTCGTCGCCTGGCGAGCCTGAAGGCGCCTCGCCGCGGGTCGCGGCCGGCAGCTTCCGGACTTCGTCCCTGGCCTTGCGCCAGGCCGCCTGGATGATCCAGGAGATGGATCGGTCCTGTCGGATCGCCTCGTGCTGCGTCTCGGCCAGCATGACCGAGTTGAAATAAAGGGTTACCTTGCGCTTCGTAGACGCCGAGGCGCCACGGGAATCTTTCGGAGCCCCCGACACGACCCCGTTCCGCCTTACGGAGAGATGTCGGCTTTGGGCGGCAGATAGAGCGTCAAACCGATGGTCGACATCCAGTGAGACGACCAGGTCAGATCACCCTTGTCCACGAACTGATCGCCGTTGACGTCGCGACCGGCCGGGTTGTCCTTGTTCACCACGTCGCGCAGCTCGACGTTGATGGCCAAGAAGTCGTTCAAGAAGGCGTGAAAGCCGCCGCCGAACGTGCCGCCGAACTGGCTGCCGCTGACGTAGCAGGTCTGGACCGTCTTGCTGGTGGCTTTGTCCACGCACGCGGTGATCTGCGCGCCGTTCTCCGTGACGTTGGCGCTATTGGCCTGCTTCAGGCCCACCAGGGCAGGACCGCCGAACAGGTAGAAGTCGTAGTGGGCGAACAGCTTGCCGAACAGCGAGAACTTGCCCGTGAACGGCGTCAGCTCGACCTGGCCAGCGAAGATTGTGCCCAGCTTGTTCATGCCGGCCTTCGAGGCGTCGAGCGCCGGGGCCCGTCCCATCGGCTGATTGCTCAGCGTGGACGACAGCTCGTCGTTGAAGCCCGTCGACACCGTGCTGACGCCGAAGATGCCGACGCCACCGATCGACAGCCAGTCCGTGATGTGGAAGGCCAGGTGCGCGTTCAAAAGAATGTCGTGATAGAACGTCTCGTTCAGCGTGCTGCCGGCGCCCAGAGACAGCTCGAACCGCTTGTCTCGCAGCTCGACCCGCTTGCGAATGGCGGGGGCATCGGCGAGAGGGCTCTTGTGCTGGGCTTGGGCGAGCTTCGGAACGGCGGCGATGGTCGACGCCAACAGGAAGGAGAGGGCGATCCGTTTCATCATGGGCTGGGTCCTTTTTCGGTCGCAGGCTCGGGTGATGATGTCCGTGGTTGCGCCGGCTTAACGAGGCGTCTTGTACTGGAACCCGGTGGGCAAGAACACACCCACCCCTAGATAGAACATGACGTTGTTGACGAGCTTCGCGTCGGCGTGCGCCTTGGCGTCGGCGGCGGAGACGTCCTTCGCGGCGATGTTCATCGCGGCGTTGCCCGCGGTGCGATCGAGCGGTTCGAACTTGTCGAGGATGACGTAGTCGCGAAGCATGTAGTTGACGGTCAGCCAGTCGAACAGGAAGAACCGACCGCCGATGCCCACGTTCGGGGTGAGCGCGAAGTTCTGAAACGACGACAACGACACGTCGCGGGGGATGATCTCCGTCTGCGTGACGCCGACGCCGGCCGAGGCCACGATCTCCCAGCTCAGGATGCTCTTGTTGAACAGCGCGAACTTTCCGTAAGCCGGAACGTAGCCGAAGTTCAGCGCCGCGCCCCACAGGTAGCGATTCAAGGTGGGGATGCGGTCGTACTGCAGCCCAACGTCGGCTTCCCGATCGGTCAGGTGCTTGATGTAGTAGTTGCCCTGAAGACCGACGGAGAGGGCATCCGTCATGAAGTAGTTCAGGTCGACGCCGAACACGTAGTGCTGGATGAGGATGTCGTTGACCGAGATCCCGGTGAACGGCGCCAGCTCGAACCGGCCGCCCTTCAGGAATCGCTTCCGGGGGATGACGACGATGTCCTGCCAGGTCAGGGTGCTGGAGGATTTGACGGCCGCAGCACCGCCTTCCTCTGTCGTCTGCTCCCCCTTGTCGGACAGATCCAGCTCGCCGCTCGTGTCGACGGCGGCTCCGGTGTCCGCCGCGTCACCGCCGGCGGCCCCCGCCGCGGGCGCGTCCGCGTCACCGCCCCCCTTGTCGGCCGCAGCCGTGGCGTCGGCTTTGTCCTTCGACCCAGCCGCCCATACGGCGGATCCCGCCCCTAGTCCGATGGCAATCGATACGAAAAGGCAAGCGGCCTGACGCTTCATGTTCCCTCGCTCTTGAGACGAAGTTGGCGGGCTGTCAAAAAGATCAACGATTTCAAGTGCTTAACAGGTACGCAGGAAAGGTTCGCGGACTATATCACGCGGATTTTTTCGCGCGCAAATAAAAAGGCATCACGCGTACTTACCGGGCGCTCGTGACTGACGTCGAGGGGCCCTCGGACGCATCGTCGCGCTCGAAGAGGGCCTCCACGAACTCCGCGGCATCGAACTCACGTAAATCCTCGACACGCTCGCCAATCCCTATGAAACGAACCGGGATTTGCAGCTGATCGGCGATGCCCAAGATGACGCCTCCCTTTGCGGTTCCATCAAGTTTCGTGAGGACGATACCCGAAACCGACATCGCTTGTGTGAAGATCTGCGCCTGCGCGATCGCATTTTGGCCGCTCGTCGAGTCGATGACGAGCCACGTTTCGTGAGGCGCGCCAGGCGCCGCCTTGCCGATCACGCGACGGACCTTCTGCAGCTCCTCCATCAGATCGGTCTTCGTGTGCAGCCGTCCGGCCGTGTCGGCGAGGACCACGTCGAAGCTCTCGGCGGCGGCACGCTTGACGGCGTCGAACAGCACGGACGAGGGATCCGCCCCCTCCTTGCCGCGTACCAGGGTCGCCCCCACCCGGTTCGCCCAGATCTCCAGCTGCTCGGCGGCGGCCGCCCGGAACGTGTCTCCGGCACCGACGAGCACCTTCTTCCCGTCGCCGATCAGCTTCGACGCCAGCTTGCCGATGGTGGTGGTCTTGCCGCTGCCGTTCACCCCGATGACGAGCAACACCATCGGCTTGCTCGCCTTCCAGTCGAGCGGCGGGGCCCCGAAGGACAGCAGCTCGAGCGACCGCTTCTGCAAGAACGCCCAGGCCGACTCGGGATCGCCGAGCTCCTTCCGCGACAGCGAGGCGCGCATCTCCTCGAGCAGCTTGTTCGCCGTGCGAACACCGATGTCGGCGGTCAGCAGCACCTTCTCGATCTCGTCGAGCAGGCCGGGATCGATCTCGCGCTTCCCCACGAAGAGGTTGCCGAGCCGGGAGATCCACCCCGATCGGGTCTTGGCGAGGCCGGGGGCGAGCGCGTTCCGCTTGCGCGGGGAGGGCGGCGCCGGCGCCTCGGCGGGCGGGGCGACCACCTCGGGTGCGGGCGCCGTATCATCTATACGGCGACCTTCGTCGGCCCGGCGATCGACCTCGGCGCGCCGGTCGGGGCGACCTTCCTCTTCCTTTTCCTTGGGCGCTTTTGCGGCGACGGGGAAGGGGAGCACCTGCGCAGGCCGGCGCGGGACCGGCGCGGGCTCGACAGCGGACGAAGCATCGCTCGCGTCCGCTTCCGGCTCGGCGGCCACGCCTCGGGTGGGCGGTTGCTCTGCGTCCTCGTCCTCTTCGACCTCCGGGGCCGGCCCACGCCTTCCCTTGCGAGGAGCAGCCGCGACCGGCGATTCGAGCTCCTCGATCTGCCGGCGACGCGATGCGCGGGCCTTCCGGACGAAGAGCAGGCCGAACAGGGTCGTGACACCGACGGCACCGACGGCCGCCACGGCTTCAATCAGCTCTTGAGACTCGATATGTAGGCTGCCAATGTCCATAAGACGAGCGCACCTTAGCACTCACATCTCATCCTGGGGAACACCTTCCCACCGGCTCAGTTAACGCTTTACAGCATGGACGCGGGAGGTGTAAGAACTTGACAACCGTAGTGACAATAGATGTCACGTATGGTCACCCTTAAAAGTCGCATTGCCGCCTGACCAGGCGGATCCTGTTTCAGGGAGCCGGGAGGCACGATGAGAATCAAGCGCGTCGAGATCATCGGGTTCAAGTCGTTCGTGGAGAAGACGTCCATCTCCTTTCAGGATCCCGTCACGGCGATCGTCGGTCCGAACGGCTGCGGCAAATCGAACATCGTCGACGCGATCCGCTGGGTCATGGGTGAGCAGTCCGCCAAGCACCTCCGGGGCCGGGCCATGGAGGACGTCATCTTCGCCGGGTCCGAGACGCGCGGTCCCGCCGGGCTCGCCGAGGTGTCGCTGACGTTCGACGGCGCCGGGCTGCACGGCGACGCGACGGCCGGGGGCGTCCCCTGGGGAGCCGTCGGCCCGGACGAGATCGTCGTCACCCGCCGGCTCTACCGGGACGGGCAGAGCGAGTACCTCCTGAACGGCGTGCCGTCGCGCCTTCGCGACGTGGTCGAGTTCTTCCTGGGAACGGGCGTCGGCTCGAAGGCCTACGCGATCATCGAGCAGGGGCGCATCGGCTTCATCGTCTCGTCCCGCGCCGAGGATCGCCGGGGCCTGATCGACGAGGCGGCCGGCATCACCAAGTACAAGGTCAAGAAGAAGGCGGCCGAGCGCCGCATCGAATCGACGCGCCAGCACCTGCTGCGCGTGTCGGACGTCATCGGCGAGATCGAGGGTCGCCTCCGCTCGCTGCGCCTGCAGGCGGCGAAGGCCGAGCGCTACAAGCGTTACAAGGGAGAGCTGCGCGATCTCGATCTCTGGTCGGCGTCGCAGCGCTTCCTCGGTCACCTGGCCGAGGAGAAGTCCCTGCAGGCGCAGATCGCCGAGCTGCACGAGACGCACGGCAACCAATCGACGGCGCTGGAGCTCGAGGAAGCGGCCGTCGAGATCGAACGGCTGGCCGTCTCCGAGGAGCAGAGCGAGCTGGGCGCCGCGAAGGACGCGCTGTTCTCGCTGTCGAACAAGGCCCAGCTGGGCTTCCAGCGCGCGCAGTATCAAGAGGACGAGGCCGACCAGCTGTCGTCGCGCGCGTCGTCCGAGCGACGGGAGATCGAGAGCCTCACCGCGCGGCGCGACGACGCGGTGCGGGCCAGCGCCGACATCGAGGAGCAGTGGTCTCGGGTCGACGAGGAGGCCTCCAGCAGCCGGGCGCTGTTCGAGGAGAAGGAGCAGGCGTACGAAGGACTGCGTCAGGCGCTGTCGACGGCGCGCCGCGACCTGGACGTGGCGACGTCCCAGGTTTCGCAGGGACTGGCCCGGACCGCCCGCAACGAGGCGGAGCAGGGGGCGGCGGCGGCCCGGCAAGAGGATCTGCGCGCGCGCATGGAGAACATCGCGCTCGAGGACGCCACGACGGCCGAGGGGGTGGCGGCGCGACTCGAGGATGTCGAATCGCTGCGTGCCAGCCTGGCGACCATCGAGGAGCGTCGGGCCGAGTTGACCGATCGCAAGCAGGAGGCGGAGCGTCGGCTGGCGACGCTGCGGGCCGACGTGTCGCGGGGGGAGCTCGAGCTCGAGACCCTGCGCGAGGAGTCGCACCGCCGGCGGTCGCGCCTCGGCTCGCTGGTCGAGATTCAGGATCGCTACGAGAGCTTCCACAAGGGCGTCCGCGCCATCATGCAGAACCGGCGTGAGCGCGAGGGGCAGGGGGAGATCTCGGGGATCCGGGGCGTCGTGGCCGACATCGTTCAGCCACCGCCCGAGCTGGAGACCGCCGTGGAAGCGGTGCTGGGCGAGCGGCTCGGCAACGTGATCGTCGAATCGGCCGACGTGGGCGTCGAGGCGATCAAGTTCCTGAAGTCGCGCAGCGAGGGGCGCTCGAGCTTCATCCCCGTGGCGCTGCGGACCCTGGAGCAGGAGGCCCCCATCGCGGGCGGCGCGTCGGGCACGGTGGTCTACGACGCCAGCGGCGGCGTGTCCGTCGATCCGCCGGCGACGGCGGTCTTCATGCCCGCCACGAACGACCAGCCGCCGCCGGAATTCCCGGCGCGCACCGTCTGGCCGACCGGCGAGGGGGTTCGCGGACCGCTGCTGGATCTCATCGGCTACGACCGCGCCTTCGACAAGGTCGCCACCTACCTGCTGGGCGACGTGCTGGTGGTCGAGAACCTGACCCGCGCGCTGGAGCTGTGGCGCGAGACCCGCACCACCAAGACCATCGTGACCCTGGACGGCGAGGTGGTCGATCCCCACGGCGTCGTCACGGGTGGCTCGCGCGAGTCGTCGGTGGGCGTGCTCGAGCAGAAGCGCGAGATGCGCGAGCTGGAGCAGGTGGTCGCCAAGCTGGAGTCGGACTACCAGGAGACGCTGGCCCGCCACGTGGCCACGAAGCAGGCGCTGGCCGACGTCACCCGCGACATCGAGCAGATCGTCGCCGACGTGCGGACCGACGAGGTCGCCCTCGTCTCCCAGCGCAAGGACCTCGAGCGCGCCAACGACGAGCAGCGTCGGCTCGACCAGCGGCGGCAGCAGCTGGCCAACGAGACCGCCAACCTGGCGCGCAACCTCGAGGACGCCGAGCGGCGCCGCGAGACCGCCGCGAACGCGCTGGCGGCGGACGCCGAGCTGATCGCGAGCGCCGAGGACCGCGTGTCCGAGCTGCGGGCCGCCACCCTCGACCTAGGCCAGCAGCTGGACCTGGTCAGCGGCGAGCTGACCGCGCTGAAGGTGACGGCCGCCCAGGCCGAGGACCGCCGCAAGCACGCCCAGGCCACCCTGGAGCGGCTGCGCGCCGAGGCCGCCGACTGCGCCTCGCGCATGGCGCGGCTCGACTCCGCCAGCACCGAGGCGCTGGCCCGGGCCGAGATGCTCCGCGAAGAGGCCGCCACCCTGCGCGAGGAGGCCGGTCTGCAGCAGGCCGAGGCGGCCGAGCTGGCGCGCGCCCACGCCGAGCGGCAGGGGGCGATGGAGGAGCGGCACGGGACGCTGAGCCGGCGCGAGGCCGACCTGCGGGCCGCGCGCTCCGACGTGGCGCGGATGTCCCAGACGCTGTCCAAGCTCGAGCTGCGCTGCCAGGAGGTCTCTCTCAAGCGGACCTCCCTTTCGGATCACGTGGCGACGCGCTACGCGGACGTCGAGCTGATCACCATCGTCAGCGACTTTCACATGCGCCCCCCCGTCGGCGACCCCGAGGAGGCGCGCATGACCGAGCTGCGCGGGCTGATCGAGCGCATGGGCGAGATCAACCTGACCGCGATCGAGGAGTCCGAGGAGTCGCAGAAGCGCTTCGACTTCCTGTCCGAGCAGAAGGCGGATCTGGAGTCGGCCATCACCCAGCTCGAGGCGGCGATCGAGAAGATCAACCGGGCCTCGCGCAAGCGGTTCCGGGAGACGTTCGACGCCGTCGATGCCAAGTTCCAGGAGGTCTACCCGCGCATGTTCGGCGGCGGGCGCGCGCACCTGCGCCTCACCGACGAGAGCGACATGCTGGAGACCGGCATCGACATCATCGCCAACCCGCCCGGCAAGAAGGTCATGCAGAACATCGAGCTGCTGTCCGGCGGCGAGAAGGCGCTGACCGCGGTGTCGTTGCTGTTCGCCATCTTCCTGGTCAAGCCGTCACCGTTCTGCGTGCTCGACGAGGTGGACGCCCCGCTCGACGAGGCGAACGTCGGCCGCTTCAACGAGATGGTGCGGGCCATGACCGACCGGTCGCAGTTCATCATCATCAGCCACAACCGGCGCACGATGGAGATCGCCGACCGGCTGTGCGGCATCACCATGGAGGAGCCGGGCGTGTCGAAGCTGGTGGGCGTGAACCTGCGCTCGGGGCCGGACGGCAAGCGCGCCCGCGCCAGCGTCCTGACCGAGTCGCGTCCGCAGGCCTGATCGGCGGAAACGCACCGTCCCAAAGTTTGCATACGTCCGCCGAGCATGGGAGATATAGCGCCGAGCGATGGCCACCTACATCACAGAGGAATGCATCAACTGCGGGGCGTGCGAGCCCGAGTGCCCCAACGAGGCGATCAGCGAGGGCGAGGACATCTACGTCATCGATCCCAAGCTGTGCACCGAGTGCGTAGGGTTCCACGACCACGAAGCCTGTCAGGCCGTCTGCCCGGTCGAGTGTTGCCTCCCCGATCCGAAGCATCCCGAGACCGAAGACCTGCTGATGATCCGCGCGAAAGAGCTGCACCCGGACAAGGAGTTCGCGTCGCCGCCCATCTCGCGGTTCCGTAAAGCCTGAAAACCGCTGCCCTCAGGGGCTTGTGGCCGCCAGGTTCTCGGGGAAGACCTCGATGTCGTGGCCGGCGGCGAGGTCCATGCTGAGGCGCAGGAAGCGCTGTCGGCGCCAGGGTTCGTACATCTCGTCGCGCAGGGTCGCCTCCACGGAGGCGAACGACAGCCGCTCCGCCGGCTTGTCGTCGACGTACATGGCGAGGTAGTAGCCGGTCTCGTCGCCCACCAGCGGGGTGCGGTCGCCGAGCTCGTGGAGACGGGCCACCGCGGACGCGACGACCCGCGGAAACGGCTCTTCTCGCTCCTCGTCCTGCCAGACGGTGGTGACGCTGACCTTGCGCTCGGTCCACGCCGCATCCTTGGCCACCGCTTCGAGCTCGGTGGGCGTGCGCGGCGGGTGAGCGTCGAGATACGCCGCCAGCAGCTTCGCGTTCTGCGCGACCCGGGCGCGCGGCTCGTCTTTCATGCGCGCGCCCGTGAACAGGCAGACCACCGTTGCCTGCACCAGGCGTCCATGGACGAAGCGGCGCTTGCCCCGCTCGTACAGCGCGCGCACGTCCGCCTCGGGAATGGCGGCGCGCGTGAGCTGGGGCTCGACCTCCCGCTCGATCAGCCGCTGCACCTCGACCGACTTCACCTGCTCGCCGTCGGCGGCGGTCGGGGAGGGGGCTTCTCGCGCGGCGGTCTGGGCGAGCACCTCGAAGACGACGCGGTCGTCCAGCGCCTTGCGGGCGTCGCGACCGCCCGTTCGCTTCAGCTGCGCGGACACGTCGGAGGCGCGAATCGGCACGTCGCCGACCCGCGCCACCACCGGATCGTCGGGCGACGAACGTTCCAGTCGTCGCTCACCGCCGCAGGCCGCCAGGACGACGAAGCCGGCAAACGCGACCCTGCGCCCCCAGACACCGGATCGGCCACGATCTAGCCCTCGCACGCGTCGCGATCGTATCACGTTCCGCGGGCGTCACGCCGCGCGCGATGTTAGGGTGCTCGGTCGATGTCGCCGCCGTCTTCTCCTTCTCCTTCGCCTTCTTCCGAATCATCGCCCACGAGCGGTGCCCAGCGCCTGGTCGTCACCATCGATGGTCCCGCCGGGGCTGGAAAATCGACCACCGCCAAGCTGCTGGCCGAACGGCTCGGCTACGCGTTGCTCGACACGGGGGCGATCTACCGGACGCTGGCGCTCACCGCGCGCGGGCGGGGCGTCTCCTGGCAAGACGGCCCCTCCGTCGCAGCCCTGGCGGCCGACCTCGACATCCGGTTCCGTTTTCAGGAGGGCGTCAACCGGGTCTACCTGGGGGCGGACGACGTGACGGCCGAGATCCGCGCCCCCGAGATCTCGGACGGGGCCTCGCGCGTGTCGGCGCTGCCCGAAGTCCGCGCGGCGCTGCTCGATCTGCAGCGTCGGCTGGCGGCGGCGGGCGGGGTGGTCGTGGAGGGGCGGGACGTCGGCACGGTGGTGTTCCCCCAGGCGGGCGCCAAGTTCTTCCTGACTGCGGCGGCGGCGGAGCGCGCCCACCGGCGCGCCACCGAGCTGCGGGCAGCGGGGCGGGTGGTCGACGAGCAGGCCGTGCTGGACGACATCGTCACCCGCGACGACCGCGACACCAACCGGGCGGTGGCCCCCCTGCGCAAGGCGGACGACGCCCTGCAGGTCGACTCGGATTCCATGACGCCGGCCCAGGTGGTCGACCTGCTGCTGTCCGAGGTCCGCCGTCGGGGGGGGTGAGCCCCATCCCCTCGCGACCCCGGATTGACGCCACATCGAAGCGCTTCGGAGTTTGACTTCGTCCCAGTGCGGCGCTATCTACGCGGCCTTCGGACGCCCGGATGGTCGGGTGCGTCGAAGAACACCCCAGCTCCACGGCCGATCGCGGTCGCGGACCGTATTCGCAGTACGGTAATGAAAGGCAACGAATGGTTTCCACTGTCACAAGCGGCATGAACATGAGCGATAGCTCCGATCCTCTTGAAGAGAATTTCGCCGCTCTGTTCGAGGAGTCCCTCAAGAACGATACCTTCAAGGAAGGGGACATCGTCAAGGGCAAGGTCATTCACGTCGGCAAGGATCACGTCGTCGTCGATATTGGCTACAAGTCCGAGGGAACGATCCCGCTTTACGAGTTCAGCCACGCCGAGGGCGGCGTCAGCGTCAAGGAAGGCGACGAGATCGACGTCTTCCTGGAGACCCGCGAAGACGAGAACGGGTTGTGCGTCCTCTCGAAGGAGAAGGCCGACCGTCTCAAGGTGTGGGACGAGATCTCGGGCGCTTGCGAGCGCGACGAGCTGATCGAAGGAACCATCAGCGCGCGCGTGAAGGGGGGCCTGTCGGTCACCATTCGCGGCGGCGTGAAGGCCTTCTTGCCGGGCTCGCAGGTCGACCTGCGCCCCGTGCGCAACCTGGACGCCTTCATCGGCAAGTCCCACCGCTTCAAGGTCATCAAGTTCAACAAGAAGCGCGGCAACATCGTGCTGTCCCGCCGCGTCCTCCTCGAGAAGGAGCGCGCCGAGCTGAAGGGCATGACGCTCGAGAAGCTGAAGGAAGGCCAGATCGTCGAGGGTATCGTCAAGAACCTCACCGAGTACGGCGCCTTCATCGACCTGGGCGGCATCGACGGCCTGCTGCATATCACCGACATGTCCTGGGGCCGCGTCACGCACCCCTCGGAGCTGTTCCAGGTGGGCGACCACGTGCGCGTCAAGGTGTTGAAGTTCAACGTCGAGACCGAGCGGGTCAGCCTGGGCCTGAAGCAGATCAGCGAGGATCCGTGGACCCACGCCGCCGAGAAGTACCCGCCGGGAACGGTCGTTCGCGGCAAGGTCGTCTCGCTGAAGGACTACGGCGCGTTCATCGAGCTCGAGCAGGGCATCGAGGGCCTCGTCCACATCTCCGAGATGTCGTGGACCCGTCGCGTGAAGCACCCGTCCAAGATGGTGGCCGTGGGTGACGCCGTCGAGGCGGTCGTCCTCGACATCGATCCCCGCCAGAACCGGATCAGCCTGGGCATGAAGCAGCTCGAGCCGAACCCGTTCGCTTCATTGAAAGACAAGTACCCGCCGGGAACCGTGGTGAAGGGTATCGTCCGCAACATCGCCGACTTCGGCATCTTCGTCGAGATCGAAGAGGGCATCGACGGCCTCGTGCACGTGTCCGATCTGTCGTGGACCCAGCGGGTCAAGCACCCGTCGGAGCTGTTCCAGAAGGGCGACGAGGTCGAGTCCGTCGTGTTGAACATCGACTTCGACGGCGAGAAGCCCAAGGTGTCGCTGGGTATCAAGCAGCTGGTCGCCGATCCATGGGATCGCATCCCCTACGACTACCCGATCGGCAAGATCGTCGACGCGAAGGTCATCAAGGTCCTCGACTTCGGCGCCTTCGTCGAGATCGAGAAGGGCGTCGAGGGCCTCATCCACGTCTCCGAGTTCTCGGAGGATCGCGTGGAGGATCCCAAGCAGTTCGTGCAGGTCGGCGAGATCCTGAAGGCCGAGATCATCAACATCGACACCGCCGAGCGAAAGATCGGTCTGTCGTTCCGCGGCGCCTCGCGCGCCGATGCGATGGCGGACGCCCAGGGCTTCTCCGGCGGCGCCCCCACGGCAACGTTGGGCGACGTCATGCGCGACAAGCTCGCGGCTCTGTCGACCAAGACCAAGAAAGAGTAGTCGGGCATAGGGGGGACTTCGTCCCCCCTATGTGACCCCCTCTTTTGGGGTCGACGCCGGCGCGGGCCAAGCCGGCGCCTCCGGCATCCTTGGACACGCTCGCTGCGCTCGCTCTGACGCCCACGTGGACGGCAGACGAAGGCAGCGGGCGTTTTCCATTTTGACGACCCGAGACGAAAGCCCGAAGACCGACGGCGCCCTCTTCACCTCTCCCAGCATGGGAGAGGTCGCCGACCGCAGGTCGGCGGGTGAGGGCGGCGGGCGACCTTCGCGCGGGCGCAGACTCCCTCGTCCACCACCCTCCTCCCCGAGACCTCACCTGGACAGATCCCCCCCAGCGTGCAATCTACTTGACCCATGTCCGAGGAGGTCCGGTCGGTGACGCCGCCCATAGATGTTCCGCCCGCGCTGCCGCCGCCCCGTTCGCGCACGCTGGCCTGGCTGCGACGCTTCGCGAAGCTGTGGGGCTTCGCGCTGTTCTGCATCTTCGTCGTCTACACCTTTCGCGAGGTGGCGCTGCCGTTCCTCTTCGCCATCCTCGTCGCCTACATCCTGGCGCCGGTGGTCGACCGCTTCGAACGCGTGAAGATTCGCGGCAAGCCGTTTCCGCGCGGTCTGGCCGTCATCATCCTGTACATCAACATCATCGCGGTCCTGGCGATCTTCATTGGCTATTTCATCCCGCGCCTGTCGGGCGACTTCGCCCGCATGTTCCGCGAGACGCCGCGGCTGATCGCGCGCGTGAACCGCGAGTGGGTCCCCAAGGCGGGGGCCTGGATCGACCAGCGCTTCACCACGTCCGAGCCGAGCGCCGACGACGCGGACGCCGACGACAACACGCCCGAGCCGCCGGCTCCTGAAGCCCAGGACGTCATGGGCCCGGCCGAGCACCCCGATCGCCCGGGGCGCGAACGTCACCACGACCGTGGCCTGATCGTCGAGCCGATGCCCGACGGGAAGATGCGCATCGATCTGCAGTCCCTCCGCTTCGAGGTCCAGCCGGCCCCCAACGGCGGTTACGTGATAAGCCCGGCCCGGGCTGAATCGAACGAAGGCGGCGGCGTGGGCAAGTGGGAACGCTCGATCAAGCACTGGATCGGCGAGCGGATGAAGTCGACGGAGGGGGAGACCCGACGCGCCCTCGAGTGGGGGCAGAAGTTCGTCACCGGCGTGGTGACGGGCATCGCCCGTCTGGTGCTGGTGCTGATGGTCGCCGCCTTCATCCTCATCGACATGGTCCGCATCCGGGCTTTTCTCCGCTCGCTCGTGCCGGCCCAGTACCAGACCGACTACGACCGCATCGTGGTGGGCATCGATCAGGGGCTCTCGGGGGTCATTCGCGGACAGCTCGTCATCTGCCTCATCAACGGCGCGCTGACCTACGTGGGCCTGCTGCTGTTCAAGGTGAAGTATCCGCTGCTGCTGGCGGGCGTGGCCAGCGCCATGAGCCTCATCCCCATCTTCGGCTCGGTGCTGTCGTCCGTCCCCATCGTGACGATCGCGCTCGTCGCCTCGGGCGGCTTCGACGTCTTCCGGGGCCTCAAGGTGCTGCTGTGGATCATCGGCATCCACCAGCTCGAGGCGAACTTCCTCAACCCCAAGATCATGGGCAACGCCGCCAAGATCCATCCCGTCCTGGTCATCTTCTCGCTGATCGCGGGCGAGCACAGCTACGGCCTGGTGGGCGCCCTGTTCGCCGTCCCCGTCGCCTCGATCATCCAGACGATGTTCAAGTACTTCCGCCGCCGACGGCCCCGGCCGATCGATGCCGTCATCGCGACTGCTCCGACGACTCTTTGAGTGACCCCGGCCTGATTCGAACAGGCGACCTACGGTTTAGGAAACCGGCGCTCTATCCACCTGAGCTACGGGGCCGATCGGAACGAGGACGCTAAGTTACGCCGGCTAGCCTTCCTTCGTCGAGAGGGGACCGATGCCATTTCACGGCCATCGGAATACCCCGAGTGCTCAGCCCGCCGCCACGATCCGCTTGACGTGCTTCTCCGGACGGGCCTTCGTCAGGTCATACATCGTCTGCAGATTCATCCAGAACTGCGGGCTCGTCCCCAGCGCGTCCGAGAACAACCAGGCAGTCTCGGCGGTGATTCCGCGCTTGCGGGTGATGATCGCGTTCACCCGCCGCACAGAAATACCGAGCTTCTCGGCGAACTTCGTCTGCGGGATCTCCATGGGCCATAGGAACTCCTCGAGCAGCATCTCTCCTGGGTGCGTCGTTGCCCGATTCTCAGGAATCATCATGTTCATCTCGTCCTGTACTGCCCCCACAAGCGGTACTACCACGCGTGGCCAAGAGCGTGCTCGTCAGAATCGACCCAGCACGGCCGGCCCCCACGACAGGTCGCCGCGCGCCGTCTTGCACGGCGCCACGCTGAGCTGCATCGCCACGGGACCGGTCCGGACCGGCGCCCAGGGGTTCCGTTCCAGGCTGCCCACCAGCAAGCCGGCGCCCGTGCCCACCAGCGTGCCGATGGCGGCGCCGAACAGGATGTTCTCCGGGTGGTTGGTGTCGAGCGCGGCCAGGCCGCCGATGATGCCGCCTGCGAGCAGGCCGAACTGTCCGCCGCGCCCCATCTCGCGCATGATCAAGTAGCCGCGCCCCTGCGAGGCCGAGTCGTTGTCGACCAGCCCGAACGTCAGCCCCATGGCGCCGCCCGCCAGCGCGCCGATCCCCATGCCTGCCACCAGCGGGCGCCAGTCGCTCTCGTGCAGACCGTTCTCGCGCGCCACCAGATAGCCGCCGGCGAGCCCGGCCGCGATCCCCATGCCGAAGCCGTCGATGCCGACCTCGAAGGCGCTGGGCGGGGGAGATATTGCCGGACCGCTCGCGATCACCGGTGGCCCGGGTGGAGGAGGGGGCAGCGCCGCTTCCGCCCGCGCGGGCAGGGCGACACCGATCACACATGCCGTCAGACCGAGGACAATTGCAGGGGCTGCACGTCGCATCGCATCCTCATGAGCAATCCAACGCTCGCTCGCAACTATGACACGAGACGAGACGCGTGGCTCGGACCAAGCGCACGTGCGGCCCGTCGCACAGCGCGGGCCGCCGGTCATGCGATCATTTGCGCAGTCGAGCCGACCCCGTCTATCCTCGGGGCCAACCCTCACCTAAGGAATCCCCATGCGTAAGCTGCTAGCAATCGTTGTGTTCACGGCGTCCCTGTGCGGCGCGGCCAAGGCCCACGCAGGTTGGGTCATCGAAGGTTCGCTCGGAAAGGGCGGGCAGGTCACCGCGCCTCGAGCCTGGGAGCCGACCAACGTCATGGCCGCCCCCGGTTACGAGTTCCTGGGCCTGCTGCGCGCGCAGCTCGGTCTTGTCGGCGCGCTCGGCGACGTGAAGAACAGCAAGTTCGATCTGCAGCTTCGCCCGATGATCGGGCTGTACCCGCCGATCATCCCCGTCTACGTCCGCGCCATCTTCGCCATGGAGAACTTCCTGCACCGCCCCTTCAACTACGCCGTGGGCGGCGCGGCCGGCATCAAGATCGGGCTCCCCTTCATCGGGCTGGGGCTCTTCGCCGAGGCCGGTTACCTTCCCACCTTCGTCAAGGCCGGTGGCAGCACCCAGACGGTGCAGATCATCGAAGGCCGCCTGGGCGCCTTCTGGACGTTCTGACCTCGCGGCGGCGCGACCGCCTCACACTTGATAGTCGGGCGCCTTCACGCGCCCGTAGTCAATCTTGTTCCACAGACGCTCGTGCAGGAAGTAGATCAGCAGCTTCACCAGCGTGTCGATGAGCCCGATCTCCGCCGCGAAGCGGAGCTCGTGGGTCATGAAGAAGACGACCGTGCCGGTGATCATCGCAGCCAGGACACGCCAGGACAGCGACTTGACGATGCTGCGGCGGGCGGTCTCGAACCCGACCGCGTCCGTCATGCCCGCCCGAGCAGGCGCGAGATCTCGCTGAACACCGGGTTCCCGGCGTAGCGCTCGCCGCCGTCGGGGAGGATCACGACGATCCGCTTGCCGTCGTTCTCAGGGCGCGACGCGACCATCAGCGCCGCGGCCAGGGCCGCGCCGCTCGACATGCCCGCCGCGATGCCCTCCTTGTGCGCGAGCGTGATCTGCGCGCGAACCGCCTGCTCCTCGGTCACCGCGATCACCTCGTCGATGATCTCGCGGTTCAAGATGTCGGGGATGAAGCCAGCCCCCAGGCCGGGCAAGTGATGCGAGCCGGCCGGGCGGCCCGAGAGGACGGCCGCGGTGGCCGGCTCGACGGCGACGATGCGGCAGGACGGCCGACGCTGCTTGAGCACCTCGCCCACCCCCGTGATGGTGCCTCCCGTGCCCACGCCCGAGACGAAGACGTCGACGTCGCCGTCGGTGTCCTTCCAGATCTCCTCGGCGGTGGTGCGGCGATGGACCTCGGGGTTCGCGGGGTTCTTGAACTGCTGCAGCATCACCGCGCCCGGGCTCTCGGCGAGCAGTTGCTCCGCCTTGCGCACGGCCTCGCGCATCAGCGCGCCCGGCGTGAACACGATCTCCGCCCCCAGCATGCGCAGGAACGCCACCCGCTCCTGCGAGATGTGCTCCGGCATGGTCAGCTTCAGCTTGTAGCCCTTGGCGGCGGCCGCGAAGGCCAGGGCGATGCCGGTGTTGCCGCTGGTCGGCTCGATCAGCGTCGCCCCCGGCTTGAGGACCCCGCGGGCCTCGGCGTCGGCGATCAGGGAGATTCCGACCCGGTCCTTCACGCTGCCGCACGGATTGCGCGACTCCATCTTGACCAGCAGCCTGGCGCGCGCCGTGTCCAGGCGTTTCAGCTCGATGAGGGGCGTCCGGCCGATCGACTGGGTGACGTCGGTGAAGATCATGGTCGTCTCATCCCCCCGTTCGTGGAGTGTCGGTCTCCCGATGCGCTAGAGGACGGCGCCGCCGGCGCCGCCCGCGTTGCTGCCGCCCGCGCCGCCCGCGTTGCTGCCGCCGGCGCCGCCCGCGTTGCTACCGCCCGCGTTGCCCGCGTTGCTGCCGCCGGCGCCGCCCGCGCCGCTGGAGCCGCCCGCGCCGCCGCCAGCACCGCCCGCGCCGCTCGTGCCGCCGCCGAACGTCGCGCACTCGTTCGTCCCGCCGGGTGAGGCGGGCGTGAACCCCAGGAAGCAGAGGTGGCCGTTGTAGGCATCGCAGTAGGGGGCGCTCGCATCGCAGTCGGCGTCGGTGGCGCACGCGCCGCGCACGCCGACCTTGGCCATGCAGGCCCCGGACAGGCAGCGAAGGTTGTCGAGGCAGGGCGTGGCGACGTCGCAGGCTGCGGCCAGGGCCGCCTTGGCCTTGCACTGCTGCGTGGGGTACACGCCGCCGCAGAACTGAGCGGCCGGGCAGGTCTCACCCGGATTGTTGCACGGGGCATCTGTCGCCACCGAGACCCGCTTCGCGCAGACCGTGCGATCGCAGATCAGGTTTGTGTCGCAATCGTAGTCGCTCGCGCAGGTGGTCAAGACCTTGTTCGAGCCGGAGAAGACGCGCGCGCAGGCGTCGTTCATCGCGTCCGTCAGGTCCGGCGTGATGGTGGCGGCCGTGTAAGCCGCCGCCGTCTTGTTCAGACAGTTACCGATGGCGTCGGCGCGAAAGGGGCGGGTCAGGCTCTCTTCCGCCTCGGCCGTCGCCGTGCACACGGCCGCGCGGGCGGTCGTGCAAGCGGTGACCGTCGCGCCACAGGAGTAGGCCACGCCGCTGGTGGCCGAGCCGCATTCCTTCTCGGCCTTCTGGGCGCAGAACGACGCGATCGTGGGCGCCGGGGTGCTCTTGCCACAGCTCGCCGCCAGCAAACCCAGCAGACCCATGACCACGGAACGACGTCGCAACATATTGAAAGACATGGGTCGACAGTCTGGGCCCCACGAGGCGAGGCCGTCAAGCACGCGCCCGGACGACCGTGGCGAAGACCACCGAAGACCACCATGGAAGACCACCATGGTAGATTGCCTGCCCCATGAAAGAGCGCGTTCCCCCGCACCAGGCGCGCGGCGCCGTCGTCCGTCGGCGTGCCCAGGCGCTTTTCCCGCTGCTGCTGGGGGGCGTTTCCTGCCTGGCGACGGCGTGTGACCGGGCAGGTGCCCCCCTCGGTCCACCCGATTCCTATGTCATCTACGAACCGGTCGCTGGCGCCGGCGAAGCGCTGACGCCGCCGTTGATGCGGGCCGTGCCGGTCGAGGATCCCCGCGCGGTGCCCGTTCACCGCGCCGCCGTGGACGGCTTCGTGGGGGAGATGTTGCGGACCGACTATCTGGCGAAGGAGCTGATTCGCACCGGCTCGCTCGGCCAGCCGTTCTCGGCCGCCGCCCAGGCCCGGGCGCTGGAGCCGACCGTGCTGGTCATCGCGGGGGCCCGCGCCACGCCCACCGAGAGCGCGGCCACCGGCGTCGGGCTGCAGACCACCGCCTCGTTTGGTCGCAAGAAGGTCTACCCCACGCCGATGTGGATCGAGGTCGGCGACGACCCCGTCTCCGATCCCGCCTTCGTGCAGACCGCCTCGGGACGGGTGGCGCGCCTGATCGCCGAGCGCGTCTCGGGGGCGTTCGATTCGTCGGGGCCCGCGCCCCGCGCGCTGATCGACGGTTACGCCCTGGCCATGGAGGTCATCGGGCGCGAGTGGCGCGTGGGGGAGGGCCCGATGGGCCGCATGGCGCCGGACGCCGGCACCGGCACGCAGCGCGAGCGCTTCGCGGCGGTCCGTCAGAACTCGTTCGTCTTCGTGCCCGACAGCCAGCGGCTGCGACCGGCGCAGGAGATCCTGAACGACCCGGGCGTCGTCGCCGCGCTGATCTACCGGATGGCGGAGTCGAAAGGGGTGGGGCGCAAGATCGCGCCCGCCGAGATCTACGCGCCCTTCGTGAAGGATCGTGTCCCGCCGGGCGTCAGCCCCGCCGCCGTCCTGGGACCGATCCGAAACTTTCAGGTCAAGCTGCTCAGCGCCTGGGCGCGCGCCATCGCCGCCGGACATCCGCCGCACGATCTCGCCGAGCTGGTCACGGCCTACGTCGCCGCCATGCCGGCGGAGCGCGGCGAGGCGATCCGGCTGTTCGTGGTCACCACGTTCGGCGTGACGGTGAAGCCCGGTGGCGTGTCGGCGCTGCCCGCCGACGCCTCGACGTCGCTGGCCGAGCTGACGGCGCTGGCCGCCGAGATCACCGCGGGACACAAGACCATCCGGGAAGGAATGCACCCTTGACGCTCTCCGATGCCTCGTCGCCCGGCTCCCAGCCGTCCGCCGCCTTCTGGAAGGACCGGCGCGTGGTCGTGACGGGAGGCGCCGGTTTCCTCGGCAGCTTCGTGCTCGAGCTGCTGCGGCCGCTGGGGGCCATCGTGATCGTTCCCCGCAGCGCCACCACCGATCTCGTCGACCGGCCGGCGGTGGCGCGCCTGCTGGCCGAGACGCGGCCCGATCTGGTGTTGCATCTGGCGGCCCGCGTGGGGGGCATCGGCGCCAACCGGGACAACCCGGGGCGCTTCCTGTTCGAGAACCTGATGATGGGGGCGAACCTGTTCGAGGAGTGCCGCCTCGCCCACGTTCCCAAGCTGCTGGCCACGGGGACCATCTGCGCGTATCCGAAGTTCGCGCCGATCCCGTTCAAGGAAAGCGACATGTGGAACGGCTACCCGGAGGAGACGAACGCGCCCTACGGGATCGCCAAGAAGGTGCTGTCGGTGCTGTCCGAGTCGTACCGGGCGCAGTACGGCATGAACAGCGCCGTCGTCTATCCAGTGAACCTGTATGGCCCGCGCGACAACTTCGATCTGCATTCGTCGCACGTGATCCCGGCGCTGATCCGCAAGTGCGTGTCGGCGCGAATCAACGGCGACGCCCAGGTCGAGCTGTGGGGAGACGGCTCGCCGACGCGGGAGTTCGTCTACGTCGGCGACGTGGCCCGCGGGCTGCTGCTGGCGGCGGAGCGCTACGACTCGAGCGATCCGGTGAATCTGGGCAGCGGCAGCGAGATCTCGATCAAGGATCTGGCGACCCTGATCGCGCGTGAGACCGGCTTCCTGGGCAGCTTCGCGTGGGATCCCACCAAGCCGAACGGCCAGCCGCGGCGGCGCCTCGACGTCACGCGGGCGCGCGAGCGGTTCGGGTTCACGGCCGAGGTGACGTTCGACGAAGGGATCCGCCGCACCGTCGCCTACTACGAACAGAATCGCGCCACCATCGACGCGCGGGTGGTGACCCCTTAAGGCGTTCGCAGGCGCTCGCGGCGGGTCGCCAGGATCTTCGCGAACGAGCGCAGCGCGAACTCGTCACGGGTCAGGCCGGTCGCCTCGACGTCGTCCACGTCGATGGCGCCTGAATTGAGCGCGCGCAGGAAGAAGTTCAGCAACCCCTGGCCGGTGGCGGCGTCGTCGAAGACGTCGCCCACCAAGGTCGCCTGGGCCGCCTTCTCCACGAAGTTGCGCAGCCGCTCGGCCGCGCTGTCGAACCCCTCGCGAAAGAACGCGTAGCAGGCGGCATAGCGCACGGGGAGCTGCGCGGGGTGAAGGTCCCACCCCTGGTACAGGCCCCCCTCGAGCGAGCCGCGGATGTGGCGGTGGGCCAGCTGCCAGGCGGCGTGAACGACGGCGCGGTTCTCGTCGGCCTGCGCCGGCGTCAGGGTGGCCCCGCGGTGGGGACCGACCGGCATCACGTTGGTGGCGCCATCCGAAAGAAAGATCCCGGTGCCCCCGTAGGCCAGCACCATCATCCCCTTGGCCAGATCGCACAGCGGATGATCCATCGTCTGATAAGCGGCCGTGATGCTGCACGATGCCGTGAAGTCGTACGTCCCGAAGTGCGCGGCGGCGCAGCGCCCCTCGCAGGCCGCCAGGAAGCCGGGGAGGGGCGAGCGACCGTCGGCGCCCAGCAGCGCCTGCGTCGCCTCGATCATCAGCTCGAGGCGCAAGGTCCCGGCCGGCAGGCCGTGGCGCTTCTCCAGCAGCTCGAACAGGCGCACCAAGGTGCGCGGCTGCTCGGGCACGGTGACCTTGGGCAACGTCACCACGAAGCCGTCGGGCATGCGCCCGCCCGTCTCGACGAGCAAGGTGTCGAGGAACAGCTCGAGCGTGCGCGTGCCGCGGACCTTCCACTCCTCGCCGAACGACTTGATGCGAATGCCGATGAAGGGGGGGAGCAGCCCCTCGCGCAGGCCGCGGGCCGTCTCGCGGGCGGCGGTGACGGCGGTGGCGTCCTCCTCGGCGTCGGGGCGGGCGCCGAAGCCGTCCTCGAAGTCGATACGAAAGTCCTCCACCGGCTCCCGCTGCAGCTTCGCCACGACCCGCGCGTAGATGGCGGCCAGCGCCTCGCCGTCGAGGGCGCCCCCCAGACGCAGGCCGACGCCGCGGGCCAGCTCGCCCGGATCGCGCGCGTAGGTGGCCATGCTGCGCAAGGCGAGCTCGCCGAGGCGGCGCGTGGTCTCCGCCTTGAACAGGTGCGCGCCGCCGTACACCGTGTGGACGGGCTGGCGCGACGGCCGATCGCCGGGATACACGCCCATGAAGGCCCGGTTGGCTTCACCGAGCGCGTCGAGGTGGGACCTGGCTTCGTCGGAAAGGCTCATGCGGTCCTCAACTCCCTCGGTAGGTGGAATAGCCGAACGGGCTCAGCAACAGCGGGATGTGGTGATGTTCGTCGGGGGCCACCACGGCGAAGATGACCTCCACGCGGGGGTAGAACGTCGAGCGGCCGGCGGCACGGAAGTAGGCCCCCGTGTCGAACGTGACCCGGTAGGTGGCGGCGGCGAGCGCGCCCGAGGCCAGCAGATCCTGGACCCGTCCATCGTCGTCGGTGAGCCGCTCGGCGAGCGGGATCCAGGCCCCACCGTCCCCCTGCAGATCGAGGCGGACGGCGAGCCCGCGGGCCGGACGTCCGCTGGTGGTATCGAGAACGTGCGCCGTGAGGGGGCTGCGGGGGGACGTCATCGGGTCAGCTTCTCCAGACGCAAACGGGTGATCTTCGCCTGCTCGGCGGCGGCGATCGGTAACTCGGCGCCGGGATCGTTGCCGAGCCGGTCGCGCAGCAGGGCCAGCATCTCGTCCGCCGTCTTCCCGGTCGCGCAGACGATGAAGATGTAGCCGAAGCGCGCCAGGTAGGCGCGGTTCGCCGCCGCCAGCGACGTCACCACGTCGCTGGCCGCTTCGCCGACCCGCGCCTGCTCCGCCGCGGCCCAGCCGCTCGTGTCGCCGGCGCGACCGCCGATCTGCGGGTGATGGGCGAATGCCTCCAGATAGTCCTCGGGACCGAGGGCTTGCCACACCGCCTCGGCAGCGGCGTACAGCGCGGCCTGCGAAGCAAAGGGACGGCGCGCCAGCATCCCCTCAATCCAGGCGGTCGCGCCGCAGCACCG
The DNA here is from genome assembly GCA_036500205.1 of Polyangia bacterium. Classification (GTDB taxonomy): domain Bacteria; phylum Myxococcota_A; class Polyangia; order Fen-1088; family Fen-1088; genus DASYCK01. Next base: position 20,556 of record DASYCK010000108.1, on the reverse strand, counting down.
CCCCAGCGCCTGCCGGGCCTCGTCGGGCTGCAGCCGATCCAACAGCGCGTGGGGCGCCTCGGTGGCCGGCGCGGTCACGCTCACGGCCGTCGTCCCCAGACCCGCAGGCGGCTGATCCCCCCGTCGGGAAACACGTTGAGGCGAAGGTGCGTGGCCGGTCGATCGGCGACGGCGGCGAAGAAATGCCGCGCGTGCGGGCCCAGCTTGGTCTCCTCGAGAACGGGTGACCAGTGCGGGCTGACCAGCAGATCGGTGATGCGGGCCCCGGCGGGCGCGTCGAGCGAATCGAGCGAGAAGCGGTCGGGGTAGTTCCCCTTGAAGTGGTTGGTGTCCACCTCGACCACCTCGGCGAGCCCGCGGGCGGCGAGCTTGATCAAGATCCAGTCGTGCCCGGGGCCCCGGCGCCGGCGCGTCTCCCAGCCGCCTCCCATGTTCTCGGCGCGGCCGGGCAGCAGCAGGTTGTTCATCGGGCCGAAGAAGGCGTCGGAGCAGGCGAGGGCGGAGCCGCCGTTCTTCACCGCCGCCAGATCGCGCAACTCGGCGGCGACGTGCTTCGCGGTCTCGGCGTCGCGCGGCGGCTCGGGCACGGTCCAGTCGGGGGAGATGCGACCGAAGACCCGCAAGCGCGCCACGCCACCGTCGGGAAAGATGTTGAGCCGCACGTGGGTGACGCGCTCGTTGGGACGCGCCGCGAACAGGTTCTGCGACCCCGGTCGCAGCGGCGCCTGCGGCATCAACTCGACCCAGGGCGCCGCCGCCAGCGTGGCCAGATCGTCGACACCAGGCGCGAAGACGCCGTCGATCGACGCGAAGGGCGGATGGTTACCGAGGAAGTGATTGGTGTCGACGTCGAACCCCACCACCTCGCCCGCCGCGCCCAGCGCCAGGATGCACCAGTCGTGATCGGGGGGATTGGCGCGGCGTCGGCGGCTCTCCCAGCCGTCCATCCATTTTCCCTGCTCGGTGAATTTTCCCTCGATGAAGACGCCGCGGCCCGGTTGCAAGAGATTCTCGGCGGCGGCGAAGAAGTCGTCGCTGGCGTGAAGCGCCCGCCCGCCCATCCCCGCGGCGGCGAGGTCGACGAGACCGGTGAAGGCGGCGATGGGGGCTTCGTTCACGCGCGGGCTCCTGCGCCGCCGAAGGCATGGTCGTCGATGGCGGGTCGATCGCGTCCCAGCAACGGCGTCCCGCGCGCGCCCGCGGGATGCGTGGCGCCGTCATAGACGATGCGACCGCGCAGCAGGGTCATCTGCACGCGACCGGCGAGGGCCTCGCCGACGTAGGGCGAGATCTTGTGGCGAAAGAACAGCTCATCGGCCGCCACCTGGTGTTCGGCGTCGGGATCCCAGATCGCCAGGTCGGCGTCGAGCCCCGGCGCGATGCGCCCCTTGCGCGCCTGCAGACCGGCCAGGCGCGCCGGCGCCGCGCTCATCCAGGTGGCCAGCGTCGCGAAGCCGTGCCCGCGCCGCCGCGCCTCCGTCCAGACCGCGGGCAGGGCGAGCTGCAGCGACGAGATCCCCCCCCAGGCCGCCTGAAAGTCACCGCGCTCGGGCACCTTCAGGTGGGGCGCGCACGGGCTGTGATCGCTGATGACCAGATCGATGACGCCCTCGCTCAGCCCCCGCCACAGCGCCTCGCGGTTCGCGTGCTCGCGAATGGGGGGCGCGCACTTGAAGTGGGTCGCGCCGTCCGGGATCGCCTCGGCCTCGAGGCACAGATAGTGCGGGCAGGTCTCGACGCTGATGGGCAAGCCTTCCGCCTTGGCGGACCGCACCGTCTCGATCGACGACGCCGAGGAGAGGTGGACGACGTGCACGGCGCAACCGGTCTCGCGACACAGGCGCACCAGCAGACGGATCGCCTCGTCCTCCCAGGCCGGCGGACGCGAGCGCAGGTAGCCGTCGTAGACACGGGCCTCCGCCTCCGAGGGCTCCGGCGCGCCCAGATCGAGCTCGGCGTGCGCCAGCAGGGGCAACCCGTGCGCGCGCAAGATCGGCATGGCCCGTCGCAGATCGGCCTCGGTGGCGTTGGGAAACTCGTCGATCCCCGAGTGCACCAGGAACGCCTTGCAGCCGAGGGCGCCCGCCTCGGCGAGCCCCGGCAGCGCGCCGGCGTTGTCGGGCACGACGCCCCCCCAGAAGCCGACGTCCACGAACAGCTTGCCCGCGCACGCGACGCGCTTCGTCTCCAGCGCCTCGGCGGTGGTGGTGACGGGAATGCAATTGAGCGGCATGTCGACCAGGGTCGTCACCCCACCGGCAGCGGCGGCGCGGGTCGCCGTCGCGAACCCTTCCCAGTCGGTGCGGCCCGGCTCGTTGACGTGGACGTGACAGTCGACGAGCCCCGGAGACACCACGCAGGTCCCCACGTCGACGATGCCGGGGTCGCCCGAACTGCCCGCCAGCACCGCCTCGATCCGACCGCCGTCGTCGAACAGCACGGTGGCCGGCCCGACCACGCCCGTGGGGAGCACGACGCGCGTGCTCTTCACCCCGCGAATCGGCGTCAAAACTCCGCCTCGGCGAAGTCGTGCAGGCTCTGCAGATGGGCCTCGCGATCCTCGACGAACAGCGAGCCGGTCACGCCGGCCACCAGCCGCTGCTGCGAGTACTTCATCCCCGAGATACTGGCGCCGCCGAAGCCCAGGCTCAACAGACCGCCGAACGTGTAGTTGAAGAGATTGCCGACATAGGGCGCCGCGCCCGGCACCCGCTCGGTGAACTCGAAGCTCGGGCCCAGGTAAGGGTGACGCAGCAGATCGGCGTTGCTCTCCCCCTCGGGGGGACGATAGCGATCGGCCCAGCGGGCCAGGTGCGGCTCGAGCTCCGTCAACTCGGGCCGCAGCGCCAGGTTGGTGACGAACCCGGTCCCGACGATCACGAAGTCGACCTCGTGGCGCTCGCCGCCCAGCGTGTGGATGGTGACGGCGTCGCCGTGCGCCTCGAGCGACGTCCAGGCGCACCCCGGGTGCAGGTGAAACCCCGGATGCTGGCGGGCGCGGGCGAACGTGTCGGCCGGCGGAAGCTGCCCCATGCGCATCAGCTGCACGATGAAGCGCCACTTGTCGGCATCCGCCAGATCGCCGAAGTGCTTCAGGAAGCCGACGAACTCGGCCCAGCGATAGGCGTTGACGTTCACGAGCGCCTTGCGCCGGAAGCAGAGATGAACGCTGGCGGCCCCGCGCTCCAGCGCCGTGGCGGCGTTGTCGAAGGCGGACGCCCCGGCCCCCAGCACCGCCACCCGCTTCCCGGCCAGCGCGGCGAAGTCGATGTCCGCCCGCGTGTGCGCGTACAGATGTGGCGGCAGCGCGTCGCGGATCATCGCCGGGATCTCCCACTGCCCCGAGCCCTCGATGCCGGTGGCCAGCACCACGCGCCGGGCGTGCAACGTATCGGCGCCGCAAGGGACGCTCCAGGCGGCGTTGACGGCGTCCCAGCGCAACGCCCCGACCTGCGTGTCGGGGCGGACGGGGATCCCCAGGGTCTGCCGGTACCAGGCCAGATAGGCGGCCCACGACTCCTTGGGGATCAGCCCCAGCGTGTCCCAGCTTCCCAGGCCGTGCTGGGCCTCGTACCAGGACCGCGGCGTGAGGCTGGGGATCCCCAGGTCGGGCCCGGTGACATGCTTCGGCGTGCGCAACGTCCGCATGCGCGCGAAGTTCAGCCACGGGCCGGCGCGATCGAGCGGGTTCTGGTCGACCACCAGCAGATTCGTCACCCGCTCGCGCATCAGACCGAACGCCGTGGCCAGCCCCCCCTGGCCCGCGCCGACGATGAGGACGTCGAGGATCGGCGCGCCGGTCGTCGTCTGGCGCTTCGGCAACCAGTCGCGGCGCGGATAGTCGACCAGATCCAGATCGCGCGCCACCTGGGTGGCCAGGCAATCGAGGCCTTGTTGCAACGGGTCGTTCGCCATCATCCGGTCCGTTCGTCGCGCAGCAGCCGCTGCAGGCGGACGTCGTCGACCACGCGCAGGTGCGGCGCGGTCGCCACCTCGCGTCCGCGCCGCAACGCCACCAGCTCGGCGACGATGCTGACGGCGATCTCCTCCGGTCCCACCGCGCCGATGTCGAGCCCCACCGGCGCGAACACCCGATCGAGCGCCAGCGCGTCTGGTCCCCCCAGCTTGGCCGTTATGCGCTGGATCAGCCGGAACGTCTTGCGCTGGCTCCCCACCAGGCCGATGAACCGGGGGCGCCGCTGCACGGCCCGCTCGAGCAGGTCCTCGTCGAGGCGGTGATCGTGCGTGACGATCAACAGCCAGTCCCGGTCGCCGAGGTCCGTGTCCCGGAGCAACTCGCCCGCCTCGCGCAGCTCCCGGCGACAGGCGGGGAATCTCTCCTCGGTGTTCAGCTCCTCGCGCTCATCGACGACCGTCACCTCGAAGCCGACGGTGCGCGCCAGTGCCGCGGTCGGCAGCGCGATGTGACCGGCGCCGAACAGCCACAGCCGCGACGCGCCCTCGATCGGCTCGATGAAGATCTCCATCCGGCCGCCACAACACATGCCGAGGTCGTAGCCGAGCTCGCGCTGCAGCAGCTGCGACGCGCCCGAACGACGAGCCTCGCGCAGCGCCTCGAGCACCGCGTGCTCGATGGCGCCGCCGCCCACCGTGCCGAGGGTGGTGTCGTCGGGACGCAAAAGCAGGCGAGCCCCCGGTCGCTGGGGCGTCGACCCCGACGTGCGCACCACCGTGGCGAGCGCTCCGCGCCCGCCGCCCGCCAGCACTTCCAAGAGGGCCTCCGCGACCTCACGCACGTCGTCCAGTCTACATGGGGCGTCGCGCACTGTCATCGCGACGATCGGTGATCTCGCGGCGATTTCACCTGATTTCCACGCCGTTTCGAGATCAACGACCGCCGCGAAACATCGTCGATCGCGACCCCGAAGAGTGAAGCGGTCGCTATACTGATCGGCGATGGGCGTGAGCTTCGTGCTCAATGGCGAGACGGTGCGGGTGGGCGATGTCGATCACCACACCACGCTGCTGCAATGGCTGCGCGCCCGTGGTCTGACCGGCAGCAAGGAAGGGTGCGCCGAGGGGGAATGCGGCGCGTGCGCCGTCGCCGTCCTGCGGGCGACGGCCACCGGCGCGCAGCTCATGCCGGTGAACAGCTGCCTGATGCCGCTGGTGGCGCTCGACGGTCGCACCGTCATCTCCGTCGAGGGGGTCGCCCCGGCGCCGGGCCAGCTTCATCCGGTGCAACAGCTGATGGCGGCGGCCGGCGGCTCGCAGTGCGGCTACTGCACGCCCGGCTTCGTGGTCAGCCTCACCTGCGAGTACTACCGGGCGGGGCGGACCGGCTACGACCCCGAATCGATCGGCGGCAACCTCTGTCGTTGCACCGGCTACCGGCCCATCGTCGACGTCGCGCGCGCCTTGCCGGCGCCGGCCACCGACGATCCCCGGCTGGTCCAGCTCGGCGCGACGCCGCCAGCGCTCGAGGCGGTCGATCAGGCGATGGACGGTCGCCGCTTCCTCCGTCCCACCGACTTGCCGTCCTTGCTGGCCCACCTCGCGACCTTGCCCGACGCGATCATGATCGCGGGCGGCACCGATCTGATGGTCTACGTGAACCAGCGCCACCAGCGCTTCCCGACGTTGATCTCGCTGGAGGCGGTGCGCGAGCTCCAGCGGTTCGAGCTCACGCCGCACGAGGTGGTCATCGGGGCGGGGGTGACCTTGTCCGAGCTCGAGGAGCACGTGACCGAAGCCCAGAGGGCGGGGACCGATCTGGCCCTGCTGCGCCAGCTGCTGCCGCTGTTCTCGTCGCGCCTGATTCGCAACCGGGCCACCTTGGGCGGCAACCTCGCCACGGCCTCGCCCATCGGGGATTCGTCGCCGGCGCTGCTGGCGCTCGACGCGGAGGTGGCGCTGACCAGTGCCTCGCACGGGACGCGGCGGGTGGCGCTCGACGCGTTCTTCCTCGACTACCGGAAGACGGCCCTCGCGCCGGGCGAGGTGATCGTCAGCGTCCACGTGCCGCGCCCGCTGGCGCGCTGGCAGCGGTTCTACAAGGTCAGCAAGCGGGTGCTCGACGACATCTCGACGGTGGCGGCGGCGTTCGCGCTCGACCTGACGGCGAACGGTCACGTGAGGCGGCTGCTGATCGCGTTCGGCGGCGTGGCGGCGACGCCGGTGCGCGCTCGCGTCGCCGAGGCGCGCGCCCAGGGCATGCCCTGGAATCATGAGACCGCGCTGGCGCTCGCCGCGGAGCTGGAGACGCTGGGGAGCCCCATGACCGACCAGCGGGGGAGCGCCGCCTACCGCCGGCGCATGCTGGGCAAGCTGATGGAGAAGTTCTTCGCCGACACAGAGGCCGGAGGGGCCACCACATGAGCCGGGTCGTCGGCAAGCCAGTCGGCCACGAAGCGGCGGCCGCGCACGTGACCGGCGACGCGAAGTACGTGGACGATCTGGTGCCCGACACGGCGCGGCTGGCGCATGCCTGGCCGGTGACGGCCCCGCACGCCCACGCCCGCGTCGAAGCGATCGAAGACACCGCGGCGCTCGGCAAGCCGGGCGTGCTGGCGGTGCTGACCGCCGCCGACGTGACCGGTGAAAACGACACCGGACCGGCCCGCCACGACGAGCCGCTGTTTCCGTCCGAGGTGAGCTTTCACGGTCAGGCGGTGGCCTGGGTCATCGCCGAGACGGAAGAGCAGGCGCGGCTGGGCGCCGAGGCCGTGCACGTCACGTACGCGCCGCTCCCCGCGATCCTGTCGATCGCCGACGCGATCGCGGCCGACAGCTTCCTCACCGAGCGGGAGCGCATGCGGCGCGGGGATCCGCAGGGCGGGCTGCGCGCGGCCCCTCTGCGCCTGTCGGGCGAGCTGTTCATGGGCGGACAGGAGCACTTCTATCTGGAGACCCAGGCGGCGCTGGCGTTCGTCGACGAAGGGGGCAACCTGTTCGTTCACTCGTCGACGCAGCACCCGAGCGAGACGCAAGAGATCGTGGCCCGCGTGCTGGGCGTCAGGCGCCATGAGGTGATCATCCAGTGCCTGCGCATGGGGGGCGCCTTCGGCGGCAAGGAGGTGCAGGCGAACGCCTGGGCGGCCATCGCGGCCCTGGGCGCGCGCAAGCTGCGCCGGCCCATCCGGGTGCGGCTGACCCGCCAGCAGGACATGACGATGACGGGCAAGCGCCACCCGTTTCTGGCCCGCTTCGACGTCGGCTTCGCCGAGGACGGTCGGCTGCTCGCGCTGGCGCTCGAGCTGTTCAGCGACGGCGGCTGGAGCCTGGATCTGAGCGCCCCCGTGCTGTCACGGGCGATGTTCCACGCCGACAACTGCTATCTCCTCGCCGACGTCGAGGTGGGCGGGCGGGTCTGCCGCACCAACATGGTCTCCCACACCGCCTTCCGTGGCTTTGGCGGCCCCCAGGGGATGCTGGCCATCGAGGAGATTCTCGACCGCATCGCGCGGCGGCTGGGCCTGCCCCCGGACCAGATCCGCGCGCGAAACTTCTATCGCGACGGCGACGTGACCCACTACGGTCAGGTGGTCCGCGACGCCAGCCGCGTCGGACGGATCTGGGACGAGCTCAAGACCTCGAGCGCGTTCGACGACCGGACCGAGGAGATCCGCCAGTTCAACGAGGCGCACGCGCACCTCAAGCGCGGCCTGGCCATCACGCCGGTGAAGTTCGGCATCTCGTTCACGACCGCTTTCTACAATCAGGCCGGCGCGCTGGTGCTGATCTACAAGGACGGCAGCGTGCAGGTGAACCATGGCGGCACCGAGATGGGGCAGGGGTTGCACACGAAGATGCAGCAGATCGCTGCCGACGCACTGGGGCTGCCGCTCGCGCACGTGCGGGTGATGGCCACGCGCACCGACAAGGTGCCGAACACGTCGGCGACGGCGGCGTCGAGCGGCTCGGACCTGAACGGCGCCGCCGTGCTGGCCGCGTGCGAGACGTTGCGTGACCGCCTGGCCGAGGTGGCGGCCGTCATCTTCGTCGTGCCCCCCGAGGCGATCGTGTTCGAGGACGGACGGGTCTTCCCGCGCGGCGCCGCCGAGCGGGCGCTGCCGTTCGTCGAGATCGTCCTGCGCGCCTATCTGGAGCGGGTGTCGCTGTCGACGACCGGCTACTACCGCACGCCCGAGCTGCACTTCGATCGCGCCTCCGGTACAGGCAAGCCGTTTCACTACTTCGCCTACGGGGCCGCCGCCAGCGAGGTCGAGGTCGACGGCTTCACCGGTCAGTACCGGTTGCTGCGCACCGACATCGTCCATGACGTCGGTGATTCGCTGTCGCCCGTCGTCGATCGGGGACAGGTGGAAGGGGGCTTCGTGCAAGGGGTGGGGTGGCTCACCAGCGAGGAGCTGGTGTGGACGGCGCGCGGCGCGCTGGCGACCGCCGGCGCCTCGACCTACAAGCTCCCCAGCCTGGGCGAATGCCCGCCCGACCTGCGGGTCACCTTGCTGGCGCAAGCACACGAGCCGGGCGTCGTCCACGGCAGCAAGGCCGTGGGCGAGCCACCGTTGATGCTGGCCATCAGCGTGCGCGAGGCGCTACGGGCCGCGGTCGCCGCCTTCGCGACGACGGCCGAGGGCGCGCCCGTCGAGGTCGCGCTGGCGTCCCCTGCGACGCCCGAAGCGGCGTTCTGGGCCATCGAGCGGGCCCGAGAAGCGGCCCGCGCCGGCGAGCCCGCGCTCACGATCCCGTCGGCGGCTTCCCTTTGACGCCCTTCACGTAGAAGTTGATGCCATGCAGGAACTTGTCGTCGGCGACCTGGTTCGCCTTCAGCAGCTCCTTGCCTGACTGGTCGACGATGGGCCCTTTCCAGATTGCGTAGCTGCCGTCCTTCAGCCCCTTCTTTATCGTGTCGACCTTCTTCACCAGCGCCGCCGGTACCTTGCTCGAGATCGAGGCGACGTCGATCGCCCCTTCCTTGACACCCCACCAGGTCTGCCCCGTCTTCCAGGTGCCGGCCAGCACGTCGCCGACCGCCTTCTTGTAGTACGGAGCCCAGTTGATGACCGCCGAGCCGAGGTGCGCGTTGGGCCCGAACTTCGACATGTCCGAGTCCCAGCCGAACCCGTACTTGCCCGCCTTCTCCGCCGTCTGCAGCACCGCCGACGAGTCGGTGTTCTGCATCAGCACGTCCGCGCCGTCGTTCAATAGCGCCTGCGCCCCCTCGGACTCCTTGGGCGGGTCGAACCACTTGTTGACCCACACCACCCGGGTCTCGATCTTCGGGTTCACGCTCTGCGCGCCCAAGGTGAACGAGTCGATGTTGCGAATGACCTCGGGGATCGGGATCGACGCTACCACGCCCAGGATGTTGCTCTTGGTCATGCCGCCCGCGATCACGCCGACGAGGTACGCCCCCTCGTAGGTGCGCGAGTCGTAGGTGCGCAGGTTGGGGGCCGTCTTGTACCCGGTGGCGTGCTCGAACTTCACGCCCTTCTCCTCGGCGGCGACCTTCATCATCGGCGTCATGTAGCCGAACGTGGTGCCGAAGATCAGCGTGTTCCCCTGCGACACCATGTCGCGCAGCACCCGCTCGGCGTCGGCGGCCTCGGGCACGTTCTCGACGTAGCTGGTCTTGATCTTCGCCCCGTACTCCGCCTCCAGCGCCTTGCGCGCCTTGTCGTGCGCGAACGTCCAGCCGGCGTCGCCGACCGGACCGACGTACGCGAACGCCACCTTCAACGGGGCCGCGGCCTTGGGTGCGGCGGGCGTCTCGGCGCGCAGGTTCGTGGCGCCGCGCGCGAGCAGCGCCGCGGCGGCGAGCAGCCCCGCGGCAACGAGCATGGGACGACGGGGCATGGTCTTCGATGTCATTTCCGATCTCCTCTTCATTTGGTGGGTTGAAACGGCTTGCCGAGCGAGGCCGGCATGTTGATGCGGATCCAGGCGCGACTGCGCGAGATGATCACCAGGACGAGGATCGTCGCCAGGTAGGGCGACATGCCCAGCAGGTGACTCTCCACGTCGACGCCACGCCCCTGCAGGTGGAACTGCAGCATGGTGACGCCGCCGAACAGGTAGGCCCCCAGCAGCACGCGCCCCGGGCGCCAGGTGGCGAAGGTGGTCAGCGCGAGCGCGATCCAGCCCTTCCCGGCGATGAGCCCCTCGACCCACAGGTGAGCGTAGACGAGCGACACGTAAGCCCCCGCCAGCCCGCACAGGGACCCCCCGGCGATCACGGCGTAGAGGCGCACGCGACGCACCGGGTGGCCGAGGACGTGCGCCGACTCGGGCGACTCGCCCACGGCGCGCAGCACCAGCCCGGCGCGCGAGCGAAACAGGAACCAGGCCAGCGCCGCCGCCACCGCGACGGTCAGGTAGACGATCGGGTGATAACCGAACAGGGCGGGGCCGACGACGGGAAGCTCGCGCAGGTGGGGAATTCCAGCCTTGGGGAGCGCGGCGATCTGCTGATCGGTGAAGCCAGCGCCCGCGAACGCCGTGAAGCCGGCGCCGAACAGGCTCAGCGCCAGGCCCGTCGCGTACTGGTTCGTCCCCAGCCACACCACGAACAGGCCGAACAGCGCCGCCGCCAGCGCCCCCGCGCCCGCGCCCGCGAGAAAGGCCAGCGGAGCGCCATGCCCGTGCGCCGCCGTGGCGTACGCCGCCAGCGCCCCCAGCAGCATCATCCCCTCGGCGCCCAGGTTGACGACGCCGGCGCGCTCGTTGATCAGCAACCCCAGCGCCGCCAGCGCCAGCACCGTCCCCGCGCCCACCGAGGCCGACAGCATCAACACGAAGGCGCCCATCAGCGCCGCAGCCTCTGCGCGACGGCGTCGCAGCCCAGCAGCGCGAACAGCAGCAGCCCCTGGAACACGCCGGTCAGCGCCTGCGGCAAGCCCAGGCGGGACTGCGCCAGCTCGCCCCCGATGTAGAACAGGCTCATCAGGAACGACGACAGCAGCACGCCGATCGGGTGCAGCCGGCCCACGAACGCCACGATGATGGCGGCGAAACCGTAGCCGACCGGCAGGTGAGGCGTGAGCTGACCGAGCGGCCCGGCCACCTCGAGCGCGCCGGCCAGCCCGGCGAAGCCACCCGAGACGAACAGCGCCGTCCACAGCGTGCGCCGCGACGAGAAGCCGGCGTAGCGGGCCGCCCGCAGCGCGATGCCGCACACCTCGAGCTGGTAGCCGGCGTAGGTGCGCGACAGGAACAGCCAGACGAGGGGCGCCGTGGCGAGCGCCACCAGGAAGCCGACGTTCGCGCGATACCCGGCCGCCAGGCGCGGGATCTCGGTGGCCGCCGCGAACGTCACCGTCTGGGGAAAGTTGAACCCCTCGGGATCTTTCCAGGGACCGTAGACGAGGTAGCCGAGGAACAGCTCGGCCACGTAGACGAGCATCAGGCTGACCAGGATCTCGTTGGCGTTGAACTGATCGCGCAGCCAGGCCACCAGGCCGGCCCAGACCATGCCCCCCAGCACGCCGGCGAGCGCGATGGGGACGACGATCCAGTGACTCGTGCCCTCGCCGGCGCGCATGGCGACGGCGGTGGCCGCGATGGCCCCCAGGATGAACTGCCCCTCGGCGCCGATGTTCCAGACGTTGGCCCGGAACGACACCACCAGCCCCAGCGCGATCAGGCAGAGCGGCGTCGCCTTGATGGCCAGCTCGCTCAGCGCGCGGGCACCCCGCAGCGGCTCGACGAAGAACATCGCCAGACCGCGCCCCGGTGACTGCCCCAGCGCCGCGAACAGGAGTGAGCCGATGGCCACGGTGATGGCGAGCGCCACCAGCGGCGACGCGACCGCGCCCACCACCTTTCGCCCCACCCTAACGGCGAGCGCTCGTTCAGGCATGCGCTTCCTCACTTGCCGGGCGGGGAGCGTCGGAGGCCGCGGGCGCGCCGTCGCCGAAGTGCCCGCTCATCCACGCGCCGATCTGGGCCACGGTGGCGTCGCGAACGGCCAGGCGCCGGGAGAGCCTCCCGCGCGCCATCACCACCAGCTCGGCGCACAGCTCGAACAGCTCCTCCAGGTCCTCGCTGATCACCAGCACGGCCACGCCTTCTTCCGCCAGGGTCCGCAGCGCGCCGCGGATCTGCGCCGCCGCGCCCACGTCGAGCCCCCAGGTCGGCTGGGCCACCACCAGCACGCGCGGCCGGGCGTCGATCTCGCGCCCCACGATGAACTTCTGCAGGTTGCCCCCCGAGAGGCTGCCCGCCCGGGTTTCCGTTCCAGGCGTGCGCACCCCGAAGTTCGCGATCAACCGGCTGGCCAGCCGGCGCGCCACCCGCCAGCTCAGCAGGCCGGAGCGGGCGATGGGATCGCGCCGGGTCAACAAGGTATTCGCGGAGAGCGACAGCGTGGGGACGGCGCCGCGCCCGATGCGCTCCTCGGGCACGGTGCACAGCCCCCGCGCCCGGCGCGCGCGCGATCCGGTCCCCGCGACGTCGACGCCGCCGAGGGTGATGCTTCCGAGGGGGATCCGCGGCTCCTCGCCCGAGATCGCGTCGAGCAACTCCCCCTGGCCGCTACCCGAGATGCCGGCGATCCCCAGGATCTCGCCCGCCCGCACCGTGAACGAGATCCCCGCCAGCGCCACGCCGAAGCGCTCGGGCTGCGGCAGCGAGAGCGCCCGCACCTCCAGCGCCGCCGGGCCGGCGGACGCATCACCGCTAGGCGGCGCGGCCGGCGCCAGGGCAGGGGGGGCGGCGCCCAGCATCAGCTCGGAGAGCGTCTGGTTCGTCTCCGCCCGTGGATCGACGGTCGCCGTCACCCGGCCGCCACGCAGCACCGTGCAACGCGTGCACAACGCCCGCACCTCGTGGAGCTTGTGGCTGATGTAAAGGATCGAACAGCCGTCGGCGGCCAGACGGCGCAAGGTCGTGAACAGCGATTCGGCCGCCTGCGGCGTCAGCACCGAGGTCGGTTCGTCGAGGATCAGCAGCCGAGGCTCGGTGAGCAACGCCCGCAGGATCTCCACCCGCTGCCGTTCCCCGACGGACAGATCGCCGACCCGCCGCTCCGCCAGGCGATCGGGCGCCTCGTCGAGCGCGTGGGCGCGCGCGATCTCGGCGATGCGGGCCAGCAGGGCTGGGCGCGAGAAGGAAGCGTCGAGGCCCAGCCAGACATTCTCCGCGACCGTCAGCGCGTCGAACAGCGCGAAGTGCTGGAACACCATGGCGATCCCGAGCGCGCGCGCGTGGCGCGGGCTGGTGATGCGCAGCGGCTCGCCGTTCCAGCGCACTTCGCCCTCGTCGGGCCGCACGGCGCCGTAGATGATCTTCATCAACGTCGATTTGCCGGCCCCGTTCTCGCCCAGGATGGCGTGGATCTCGCCCGGCATCACCTGCAGGCTGACCCGATCGTTCGCCTTGACCCCTGGATACGTCTTGCTGACGTTCACCAGCTCGAGCCGCGGAGGGGACACCACGAACGCAGATTACCGGTCGCAGAAGAACACGAGGTTTCGACGACATTTCGGTACGGTTGAAACGTCGGAGGGACCGTGAAGTTACAAAAAGCGCACGGAGCGGAAACCTGGCGGCCGCATCAGTCGGGCAAAACCAACGGACCCTGTGATGGCACGATCGTCCCTCGAGACAAGGAGCTCCCGATGAGTGGCCTCGGAGGTTTGAACCGTTCGCCGAACGGCGTGGTGCTGGGGATGGTGCAGCTCCAGCTCCCCACCGTGACGACCCCGGCCGAGCTGGCGGCCCAGACGGCGCGCATCGTCGCCATGGTGGCGAAGGCGCGGCGGAACCTCCCCAGCATGGACCTGGTCGTGTTCCCCGAGTATTCGCTGCACGGCCTGTCGATGAGCACGGCGCCCGAGCTGATGTGCGACATGGACGGCCCCGAGGTGGCGGCCCTCCGCGGCGCCTGCCGTGACAACCGGATCTGGGGCTGCTTCTCGATCATGGAAGCGAACCCGCACGGCAACCCGTACAACACCGGGCTGATCTTCGACGACGAGGGGAGCCTGCGGCTCTACTATCGCAAGCTTCATCCCTGGGTGCCCGTCGAGCCGTGGGAGCCGGGCGACGTGGGGATCCCCGTCTGCGAGGGGCCGCGCGGCAGCAAGCTGGCGCTCATCATCTGCCACGACGGGATGTTCCCCGAGATGGCGCGCGAGTGCGCATACAAGGGGGCCGAGATCGTCTTGCGCACGGCCGGTTACACGGCCCCCATCCGCCACGCCTGGCGCATCACGAACGAGTCGAACGCATTCTGCAACCTGGCCGTGACGGCGTCCGTCTGCCTGTGCGGCTCGGACGGCACGTTCGACTCGATGGGCGAGGGGATGATCGTCGACTTCGACGGCACGCCGCTGGCGACGGGTGGCGGCCGCCCCGACGAGATCATCACCGCCGAGGTCAGGCCCGACCTGGTGCGCGAGGCGAGGCGACAGTGGGGCGTCGAGAACAACATCTACCAGCTCGCCCACCGCGGCTACGTGGCGGTCAAGGGGGGAGCGGGCGACTGTCCCTACACGTACATGCGCGATCTGGTGGCGGGCCGCTACCGCCTGCCCTGGGAGGACGAGATCGTTCACGTCGACGGGACCTCCTGCGGCTTCGACCCGCCGTCGCGCGCCTACGTCGCGACGCCCCCCGGCGAGGCTGCCGCCGTGGCCGAGGCCCCCCCGAGCCTGGCCCGACCGCGCGCGATGCGCGCCTGATCGCGACGCGGTCCAGGTACGGAGGTAAGCTGTCCAAGCCGTCAATCGCCCGGCGAGACGGCGGGGGGCACGTGAGCGCGAAGAAGAAAAAGCCAGGAGCCCCAGCGGGCGCTCGCCGCGACGAACAGGGCAGGGCGCACCTGGTCATTCACGGAGATCCGCGCGGCGGACATCGGCTGACGCTGTCCGCGCCGATGTTCAACGACGCGTGGCAGGACGAGGTGGCGCTCGGCGCCGCCAGCACGGCGCACGCGCTGCTGGCCGCTGGCCACACGCTGGAAAACGCGGTCGCGCTCGGGCGCAAGGCGATGGCCGGAACCTCCACGATCGTCGAAGGTCTGCTGAGCCGGTCGCCCGACCAGGCCCCCGCCTGTCGTTCCGGCTGCGCGCACTGCTGTCACCAGGCGGTCGGCGTGTCGGCCCCGGAGGTCTTCGCGATCCACGACCACCTGCGCGCCACGCGCTCGGCGACCGCCCTCGCCGCGATCACCCAGCACATCCGCGACGCCGATGACGAGACCCGAGGGCTGAGCTCAACCGAGCGCCTCTCTCCCGCGCATCCCTGTCCCTTCCTCGACCGGGAGGACGCGCGCTGCTCGATCTACGAGGTGCGGCCGCTTCCGTGCCGAGGAACCAACTCGCTCGACGCCGACGCCTGCGCGGAGGTTCTGGACGACCCCACGGCCCGCGCGGCGTTCCTCGCCGGCAAAAGGCCCATCCCGTGCTTCGTGGAGCCCATACGCGCCTTCCACGCGGTGGCCGCGGGCATGCAACTCGCGCTCGATGAGGTCCACGGGCTCGAGGTGTTGCCGCTCGAGCTCACGGCGGCGATGCGCATCCTGCTCGATGACCCAGAAGGCACGCCGGCCGCCTGGCTGGCCGGCCGGGATCCCTTCAAAGCCGCGCGCGGGGGCGACAATTCCAACAATCCCGGAAGCACCGAGCTGAGCGGCCGCCGTTCACCCCCCTAGTTCGACCGGCCGGGTGACCCCCTGGATCGCCCGGGCACGGGTTGGGCGGCGCTACGTTTGTATTGGAGGCGGGTCAGGGAATCGGGGGATGACCGCCGAGGAGGAACAGTGGCAAGTAATTTCCTGGCGAGACGAAGCGCGCCTTGGTCTCGCGCTCCGCAGCTTCCTTGAGATGATCGCAGTCGTAGGGATCGGCCTGGCACGCCTGTGAGAAGAGCGCCGCCTGCCCGTCCGGATTGCTGTCGATGACGCCGAAGCGGACGAAGACACGCGCCCGGCGTGCCCCGTCCGACTCCGGAAGGCGATCGAGCTCGATCCGCATCATCTTGTTCACGGCTTCCCAGGAGCCGAAGGCCCACGTCGCATTCGCGAGGGCCAGCGCGGGCGCAGACTCGAGATCCTTTCGCTCGGCGGCCGGGAGCGATGCGGTCATGTGCGCGAAAGAACCGCGCGCCTTCCTCGCGCGCACCTGACCCACCGCGCCCGCCAAGACCGCGACGACGAGCGGGCCCACGAACAACGTCACCAGCCCGCGCGGCGCGCGCTCGCCAGGCTCCCTCAAGGCCGGCTTCTCCTGCGCAGCTCTTCCAGGGCCACGCGGTCGCAGCGCGGCCATTTCAGCGCACGACACACTTGCTCCGCCCTGCTCCAATCGGGTTCTCCCCCCCGCTCCAGACCTCGAACCGCCACCACCAGGTCGAACACGTCGCGCTGTTGCGGATTCCAGGTGGCGCGGACGGTGTCCGCATCGGCCCGCAGCGCTTCCCAGGCTTCCGGGCTTGCCTTCACGTTCTGCTCCCGCAACGCAAAGCCGATTCGAGCGAGCGATGTGGAGGCGGCGCGGTCGCTCCAAGGACCGAACGGCAAAACGCTGCGCGCGCCCACGAAGTATCCGACCACGGCGGCGAGGGCATAGATCCCCAGAATCGCGCCGGCGCCCCAGTGGTGCGAAGACCGACCGGGAACGACGTGGCTCATCGCTTCACCCACAGCTGCCTGCGGAGCATCCTAACATCTCCCGGGGGACGAAAACGACGGCCCCCCTTGCGGGGGTCTCGTCGTTTCCTTCAGGCGCCCTACACAGCGCGCACATCACACGGCTTCAGGCCTTCAGCAGATCCACCTCGCCGGGCATGGTGATGCCTTTGGTCACGTCGTCCGTGTCCATCGTGCCAAAGCTATTGACCGTCTGCCACCCGCTCACGTTCCGGCCCAGGCCGTTGAGCAACGTCACGTACAGCTTGCTGAGCGGCAATGTGTTGCCGGTGTTCGAGCCGGTATTGAACGAGACGGTCGTGGCGCCGTTGGCGCAGCTCGCCTCGCTGTTCCCCGTTCCCAGCGTCTGCCCCTTCGGGTCACAGTTTATCGACTGGCCCTGTTTCAGGTAGCCACCCATACTTCCGGCGATCGCGATCGGCAGGTTGTTGTTGTTGTGGGCGTTACCGTCCGCGAGCTCCGGCAGCCACATGACCGCCGAGTTGTCGAGCATCGTGCCGCTGCCCTCTTTGATGCTGTCGATGAGGGAGACCAGCTTCGCGTAACGTCCCGCGTACCAGCCGTCGATCTGACTGATCTGGGTCAGCACGTCCGCCGCGCAGGTGCCACCGACCGCAACCGAGCCGTTCCGGTGAGAAAGACCGTGGTGATCGGACGTGCAGGACATCCCATCCCAGGTGAACGTCACGAAGCCGGGCCACTGCAGAACGATCATCCGGTTCGTGTCGCACATCATCGTCAGCGCGATGAGGTCGATCATCATGTCGCCGCCCGTCTTGAACTGCGTGGCGACATCGCGACTTCCGGTGGCGGCCTTCACAGTGGCATCGGTGATGCCGAGCGCGCTGGCGTTGTCGGCGTTGCAAGCCGCCGAGACCACCTTGACCTCCGTCTGCCGGAGAAGATCCTTCCAGTCGCTGACCTTCTGCTTGTCGTCAGCGCTCATGTTCAGGTTGCTGAACGTGGTCAGGTCGGCCTTCACGACGTCGAGGATGCTGTTCCCCTGGGCAATGTGATAGTCCGCGGCCGTCGTGGGCGTACCACTGACATACACACTGGTGAGCTTCTTGTAGACGTTGGAGGGGTTCGTCTCTGGGGAATAAGGCGTGTTGGGAGCGCTGTAAGAGAGGATTCCCTTCACGTTCGCGAACGCGCTCCCGACCGAGAGCACCAGCGGGCCGGTGCCGGCCGGGTTGACGAGCCCCGCCGCCACGTGATCGAGCGACGCGGAGGTGGCCCAGTGGGTCCCCACCGTTGTATCAGGATCGATGGGAGCGCAGGTCAGCTTCGACCCCATGCCCTCGTCGTGCGGATCGAAGTAGCCGTTGATCGTGCCGTGAGGATGTTCGGCGAACCCCCGCGGGAAGAGCAGCTTCGGCGCAAAGCTGGCCAGCGGCGCCAGGGTCTGGTTCGCCCCGGTGAAGGCGTCGGCCGTGAGGGCGCCGTTTTCGACGGTCGGGAACCAGCGATTCGTGAGACACCCGTTCTGCGTGTAGAAAATCACCAGTCGCTGAGGTCCGTTCGCCCCGGCCGCCCGCGCGGAGCGGGGTTGCAGTGAGCTTAGAAAGGGCACCGCAAGCGCGGCGCCACCGATACCCTGCAAGAATCGCCTACGTTTCATGGCGCGGCCTCCGTTGCTCGATAGCGGAAGGAATCGGTCTGGGTGAGATCGGATACCATGTTGAGGATCGTGTAGCCCGACTGGCCCATCTTGCTGGCGAGGCCCTGCACGGTGCAGACGTCCTGGCTGGTCAGGTCACGCGCATACGAATACACGAGCATCCGCTGCGCGTAGCAAGACTGCCCCTCGGGTGAAGCGGCGATCGCCGTCATCAGGTCGACCGGACTGTTCACGTGCACCGTCTTCGCCCCGACGAGCACATCTGCCGTGCTGTCGATGGCAACCCCCGTATCGTGCTCGGTGGTCTGCCAGGCGCCAACCCCGTCGTACGCCTCGAGCGCGAACCCGGCCGGGTTGACGATGCTGTGGTGACACCCTACGCAGGCATCTCCCGAGGTCTGCTGCTCCACGCGCTTGCGGTTCGTATCCAGGCTGGCGTCTGTCGGAAGCGGCGTCGTGGCCGCGCCATCGGGAGGCGAGCCGATCGTTCGGCACAGGACCTGCTTTTCGAGGAAGGCTCCGCGGAGGATGGGAGACGTCCTGTTGTATGACGAGTAAGAGGCCAGGAAGCCGGCGTGCGTGAACACGCCCGACCGCTGCGAAGAATCGAGAGTCGTCATGGTCATGTCTGTCCCGAACTTAGAGGCGTCGAGACCGTAGATGGGCGCCAGATCCTTGTTCACGAACGCGACTGGCTTCGTGATGAGGTCCTGGAACGATCCCTTCAGATCGAAGGCTACGTAGTCGAAGAAGCGCTGCGCCTCGTCGGTGAGCTCGGGAACCATCGCCACCGTGAACTCGGGATAGACCGTGGAGTCGTGCGCGGCGGCCGACCACCGGGTGTTGTCGCCCATCAGGGCGTAGGCCGTGTGGAACGCGGCCAGCTGCGTGCGGGCCTTCGGATCAGCCAGCATCCTCGTCGCTTCCGTCATGATGCCGTCTGTCGTCGTCAGCTTGTTGGCGTCGGCCGCCGAGAACAGTGCGGCGTCAGGCATCGTCCCCCAGAGCATGTAAGACAGCCGGGCGGCAACCTCGTAGCTCGACAGGACATAACGCTGACCCTGCATCGTCGTCGAGGTCTCCGACCGCGCCAGGAACGAAGGCGAAACCAGGAACGCTTGGAGGATCACCTGGATGGCCTCGTTGAAGGCACCCGTGGCTGTGATCGACGCCCGGTTCGTGTACAGGGCCATGAACCGACTGACCTCGTCCGCGGTCGGCGGGCGCCGGAAGGCG
The DNA here is from genome assembly GCA_036500205.1 of Polyangia bacterium. Taxonomy (GTDB): domain Bacteria; phylum Myxococcota_A; class Polyangia; order Fen-1088; family Fen-1088; genus DASYCK01. The sequence continues at coordinate 1,126 of DASYCK010000108.1, read as the reverse complement.
AGCTTTCCGAAGCTCTGGATGAACTGCTGCGCGCAGGCGCTGCCGTCTCCAGACGGGGTGCAGGTCAGGATCTTCCCGAGGAGCGCTGAACTCGCCACCACGGCGGGCGCGATTGTCGACGCCGCAGACTGGTAGCCGTCCCAGGCCCGCTGATCGACGCTGCCCGGGCCGTCCGGAGCGAGCATGGCCGAAGGTTGGTTCGTGATCCCGAGAAGATCACGGATGGTGTTGTCGTACTGCGCGTGCGTCAGGCGGGTCAGCTGCGACGTCGCAGGAATCCCGGGGACGCACGCCGTTGGATCGACAGGCGCCGTACCGCCCGTTCCAGCTACGGTGGACCCGCCGGAGCCTGCGCTACTGCTCGACCCGCCCGAACCCAGGGCGGTGGTGCCGCCCGAGCCCTTGCCGGTGGTGCCGCCCGAGCCCTTGCCGGTGGTGCTCCCCGAGCCAGAGCCGGTGGTACTCCCCGAGCCAGAGCCCGGCGAGCTGCCCGAGCCGGGGTTCCCCGTGCTGGCACCCGAGCCGGTATCGACGCCCGCGGAGCTGATCGTCCCCGTACAGCCCCCGAAAAGCGCGGTGGCTATCACTACCTTCCTAGTCCATGTGCGCATGGCAGCAACCTCCTCCTCCGGTGTTCGAAGGCCAAAACAACGCGAGCGCGATCGTCTTTGTCATTGTGATCTCCATCGAGCGGCTGCCGTGCGGCGTCGGGGGGGGAAGCGAGATGGCGGGTGGGGGTGGCGCGGACTCGTTCGGTGGTCGCAGACCGGAACTTCTTCGGGAGTATCACCTCGCCACAAAAAGGTCAACGAACTTCAGTAAGGATGTTCACAAAAGTCACCCGGGCGTCCGTGACGCAAAGAGGCCAATTGGTGGTGTCCCGGGGCAGAAATCATCAAAAATGGCGGCGGGCGAAAGACGACACGGGCGATCACGCAATGGGTCTCTCCGCTGGCTTGTCGCAGCCGGCTTTTGAGCCTGTTAATGTCAACGCAAAGTAGAAATGTCCGCATCCTGGCCAAGTAGAGATGTCCAACCGGCGAGGGCCTGAGCGCGGTCGCGGCGGCGCTGGGCCGCGCGGAGAGTTTGGGCCTCGCGGCGCTCCTTCTGGTCTCTTTCGAACTGC